>JAMLGI010000001.1:0-300000 GCA_023958085.1 Solirubrobacterales bacterium | reverse complement strand
ATCGGGGGCGTTCACCCCGGTCTGCCCGGCGAGGCCGGGAACCGGTGCGCCGTTGGCAAACTGGATCCCGCAGGAACCCTGGTCGATGAAGGCCCCCTCGGAGACCTCACCGTGCCGCTTCGGAATCACGTAGCGGTCGTCGTAGTCGGCGATCGCCACCATCCGGAACATCGCCTCCAGCTCGTGCGGTTCCATGCCGGCGTCGGTGGCGATCTCGGGGCGGGCGTCGTTTCCGAGGTTGATGTCGCGCATGTAGCGCCGCATCGCCACCAGGCGTTCGAGTGAACGGCGAACCGGGGCAACGTCCCCGGCCGAGAGGATGCTGGCCAGATAGTCCATCGGAATCCTCATCTCGTCGATCGCCGCGAAGATGTTCTGCGCGTCGTCCTCGTCACCCTCCCGGATCAGCTGCTTGCCGACCGACTCCATCGGTGAAAGCGGCGGCACGTACCAGACCATCGGCAGGGTCCTGTACTCCGGGTGAAGCGGCAGGGCGATCCGCCACTTCTTGGCCATCGCGTAGACCGGCGAGTAGGAGGCGGCGTCGATCCAGTCGGCCGGGATGCCGTCGCGAAGCGCCTGTTCACGCACTTCGGGGTCATCGGGATCGAGCATCAGGTCAAGCTGGGCGTCCAGCAGGTCATGCTCGTTCTCGACCGAGGCCGCGGCCTCGACCCGGTCGGTGTCGATCAACACCACACCGAGGTGCCTGAGCCGGCCGACACAGGTTTCCGAGCAGACGGTCGGCAGCCCCGCCTCGATCCGGGGGAAACAGAAGTTGCATTTCTCGGCCTTGCCCGTGTTCCAGTTGAAGTACACCTTCTTGTAGGGGCAGCCGGAAACACAGAACCGCCAGGAGCGGCAGGCGTCCTGGTCGACCAGCACGATCCCGTCCTCTTCACGCTTGTACATCGCGCCGGAGGGGCAGGAGGCGACACAGGACGGGTTGATGCAGTGCTCGCAGATCCGGGGCAGATACATCATGAAGGTGTCCTCGAATCCCTGTTTCACCTCCTCCTGGATGTGGCGGAAGTTCGGGTCGTTGGCGGCGAACTCGGCCGAGCCGGCGAGGTCGTCATCCCAGTTCGGGCCCCACTGGAGGTCGATGTCCTTTCCGGTCACCTGCGACTTGGGCCGGGCCACCGGCTGCTGGTCGGCGGCCGGGGAGGAGATCAGCTTGTCGTAGTCGTAGGTCCAGGGGTCGTAGTAGTCATCCAGCTCAGGCAGGTCCGGGTTGGAGAAGATGTTGGCCAGCTTCTTCAGTGGGCCACCGGCCTTCAGTTTGAGCTTGCCCCTGCGGTCCAGCTCCCAGCCGCCGTTCCATTTCTCCTGGTCCTCGTAGTCGACCGGGTAGCCGCGCCCCGGCTTGGTTTCGACGTTGTTGAACCAGACGTACTCGGTTCCCCGCCGGTTGGTCCACACGTTCTTGCAGGTGACCGAGCAGGTGTGGCACCCGATGCACTTGTCGAGGTTCATGACCATGCCCATCTGGGCCCGGATCTTCACTGGTAACGCACCTCCTCCTGGCGCTTGCGGATCAAGATCAGCTGATCCCGCTGGGTGCCGCAAGGGCCGTAGTAGTTGAAGCCGTAGGAGAGCTGGGCGTAGCCCCCGATCATGTGGGTCGGCTTCATCGAAATCCGGGTGAGCGAGTTGTCGGTGCCACCCCTCAGTCCACTGACCTCCGAGACGGGCACGTTCACATGCCGGTCCTGCGAGTGGTAGAAGAGCGCGATCCCGTCGGGAACCCGCCGCGACACCACCGCCCGGCAGGAAACCGCCCCGTGGACGTTGTAGACCTCGAGCCAGTCGTTGTCCTTCACCCCGACCCGCTCGGCATCCTGTTCCGAGATCCACATCGCGGGGCCACCCCGGAACAGGGTCAGCATGTGAAGGTTGTCCTGGAACTCGGAGTGGATCGACCACTTCGAGTGCGGGGTCAGGAACCGGACCTCGATCTCGAGCGCATCATCCTGATCGGGTGATCCCCGCAGCTTGGTGAGATTGCCGGCCCGGACCGGCGGTCGGTACGCGGGCAGGCCCTCGCCGAGCTCGAGCATCCACTCGTGGTCCACGTAGAAGCTCTGCCGGCCGGTCAGGGTCCGGAACGGGATCAGGTGCTCGATGTTCGAAGTGAACGGTGAGTACCGCCGCTCCCGGGACTCCAT
This sequence comes from Solirubrobacterales bacterium, assembly GCA_023958085.1. Taxonomy (GTDB): domain Bacteria; phylum Actinomycetota; class Thermoleophilia; order Solirubrobacterales; family 70-9; genus 67-14. The sequence continues at coordinate 297,832 of JAMLGI010000001.1, read as the reverse complement.
CCCCGACCACTCGGCCGAGGCGTGAACCTTGCGGGGCTGAACCCGAAGATCCCGGAACTCGATCTTCTGGTCGACGTGTTCCTCCGCGATCACGGTCAGGTCCTTGCCGGTTCTCTCGCCCAGCGTCTTGAACGACTCCATCGCGATCCGGCCGTTGGTGGTGCCGGAGAGCGCGAGGATCACCTCGGCGGCGTCGATGTCGGTCTCGATCGCGGGTCGTCCGGCACCGGCACCTTCGAGGACGGTGCCGTTTCGCTGCCGGAGTTCGTCGACCTCGATCGCCGGTTTCCAGCTGACTCCCTTGGCCCCGATCCCGACCTTCTCCACCAGCGGGCCGAGCGCGTTCATCTTCTCGCCGACCGCTGTGTAGTCCCGTTCGACCGGAATCAGTTTCGGCATGGTTTCACCCGGGATCGGTTCGCACTCGCCCTGCTTCCAGTCCCGGACCACGCCACCCGGCTGGGCCAGTTCCTCGGGGGTGTCGTGAAGCAGCGGTGCGACCACCACGTCGGTGCGGGTGCCGAGATGCTTCCCGGCCAGCTCGGAGAACTTCCGGGCGATCAGGTTGAAGGCATCCCAGTCGGTTTTCGCCTCCCAGGGCGGCGGGATCGCCGCGTTGAACGGGTGGACGAAGGGATGCATGTCGGTGCTGGAGATGTCGTGCTTCTCGTACCAGGTCGCGGCCGGCAGGACGATGTCCGAGTAGAGGCAGGAGCCGTTCATACGGAAGTCGATCGTCATGAAGAGGTCGAGCTTGCCCTCGGGCGCCTCGTCATGCCACTTGACCTCTTCGGGGCGACGGTCCGGCCGGGTCTCGTCGCCGCGGGCCGCGCTGTCGGTTCCCAGCAGATGCTTGAGGAAGTACTCGTGCCCCTTGCTTGATGAGCCCAACAGGTTGGCCCGCCACAGGTTCAGCACCCGGGGGAAGTTGGCCGGGTCGTCCGGGTCCTCGCAGGCGAAATTGAGGCGCCCCTCCTTGAGCTCGTCGACGATGTACTCGGCCGGTTCCAACCCGGCCTGTTTCGCCTCGTCGGCGAGATCCAGCGGGTTGCGATCAAGCGACGGGGCCGACGGGGTCCAGCCCATCCGGACCGCCTTCGCATTCGCGTCCACGATGTGCTTGACATCGAGCTTGCCGGGACCGGCCGGGGAGACGAAATCATCCGGACCGCGAGTTCCGTGGCGCCACTGGTCGGTGGCGAGATACCAGAACGGGGTCGCCGCCTGATGGCGCGGCGGGCGGTTCCAGTCGAGCGCGAAGGCGAGGGTCTGCCAGCCGGAGATCGGACGCACCTTCTCCTGGCCGACGTAGTGGGCCCAGCCACCACCGTTCACCCCCTGGCAGCCACAGAACAGCAGCATCGAGAGAATCGAACGGTAGGTCTGATCGGCGTGGTACCAGTGGTTTACCCCGGCGCCCAGCACGATCATCGATCGTCCGCGGGTCTTTTCCGCGTTCTCGGCGAACTCACGCGCAACCTGCTCGACCAGGCCGGCATCGACCCCGGTGTGATCCACCTGCCAGGCCGGGGTGTACGGCTCGGCCGGATCGTCGTAACCCCGCGGCCAGGTGCCCGGGAGGCCATCCCGGTGGACTCCGTACTGGGCGAGGGTCAGATCGAAGATCGTGGTGACCAGCTTGCCGCCCACCCGTCGGGCGGGGACACCACGCACCATCGTCACTCCGCCTTCGGTCTCACCGCCATCGAAGCGGGGCAGGGTGATCTCGACCAGCTCCTCGTGACTGCCCAGCAGCGTGAGGGCCGGTTCGATCCCGTCCAGGTCGAGGTTCCACTTGCCCTCGCCCTCTTCGCCCCAGCGTTCACCGATGGTTCCGTTGGGGACCACCGGCTGATTGGTCCTGGAGTCGATCAGAACGGTCTTCCACTCGGCGTTCTCGCCATCCTCGCCGAGCTCGGTGGCACGGAGCATCGCCCCGCCACGAACGGTGCCGTCGCCGTGATCCTCAAGTTCGACCAGGAAGGGCAGATCGGTGAACTGGCGGGCGTACTCTCCGAAGTACTCCGCCTCGCGATCGACGAAGAACTCCTTCAGGATCACGTGCCCCATCGCCATCGCCATCGCCGCATCGGAGCCGGCGGTGGCCGGCAGCCACTGATCGGCGAACTTGGTGTTCCCGGCGTAGTCGGGTGAAACCACGACCGTCTTCTGGCCGCGGTAACGGGCCTCGGTCATGAAGTGGGCGTCCGGGGTGCGGGTCTGGGGAATGTTCGACCCCCACATGATCAGGTAGGAGGCGTCCCACCAGTCGGCCGATTCCGGCACGTCGGTCTGGTCGCCCCAGACCTGCGGGGAGGCCGGCGGCAGGTCCGCATACCAGTCGTAGAAACTGAGTGGCACTCCACCGATCAGCGACAGAAACCGGGTGCCTGCCGCGTAGGAGACCTGCGACATCGCCGGGATCGGACTGAACCCGATCACCCGGTCGGGGCCGTACTGCTTGACCGTGTAGACGTGGGCGGCGGCGGCGATCTCGGTTACCTCGGCCCAGCTCGCCCGGAGGAAGCCGCCCTTGCCCCGGCGTGACTTGTAGGCCCTGGCCTTTTCCGGGTCCTCGACGATCGAGGCCCAGGCGTCTACCGGGTCACCCAGATGCTGGCGGGCCTCCCTGTACATGGACAGCAGTTCACCCCGGACGTAGGGGAACTTCGGCCGCAGCGGCGAGTAGACGTACCAGGAGAAGGAGGCCCCGCGGGGGCAGCCGCGGGGCTCGTAGTCCGGTGTCTCCGAGCCGTTGGAGGGGTAGTCGGTCTGCTGGGTCTCCCAGGTGACCAGCCCGTCCTTGACGTGGATCTTCCAGGAACAGGAGCCGGTGCAGTTCACGCCGTGGGTGGAACGCACCACCCGGTCGTGTTGCCAGCGGTCCCGATAACCCTGTTCCCATCCACGGGGACGCGAGGAGATCTCGCTCCAGCCTTCGGCGGACTTCTCGGGAGAAAAGAACTGACGCGCCCTGAGAAGGGAGTTGCGATCACTCATGGTGGCCTTCCTGGCTGGTGGGGGGTGCGTCGAGGACTGAAACCTTCAAGAAGGTCCTCCTTGGTTTTCGGGCCTTGTTTGACCGGAATATAGAGCCCGCGACGGGACCCCGGCAAGTAGATCCCCGCACCCTTCGAATGAGGTTGACCTAAGCCCGAAATCCCAGTTCTGGCGTGGGATTTCGTACTTTTGGCAACCGGAGCCACTTTCCCGCCGGGACCACCCCGGAAACCACCCGGACGACCGTTATGTGATCTTCATCACTCTGCCGGAGGACCGGGGCCGACCCGGGGGTCCCGGCGTTCGCCTCGGCCGCGGGAACGGCTGGCCGTCTTCAGGGGCTCGGCGGGGCCGCCGACATTCCGGAAAGTTCAGCCTGGGCGGAGGCAGCTTCGGCCTGGGCGGAGGCGGCGGCCTGTTTCGCGATCGCGAACTCGGCGTCGGTACGGCCGGTCCGCCGGCCGGTCATGCGGCCGTGACGGAGTCCGGCCGCGAGCCCGTCACGAAAACCTCTCTCGGCAGATCCGGCAGCGACCTCCCGAACGGTTTCCGCGCGGACCCTTGCGGCAGCCTCCTCGTCCGTGGCCGCAGCCGATCCCGGGTCAGGCCGGTCGGGGGCCAGGGCCAGCCCGATCGCCGCTGCGATCACGACCACCATCACGCTGACGACGGTGACGACCGTCCTGACGGCAGTTGTCCCCGGTTCAGCGGCCTTCACGACCGTCTTCCTCCGGAGGCTTGGCCGCCTGGCGGGCGGCCTCTACCGTCGCCCGCCAGGCGGCCAGTTCGTCGGCGGTCGGACACCAGTCGGGGGCTTTGGCCACCACACCGCAGTTGGCCTGGCGGGCGCTGATCTCGGACCGGGCGGCAGCGGCAGCGGCCCGGGCCGCCCCGATCTCCTGGTCGACAGCCTGAAGCGAAGCGGTGCCTGCCCCGAACCTCATCCCTTCCCGTTCGCCGAGTTGCGTCCCGGCCACCCTGCCGCGTTTCATCCCGGCCCGGTAGCCACGCCTTGCCGCGATGCGCGCGACGTTGCCGGTGGTCCGGTCGCGGGCCTGCCGGAAGGCTTCCTCCCGGGCCTGGTCGGCCTCACTTCTGCCCACCGCCCCTCCGGACCCGATCAGGTATCCACCAAGCGCTGTGAGCAGGAGCAGCGAGAACGCGGCCAGCCAGGTTGTCTGCCTCCGGCCACTCACGGTTCGGGGACCTCGATCTCGCCCTCACCCGGCACATCGAGCCCCGCCTGCTCGAAGGCCCTTCTGTAGTAGATCCGGTAGGCCCTCCGGTAGGCCCGTCCGAACCCCTTCTCCCGACCCTTGCGGTAGCCGGCCGGGTAGCCGGTGGAGGCGCCTTCGATCGCGCCCGCCTGCCGTCCTGCTGCTTCACCCTGGATCCGGGCGGTGTCGAGATCCGGTCCGCTGTCCCGGCCGAGCTGGTAGGCACCGAAGCCGACCGCCAGCGCGACCGCGACGACCGCGACCCCGGCCAGCAGATGGCGCGGATCCGGATCGGGGGTATCCGGCCACGGGATCGCCTCCAGCCGGTCGCGGACCGATCGTCGCCGCTCGGTTCCCGGGGATCCGGCCGGTTCGGGCTGCTCCTCCTCGATCCAGGCGTCGTCCGCCGTCTCGGGATCCTCGTCGTACGGTTCCTCGTCGTACGGTTCCTCGTCGTCATCGACCGGGTCGTCCTCGGTCCAGTCGGCTTCATCCTCGTAGAACCCGTCCTCCGGATTCTCCCCCTCGGTCCAGTCGACTCCGGCTTGATCCGGAGGCTCCCCGAACTCGTCGGATTCGCCAGTCTCGTTCTCAATCCGGTCCTCATCGGCCCCACCCGGGATTTCGGCGTCGCCGGAGCTGCCACCTCCTCCGGGCCCGTCCGGCCCGGAGGGTCCGGCAACGGTCCACATCTCCCGGGTGTCTTCCGGCAGGTCCTCCCCGGTCTCGCCGGGCTCGGTTTTTCGCTTCCGTCTGGTCATTCGGATGGTTCCGTCCGGGCTGGTTCGCCCGCTCCGCCAATGGTTGCGCAACCCGGCCGGATCCACAACGTCACGCCAGATCTGAGGTTCGGATTGCGAGACCTCCCCGGATTCCGAACCAGCCCCATCTGCCGGCGGGCCGACCAGACCGGTCCCGGAGGGCCGGTTTCCGCATCGGAGGTGCGTCAATGGTGTTGACTTCGATGTATGGGAATCCCGCCGCGTTTGCTCCGTCTGAAACTGACCCTGTTCCTTGCCGCGCTGACCGGGCTGATCCTGGTGCCGGCTGCGGTTGCCGGCGCCTGCAGCCTGCCGACCAGTCCGGTTCAGGGAGGAGCCGTGAATGACGGGGTGAACCCCGCCGACGAGGTGGTCTACGAAGGCACCCTGACCGACGCCGTGAACCAGGACTACATGCAGATTCCATTCGACGTGGCGATCGGCACCAAGGGGATGCGGATTCGCTACTGCTACTCGAAGCTGGTCGGCAGTGACGTGACCCCGACCCTGGACCTCGGGGTGTACGGGCCGAAGACACCCGAGATTCCCAACTGGACGATGGACGAGTTGCGAGGCTGGAGCGGTTCGGCCACCCGGATGATCGGGATCGGCGAGAACGGCTTCTCGAACGAAGCGACCTACGGACTCGATCGCAAGGCCTACGTTCCCGGCCGGACCAGCCGCGGCTACCGGCCCGGGCCGATCCCGGACGGCATCTGGGCGGTCGAGTTCGGGGGCGGCTGGATCCCGCCCGGGGGAATCGAGTGGAAGCTCGGAATCACCCCGAGCACCAACACTTCATGGTCGAACGATCCCTTCCAGCCGGAACCGTGGCAGCCCCGGATCGCCAACCCGAAGCCGGGCTGGTATCAGGGTGACGTTCACGTTCACGGTGAGCAGGAGCCGGGCAATGCACTGATGAAGGAGAGCCTCGATCTCGCCTTCGCCCCGATCGTGCCGGGCCAGCCGAAGCTGGGTGCCGGCCTCGACTTCGTCGACATGGTCGATCACAACAACGACGTTTCACGGCAGCTGCTCGGCGCCGAGCGCTACCAGTACCCGGGCAAGCTGGTGATCCCCGGTAGCGAGATCACCACCTACAACGGCCACATCAACAGTCAGGGCGCGAGCCGGATGGCCGACTTCCGGACCAACCCGATCCGCCGCTTCCCGAAGCCGAGCGGGCCGGGGCCGTTCACGCTCGATCAGGGTGACCTGACCGACGTGCCGAACGCGAACGAGCCCTCAAGCATCTTTCCCGAGATCGACCGGCTCGGAGGCTGGGGGCAGCAGAACCACCCGGAGACCTTCCGGTCGGCCCCCGCCTCCTGCCGTGGCTGCGGCTGGACCTTCACCGACCAGCAGACCGGCTACGGGGACATCGACGCGATGGAGGTCGCCAACGGAATCGCCGACCTCAACCACGGAGCCCCGGACACGACCCCGGTTCCGAATCCGTTCACTCCTCTGGCGATCCGGTTTTACGAGGAGCGCCTCGCGGCCGGAGACCACATTGCGGCAGTGGGCTCCAGCGACGACCACCGCGCCGGGGCAGGCTACGGAATCGGAACCGACCCGGTGATCGGGCAGGGCGCGACCGCGGTTTACGCGAAGCAGCTCTCGCCAAGCGGGATCAGGGACGCGGTTCGAGCCGGCCAGACCTACGCCAAGGTTTTCGGTGCCGACACTCCGGATGTGCTGATGACCGCCGCCACCCCGGAGGGCTACAGGGCGATCGCCGGCCACTCGGTCAAGGGCCGGGAACTCCGGCTGTCGTTCCGGGTCAAGGGCGCCGCCACCAATCCGCGGCCGGGCGACTGGAAGCTCACCGTGATCCGTGACGGTGTCCCGGCGAAGACCTTCGACGTGACCGGCAACGACTTCACCGCCAGTTACGTCGGGGACCGCACCGCCCGCTACGGATTCCAGCTCTCCCGCAAGTACGGACCCTCCCCCCTGGCCATGATCACCGAGGCCTACTCCACCCCGATCTGGTTCACGCAGGGAAGGTCCGCTTCACCGGCCCCGAAACTCGGCCGGCTGAAACTGAACCAGAAAAATGGCACCGCCACCGTCCGGGTGACCACCATCGGTGCCGGCCTGGTCACCTTGAAGCAGGGTGGAGTGAAGAAAACCTCGGCCCGGAGCACCGCCAGACGGAAGACGGTCACCCTGAAGCTGGCTCCGACCAGGAAGGTGAAGAAGCAGCTCAAGCGGCGAGGGAGCGCGAAGGTCCGGCTGGCTGTCAGCTTCACCTCGGAGTGGACCGAATCTCGAACCACGAGGAAGACCGTCGTCTTCAAACAGAAGGTCAGGAAGGCCAAGCGTCACAAGAAACGTCGCTAGCCGGGCAGCGAATACTCTTCGTTCCATGGCCAAGCACTACCTTCGCCCGCTTTTTGACCAGGTCGTGATCAAGGAGCTTGAACCGGACCGGATGCGGGTTTCCGGGCTGGTGGTGCCGCCCGGCACCTCGGAACCCCCGCCCCAGCACGGAATCGTGCTGGCGGTCGGGCAGGGAGTGGACTGGTGGAAGGCGGCCGGAATCGAGATGCCGGTGAAGCCCGGTGATCACGTGGTCTTTCCGGCCTCGGCCGGCAACTGGGTGGAGGTCGACGAGGAGCGCCTCCTGGTCTGCCGCGTGACCCAGCTCCTCGGCGTACTCGACCCGGCCCAGGACTGAACTCCACTCAGGGGTGGGGCCAACCGGTATCCCCGCGGATACCTACGGGCCCCACCACCAAGAGAATCAGCCCGGTGGGGCCAACCGGTATCGCATGTGACACCTACGGGCCCCACCCTTGCCGAGCCGGCCGGCTTCGGGGCAGGTCCGGCTCAGCCGGGGAGAACTGTGGTGGTTGAGCTCCGGGTGAAGAACTCGGCGGCGGCGCGGCCCTGCTCGCGAGGGCCGAAACTGGAGGCCCCCTCGCCGCCGAACGGGGCGTAGTAGTCGACCCCCGGGGTCGGGGCGTTGACTCGCTTCAGCCCGCACTCGAGCCGGGAGGCGAGTTCGGTCGCCTGACCGAGATCGCGCCCGTGTACCGCTCCGGTCAGCCCGTAGCGGGTGGCATTGGCGGCGGCGATCGCCTGCTCGTCGTCCTCGACCCGGATCAGGGTGAGCAGCGGGCCGAAGGTCTCCTCCTGATTCACCTCGGCCTGCGGGTCGTCCTGGCGGATCAGCGCGGGACGGACCATGTGGCCCCCGCCCTCCGCCGCAGGGTTACCGGCCCGGGCCAGCTCGAGCCCGCCCGCCTCGATGGCCGCGGCGACGGCCCGCTCGAAGTCCCCGGCCGAGGTGGCGTCGATCAGCGGACCGACGGCCACTCCGTCGGCGGCCGGGTCCCCGACCCCGAGCGTCTCGACCCGTTCGATCAGCTTCGCCTCGAGTTCATCGGCGATCTCGGCCACGGCCACGACCCGGCGGGTCGCGGTGCATTTCTGTCCGGCGAAACCCATCGCTCCCGAAACGATCGCGTCCGCGGCCCGGTCAAGATCCGCGTCTGCCCGTACCACGGCCGCGTTCTGGCCGCCCATCTCGGCCTGGGCCGGAGCGCCCCGTCGCGCCATCCGTTCCGCGACCGAGAGACCGACCGCGGTCGATCCGGTGAAGGTGACCGCGGCGATCCGCGGGTCGTCCAGCAGGTCACCGGCCCGGCGACCGTCGATCCGGAGCTGTGCGAACGTCCCGGCCGGCAGGGCTTCCGCCGCCAGTTCGGACAGGAGATCGGCTACCGCGATCGCCACCCCGGCCGGCTTGATCAGGACCGCGTTGCCGTAAGCCAGTGCCGGGGCGGCCTTCCACAGCGGGATTGCCAGCGGAAAGTTCCAGGGGCAGATCGCCATCACCACCCCGACCGGATCACGCCGAACCAATACCTGTGCCCCCGGGGTCGACCCCGGATAGGTCTCCCCGTTCGAGTCCAGGGCCACCTGCGAGTAGTACCGGAGGATCGCCACTGCCCGGTCGACCTCACCGGCAGCCTCGGGCACCGGCTTGCCGACCTCGCGAACCATCAGATCCACGAACTGCTCCTTGCGGGAGCCGACCAGTTCGGCCAGACGACCGAGGGCTGCCGAGCGGCCCGGTGCATCGGCTGCCCAGGCCGGCTGGGCCTCGACCGCGAGGGACAGCGCCCGTTCGACCTCGTCCGGCCCGGTCACCGGTAGCTCGGTCACCACCTCGGCGGGGTCGTACGGGTTGAAGCTCTTGACGGTCCCGGCCGTCACGGAATCACTCATCTCCAGTCCTTTCAGTTTGATCGTCGGCCGCCGCCAACCCTCCGGCGAAGGCGAGCGGACCCTGCCCGTTGCCGACCACGAGTCCCTCCCATCCGAGGCCGGCCCCGAAGTCACGGCCAGCCTCCTGGTGAAGCAGCAGGGATGCGGTCGAGACCAGGTGGGCCTTCATCGCCGCGGCGGCGCCGTCGGCATCCCGATCTGCGATCGCGTCGAGGATCCCGTGATGTTCGTCCACCACCTCCTTGATCGAACGGGTTCGATCAACCGTGGAGACCCCCCTGGTGAGGATCAGGTCACGCAGCGAATCGACGTATGAAGCCAGCCGGGCGTTGCCGGAAGCGAGGTTGATGATCTCGTGGAAACGCCTGTCCTCGGACATCATCCCGGTCTCGTCGTCCATCGCCGCGGCCTCCTCCATCGCCGTCAGCGCCCGACGCAGCCGCTCAAGTTCCGGTGCCGTGATCAGTCCGGCCGCACGCCAGGCAGCGGGAACCTCGAGCAGCACCCTGATCACCAGGATCTCCTCGAGATCCCGGACCGAGGTCTGGAGGATGCGCACCCCGCGGTTCCGCTCGAACTGGACCATCCCGGCACCGGCCAGGTCGATCAGTGCCTCCCGGACCGGGGTCCTCGAAACGTTGAACACCGTGGCCAGGGCCTGCACCGAGTGCAGCGATCCCGGCTCAAGCTGGCCGCTGATGATCGCTTCCCGAATTGAGTCGCGGGCGCGATCGGTAAGACTCGATTCCGGCTTTATCTCCTGCAACCCGACCTCAACTGTCCAGTTCTCCAAGCTCGACCCTGCGACTCTCTTCGGCTGAACGATAGGCGGCCTCGATCAGTGCCACCGCATCCCGGCCCGCCTCAAGCCCGGTTTCCGGCTCCTCCCCGGCAGCAAAAGAGGCCAGTGCTGCCTGAACCGAGTCGATGACCGAGACGTCCCAGGCGCCGATCGCGGGATCACCGACCCACTCCCCGTCGAGGCGGGTGCGGAGCTGGATCGGGGCCCGCAGGTCGCCCTCGAAGAAGGCCTCACAGCCGAGCACCTCGGCCATCCCTTCGGATCCCTGGATGTCGAGCCGGTCGTCGAACACGCCCGCCGGTCCGTGGTAGCCGGCCTGCACCACCCCGGTCGCGCCGGACCTGAACTCCAGCAGGATCGTGAAGCTATCCTCGGCCCGGGGCCGGTCCATGATCGCGGTCACCGCCTTGACCGGCCCGCCGAGGGCCAGGGTCATGTAGATCCGGTGGACGCCGGCGTCCATCAGCAAGCCGCCACCGACCCGGCTTGCGTCCTCACGCCAGCCCCCGTACTTGCCACCCATCCAGAGCCGGGCATAAAGCGCCCGCAGGTCACCCAGTTCTCCGGAGCGGACCAGCTCCAGCAGACGGCGGTGGGGGGCGAAGTAGAGCTGGTTGTGGGAGACCCCGACCCGTCGGCCGGAGGACTTCGCCGCGGCAGCGATCTCGTCGCAACCGGCGAGGTCCATCGCCAGCGGCTTCTCCAGCAGGACGTCACAGCCACCCTCGAGTGCGGTAACCGCCACCGGGACATGCAGATGGTGCGGGAGGCAGATGTCGACCACGTCGATTCCGGACCTGATCATCGTCTCGGCCGAGTCGAACACCGGTACCTCGTCCCCGACCGAACTGGCCGCCAGATCGGCGTCGAGTTCGCAGACGGCCGCGAGTTCGGCATCCTCAGAACCGGTGATCGCCGCCAGGTGGACCTGGCCGATCTCGCCGAGTCCGCAGAGCCCGACCCGAACCTTGCGTGGGTCACTCACCGGACACCCCGGCGGTCTCGCGGCGGCTCTTCACGTGACGGGCGACCAGCGCCGCGACCTGTTCCCGGGCCAGCCGGGCGGCCCGCTCCGGGTCGTTGCCGAGCACCTGTTCGAGGTAGTTGTAGGCCTCGAACTCGACCGACAGCGCACCCTCGTACCCGATCGCTTCCAGGGCGGCAAAGGTCTCGTTCCACGGCACCCTGCCCTCGCCGAGCAGGCAGAAGTGAAAGTCCTCACCCTCCATGCCGGGTGACCCGAAGGCGTCCTTGAGGTGAAAGTGGACGATCCGGTCCCCCCAGCGCCGGATCAGCTCCGGGATCGGGTCGCCCGTCATCACGAAGTGGCTCGGGTCGAAGCAGACCGAGACCGGCACCTCGGCCAGCATCCGGTCGGCGCTGGCGGCGTCCGGAACGATCGTGCCCCAGCATGGCTCCAGAGCGATCTTCACCCCGACTCTCGTGGCGTGAGCGCAGATTCGTTCGAGACCGGACACGGCGCGCTTCCAGGCGGTCTCGGAATCAACCCCGGTGTCGGCACCGTCCTCCCACAGGTTGGGTCCGGTGAGAACGTTGATGATCCCGATACCGGCCGCGGACGCGGACTCGATCGCCCCGAGGGTGATCGTCACCGCGTCCTCCGGCCGCGAGACGAGGTCCTGCTGGCAGGCCAGGGCCGAGGCGGGAGAACGGAGCGCACCGAGATGGTCCGGGGTCCACTCGACCGAGTCGTATCCGGCGCCGGTCAGGGACTCGACCACCGCCTCGGAGCTCCATGTTTCGTATCCGACGTTGGCGATGAAGGAGACCGGGCGGGTTTCGATCCCGCCCGGTCCTTCGCCTTTTCCGGCGAGGCTCAAAGGTTCGCCTCGACGTCTTTGAGTGCCCGTTCGAAGAGCACCAGCATCTCCTCGGCCTCCTCCTCGGTCACGTTGACCGCGGGTTTGAACTTGGCGACGTTGCCATTGGCACCGAACACCGGACCGGTCTTGCCGATCATCAGGCCGTGGCGGAGGCAGGCCGAGATCAGCATGTCGGTCTCCTCGAAGGCCTCCTCCTTGGTCTGCTTGTCACGGACCAGTTCGACCCCGATCATCAGGCCCTGACCGCGGACGTCGCCGATCAGCTTTGAGTCCTTCTGGATCTCCTTGAGGCGATCGAGCATCATCGATCCGATCCGCTCCGAGTTGTCCGCCAGGTTGTCGCGGACCATGATCTCGACCATCGCCAGCCCGGCGGCGCAGGCCATCGGGTTGCCGGCCTGGGTGAAGCCGTACTCCCAGGGCAGTAGGTGCGAGTACTCCGGGGTGGTGATCGTTGCCGAGAGCGGCAGCCCGCCACCGAGCGCCTTGCCGAGGATGATCATCTCCGGTTCGACCCCGTGCCGCTCCGATGCGTACATCGGACCGGTCCGGCAGAGCGATCCCTGGATCTCGTCAACGATTAGCGGAACGTCGTGACTCCGGGCGATCTCGTGGGCCCGTTTCAGGTAGCCGTCCGGGGCCGGAATCATGCCACCGTTGGCCTGGAAGGGCTCGACCACGACCCCGGCGGGACCGTTCAGGTGGCCACGGTCGAGCGCCCACTCGATTGTCTCGGCGCAGGCGACGTCGCAGGTTCCCGGCTCGAGATTGAGCGGACACCGATAGCAGTTGTAGTTCGGCACCCGTATCTGCCGGGGCAGGTAGCGGTCGATGCCCTGGTTGGCTCCCTCGACCATTCCGGGCTTGACGTAGGTCATCCCGATCGTGGCGAAACTCCGCCCATGGAAGGCGGCGTCCAGCACCACGAAGTCGGTGCCGCCGGTGGTCCGCATCGCGAGGTGCATCGCGCCCTCGACCGCACCGGCACCCGACAACCCGTAGAGCACCTTCTCCAGGGCCCCCGGGGCGAGCTCGGCCAGCTTCTTCGCATAGGCGGTCCGGGCCTCATCCTCAAATACCGGAGAGACGTAGTCGATCTTGCCGAACTGCTCCTCCATCGCCGCCTGGATCTCGGGGTGACGGAAGCCGAGGTTCAGCACCCATTCGGCCGAGATCGCGTCGATGTACTCGTTGCCGTCGGCATCCTGGACCCGGACACCCTCGCCGCGGACGAGGCCCATGTCCACGTCCCCCATCGGCTTCAGGACGTACCGGTCGGACTCGTTCTTGAGTTGCTGGGCGGTTCCGTTCGGATCCCGCTCCGGGGTTTCGTGATTCATGTGCTCTCCTCTCTCGCTTGCGTTTCGGTCAGGGCAGGTAGGCCGGCTTGGGCAGATCCCAGTGACCGTTGTTTACGCCTTCGCTCTCGGCTGGATCCCGGGAGAGGTCGAACTCGATCAGGCAGGGTCCGTCCGAGGCGATCGCCCGCTCGAAGGCCCCGCTGACCCCGGCCGGCTCGGTCACCTTCTCGGCCCCGCAGTTGAAGGCCTTGGCGATCGCGCAGTAGTCGACCGGCATGAACTGGTCGCCCTTGCGCTGGCGGAACTCTGTGTGGAAACCGCGATCCTCTCCGAACATGCCGCGCTGGAAGTCCCGGATCGAGATCCAGCCGGTGTTGTTCACGCAGGCGATGATCACCGGGGTGTTGGTTTCGGCAGCCACCGCCAGCTCCTGAATCGTCTGCTGTAGATCACCGTCACCGGCGAAGCCGACCACCGGCACATCCGGACAGGCCAGCTTGGCGCCGATCGCGGCCGGCATCGTGTAGCCCATCGTCGAGTAACCACCCGGGGTGAGCCAGGTGCGCGGTTCGTAGGACTTGAACTCCTGGAATGCCTGGATCTGCGGATGGCCGGCCGAGGCGATCGCGATCGCCTCCCGCGGCAGCACCTCGCGGGCACCGTGGAGGACGCGGCTGAGCGAGAGCTTGTCGGTCCAGCGGCCGGTCATCATCTCGTTCCACTTCTGGCGCATCTCGGCCAGTTCCGCCCGGTACTCGGGCCGGTCGATCGCGGCGGCACCGTTCTGGTCCTGAAGGGCATCGAGCAGGTCGGCAAGACCGGCCTTCGCGTCGGTGACGACACCGACCGCGGTCGGGTAGTTCTTGCCGATCTCGGTCGGATCGATGTCGAAGTGGATCAGTTCGGTCGGCGGGATCGAGTAGGACATCCCGTCCATGTAGGAGGAGGAGTTCTGCTCCGCGAACCGGGTGCCGATCGCCAGCAGCACATCTGCGTTCCGGCTCATGTGGTTGCCGACCGCGGTGCCGTTTGCGCCGGTGTGCTCGGCGGCGAGCGGATGATCCTCGGAGAAGGAGCCCTTGCCCATCATCGAGGTGACTACCGGCGCGTCGAGGTACTCGGCAACCGCACGCAGTTCGGCCGAAGCCTCGGCGGTGAGCACCCCGCCGCCGGCGAGGATCACGGGCCGGCGGGCCGAAAGCAGCCGTTTCGCGGCGGCGTCGATCCCGTCGGGGTCGGGTTTGACCCGCCCGAAGGCCGCCCGGCGGGAGGCCGGGTCGGGAACGGCCTGATCGGTCAGACCGGCCTGGACGTCCATCGGAACCTCGATGTGAACCGGACCGGGACGGCCGGAAAGCATGTTGTTGAAGGCCCGCGGCAGCACGTCGGAGAGCAGGTCAACGTGCTGGACATCCCAGTTCCGCTTGACCATCGGCTGCATGATGTGGGGGAAGACGTTGTCCTGCTGACGCTCCAGTTCCTGTAGGACACCCTTGCCCAGCATGTAGGTCTGGGGTCCGCCGGTGAAGGAGATCAGCGGGATCGAGTCGACGAACGAGGTGGCCAGGCCGGTGGCGATGTTGAGCGAGCCCGGGCCGATCGAGGTCAGGGTGGCCAAGGGCCGCCCGCAGGCACGAAAGTAGGCGTCGGCCATGTGGGCTGCCGCCTGCTCATGCTTGACACCGATGATCTCGATTCGGTCCTGGCGGTCCTTGAACGCGTCAAAAAGCGCCATGTCGCCATGCCCGGGGATCCCGAACACGTACGGAACTCTCTCCTTGATCAGGTATTCGGCGATTACCTCGCCACCGGTAAGTCCCACTTTCACTCTCCTCGTCTGCCGCTTCGGAATGTCCCGAATCCGGCTTTTTCCGGCCACCTCGGAAGTGACTCGGACGGTTGTAGCCTGAAGCCGGTAACATGTTACCAACAATCTTGGAGGGCGAGGAGGTTCCGACCACCGCCGCCCGATGCAACGAGGAGAGACTTGACCGTAGGTGAGAGCGAGGCAGCCGGACGCACCCATTCCCCCCCGGGGATGCCGGACGACCTTGCCGGTCTGCTCGGCCCCGACGCAGTGCTCAGCGAGGGGCCTGCGTTTCGCGAGTCCTGTCAGGACGCAACCAGCAACCGGGGCGTGACCGGCCACGCCGACGCCCTGGTCCTCCCCGGTTCAACCGAGGAGGTCGCCGCGGTCTTTCGCTACTGCTACGAACGTGAGCTGCCGATGACCGTGCGTGGCGGCGGCACCGGGCTGGCTGCGGGAGCGGTCCCGGACGGTGGCGTGGTGATCGGCCTCGAACGCCTCAATCGGATCCGGTCGATCACCCCCGAGCTCTGGCGGATGGAGGTCGAGGCCGGGGTCACCACCGGGACGGTCCACCGGGTTGCGCTGGAAAACGGGCTGCTTTTCCCGCCCGACCCCGGGGCCTCGGAGCAGTCGATGATCGGCGGCAATATCGCCACCAACGCCGGTGGCCCGCATGCCTTCAAGTACGGGGTGACCGGAGCCTGGGTCACCGGGATCGAGGCGGTGGTCGCCCCGGGTGAGATCGTCCGAACCGGCGGTCCGATCCGCAAGGACGTGGCTGCGGTCGACCTGACCGATCTGATGATCGGCTCGGAGGGAACCCTCGGGATCGTGACCGCCGCCTGGCTTCGCCTGGTTCCGGCCCCGCAAACCCGCGGTGCCGTGGTCGCCTTCTACCCCGACGTCCAGTCCGGCTGCGAAGCGATCGCGATGATCATGGGCAGTGGACTTCAACCGACCGCGCTCGAGTACCTGGATCGAAGGTCGATGGAAGCCTCGATCGGCTCCTACCCCTTCCCCGCCCCGAGGCATCCGGGATTCGCGGTTCTGGCGGAAGCGGACGGAGATCCGGCCGAGGTCGAACGGCTCAGCGGCGAGCTGGCCGAAGCGATGGACGGGGGGGCACTCGCGCCAGCCACCCTGATCACCGAACGGGGTGAGATCGGCCGGCTCTGGCAGTGGCGAGACGGGGTATCGATCGCGGTCGCCGCCGCCCGTGGAGGAAAGCTCTCCGAGGATGTGGTCGTGCCGGGCGAGCGTCTGGCCGAAGCGATCGAGACGGTGCTCGAGATCGGCGAGCGTCACTCACTGGAGGCCTGCTCCTGGGGGCACGCCGGTGACGGCAACCTGCACGCGACCTTTCTGGTCGACCTCGCCGACCGGGAGGAGCTGGAGCGGGCCGAGCGGGCGGCGGGCGAGGTCTTCGAGATGGCGATCCGCCTCGGTGGCTCAATCAGCGGGGAGCACGGCATCGGCGCCATGAAGACCGGGTATGTCGAGCGGGCGCTGGATCCGGCCGAGATCCGTCTCGAGCGGGAGATCAAGCGGCTGTTCGACCCGAAGAACCTGCTTAATCCGGGCAAGAAGATCCCGAACGGTTGATCGGCCGGGGATATCCTTGGATCGCGATGCGATGCGGTTCCGAGACAGTCCCACCCCGAGGTAGCCACAAATGAGGCCCGACCCGGGAAGCCGCGGTGTCGGCGGGACGGATCTTCAGGCGGGTCTGGCGACCGAACGGACTACCCTGGCCGAGGAGCGGACCGATCTCGCGACCGAGCGGACCACGATGGCCGAGGAGCGTACCCGGCTGGCCTGGTGGCGCACCGGCCTGACCGCTTTCGCGGTGGCGATCGGGGTCGGGCGGCTGTTGCCGGAACTCGCCCCGAACTCGGCTTCCTGGCCTTACATCGCGCTCGGAGTGGCGTTCGCCATCTACGGGATCGCCCTCTTCAGCTACGGGACGAGGTGGGCGCGAAAGGTGGAGCAGGAGAGCGGTGCCGAGACAGCGGGCAGCGGGCCGGACCGGTTCCTGACCCTGCTGACCGTGGCCGGGATCGCCCTCGGCCTGGGAACGATCCTGGTGATCCTGCTCCAGTAGGGACGAAGGGCTGGACCCAAAAGGGAATGCAGCAACCGGTCCGTCAGGAATCCTCGGTTCGCACCGACCTCCTGACTGACCGGCCGCTTTCGGCCATCCACCGCCCAAGGAGAACTGAACTTGACCAAACGTACGCTCACCCTGCTTTCCTGCCTGCTGTTGACGGGTCTAGCCTGGGTTTCCGTAGCTGGAGCCAGCGCCGCATCCGAGGGCGTGCCCCGGGAGCGACGGCTGTAGCCGCCGCCCTCGGAGGAGCGGATCCGGCCCCGGACCCTGCCGCTGTCGCCGCCAGGGAATCGTTCGCCCGCAGCCTGGACCGCGTGGCCGGGTCATCGGGGAGACCGAATCTGGCAGTAGCCAGCCGCACCCCGGCCCAGTGCCAACGAATTCGCAACCGCAGGCGTCGCCGAAACTGTCTGCGAAGCGCCCGCTTGAAATGGATGCCGATCTCTCTGGCGAAAGCCGTTGCGACCAACTACGCGAGGAAGATCTATCTCGACCCGGCAGCCGACTGGAGCAAGTACGGCGCCGGCGCCTGCAAACGGCGTTCGCGGAGCAAAGTGCGCTGCCTGGTGGCGGTTACAGAGGACGTCTACAACGAGGACGACGGGACACTCTCCGACTCGATCATCTGCGGTGCCTACGCCGATGTGTCCTACGACCGTTGGGATCGGATAAGCCTCTGGACCTCCAAGCCCGAATGCTTTTGGGAGTCCGAGATCTAGAGCAGCCGGGACGGGACTCGATCCCCACCCGGCTGACCCGGCCCCTGCCCCCGGCGGTGGCGCCCCGGGGGCGGGGCTGATCGGAAAGGAAGTCGGCGCTCAGGCGCCCAGGATCTTCGCCTTCTGCGCGGCGAACTCCTCCTCGGTCAGGATCCCGCTGTCGCGCAGTTCGCCGAGCTCCCTGAGCCTGGCGATCGGATCCTCGGCTGCAGCCGGTTCGGGCGCGGCCGGGGCCTGCTGGGCGGCGAGGTCGGCCCGGGGGTTGGCGTACTGGGGTCCGTCCTGCTGGGCCCAGCGATCCGCCTGTCGGCGGGACACACGGTTGCTTACTGCGGTCGCGGTCCCGGCCACCACCGCGGTCCGGGCCACGCCTCTGAGAAGTCCTGGCATCTCTTGCTCCTTTTCTCTTCGTTTTCAGTTGCCGGTGGCATCGAGGCTGTCGAGCAGCGCCTGGGCCGGGATCCGGCCGCTGGCCACCAACTGCGCCCCGGAACGCCTGACCGCGGTTGCAAAGGGCGCGGCCCAGCTGTTCTCGTAAACCAGGAGGGCCGCCGCCCGGCCCGGTTCGAGCGCAGCCCCGGCGTCGGTCAGGTCACTCTGGTCGATCACACCGGAGGACACACCCTCAAAGACCCTGATCTCGTCGCCGAGGTCGGTGATCTCGATCTCGGCGACGGTGCCGTCCTCGTCCTTCATCAGAAAGGCGAGATCGAGGATCCGGATCAGTCCGCCCTCGACCAGATCCACCAGATGGGGGATCGCCTCGCCAGTCGGCTTGCCGTCGATCCATTCGACCAGGATGTAGTCGATCGGGCCCATTTCCAGTTCTTCGTTCATCCAGCTCCTTGGGTTGGTTCGGCGCGACTGCCGGACAGGGAGACCCTAGCCGCAGGACCCGCCCGGACGCAACCGTGATTGAGGATCGGGGCTGCGGAGCGCGACCAACCGCTCCCGGGACTCTTGCCCCGGGAGCGGTGATTGGTCAGACCTCGTTCAGTTCGCCGGTCCTGACGTCGTAGACGAAACCGCGGACCCGGTCGTTCTTCGGCACGAACGGGCTCGACTTGATCCGCTCAATTCCGGCCCGGACGTCCTCCTCCAGGTCGGTGAAGGAGTGGGCGTGCCACTCCGGCCGCTTGCCGGCTTCGGTTTCCAGTTTCGCCGCGAACTCCTCATCGGTGAAGGTCAGCATGCCGCAGTCGGTGTGGTGGATGAGGATGATCTCCTCGGTTCCCAGCAGATGCTGGGAGATCGCCAGCGACCGGATCGCCTCGTCGTTCACTACCCCGCCCGCGTTGCGGATCACGTGGGCGTCACCCTCGCTGAGCCCGAGAATTCCGTAGGGGTTGAGGCGGGCGTCCATGCAGGCGATGACCACGGTCCTCTTCCCGGGAGGCAGCGGCAGCTCGCCCTTGTCGAAATCGGCGGCGTAGTCCGCGGCGTTTCGAAGTAGTTCCTCGGTGACTGTTGCCTGTTCAGTGGTGCCCATGAAATCCCCTTGAGATCGTTTATATGAATCCGGATCGGATTTCGGGTATTTATAGCAGGCCGGGGATCGGCGGCGGCGGGCGGGCTCACGTCGGCTGCCTCCGGCTGTCAGAAGCCGCGGGCAGGAACCGACCCCCCCCCTTGAAGTGAGATCCGACCGTCCAACCCGATTCTGGAGGAAGCCATGTACCGGACATTCATCTGCTCGCTGGTTGCCACGCTGCTGCTGGCCGGCTGTGGCGGGCCCAGCCAGGAGGAAAGGGATGCGGCCAAGTCCGCGCGGGCCAAGGCGAAGAAGCTGAGCCGGGCGGCGGAGGAGGCAGCCGTGGTCGCGGTCACCTGCAGGGAGGAGGTCGGCGGGTTGCTCAAGGCCCTCAGGGCCACCGACTCCCGACTCACCGTCGGCATGACCTTTGCCGATTATGGCGAGCAGGTCGGGGACATCTCGGTGGCGTACGACCAGATGTCGATCGGCCAGATGGACTTCAACTGCGTCGGCGGTGCCGGGGTCGCCGCCGAGAAGGCGTTCAACAGTTACACCAAGGCTTACAACACCTGGAACGACTGCATCGGAGACCTCTACTGCGACACCGACTCGATCCAGCCGGAACTGCAGAAGCAGTGGTCCAAGGCAACCCGGCAGATCGCCAGGGCCCGGTCCGCCCTCGGTTCACTTGAAGCCGAGGCGGCAGCCACCCGGCAGGTTGCGGACGACCAGAAGAAGAAGGCCGACCGGGCCGAAGCCGCTCTCGAGTGAGCCGCGACCGGACCCCCGATCCGGGAACCCGGGACGGCTGTCCGGGCCCGGGTGAACTATCTCAGTTTCCTGATCGCGCTCCTGACGGTGTCATGGGAGGACCTCTGTTTCACCGTGACCACGACCTTCACCCGGAGCGGAGTGCGACGTCGGTGCGCCGCCCAGGCCGCTCGCCCGGTCAGCTTAATCCTGATCCCGGAATACCCCCGGCCGACCGAGTAGCCGCGGAACCCGATCCGGATCCACTGCCTCGGACGCTTCCTCAGACCGAGCGCGCTCCGCCTGGCCATCAAACGGACCCGGCCCGAGCAGCGGGTCATCACGACCAGCGAGCAGGTGACACCGAGCCGGGCGTACCGCTTGTGTCGCCGTACCCGGGGCCCGGTGAGTCTGAGCCTGCCGATCCCGAGTCCTGCCCTGGGGGTGACCGGGGGTTGAATCTCCGTTCCCGCGCCCACGAGCCAAGCTTCCGCCGCCCCCGCGGTGTCGTTCAGCTCCATGCGGAGTGCCGCCTGGCGGAGGCCGGGCCCGTTCGGGGAGAACCGGACCGTGACCGGGCAGTCCTGGCCGGCCGGGACGGAAATCCCGCTGCAGCCATCGGCGCTGATCGTGAAGTCTCCGGCCCCGGGACCGGTCAGCGTGGCCGCGCCGACCTCGAGGTCGGCGTCACCGACGCTCGCCAGCGTGAAGACCTTCTCCGCCTCCCTGCCGACCTCGATCCAGCCGAAGTCGTGTTCCTGTGGCTGGAGCGAAGCTGCGGGCTGTGGCTCACCGACCCGGAAGGTGAAGGTCGCCGGGGTCGGGTCCGGGTTCCCGGCACCGTCGATCGCCCTCACGGCAAAGGTGTGGAGTCCGTCGGCGAGATCCGTGTAGGGCTGCCCGGATTCGCAGTGGCCGAAGCCGGACTCTTCATCGCTGTCCAGGCGGCACTCGAACCGGGTTCCGGTCTCGGTTGAGGAGAAGCGGAACTCCACCTCCGGGGCAGCCCCCACTCCGACCGGGGCGGAGGAGATCGCGGTGTCGGGCGGAGCGATGTCCGTAGCTCCCGTCAGCGGCAGTGCCCGCCAGCTGTCCCGCGGGGTCTCCTGCTCGACCCCGGGCTTCGAGTAGTCGCAGACTCCGTCCGGAAAGACCGCCCGGATCTGATCGAGTTCCGTCTCGGTCAGGCCAGGCGGGTAGTCGGCCGGGGTGACCAGCTTCAACTGGCACTTCAGAACGTCGTTGGCCAGTGGTCCACCGGCGATCTGCCGGGCCGCCAGCCCGCTCGGAAAGAGCGAACCGCAAGTGCCGGAATCAACCGAGGCGGTCTCTTCGGCGATCACGTTCCCGGTGGCATCGAAGCAGGAGTCGGTGAGGGTGGCGGGCCAGCCCTCGACCGCCTTGATCCGGGGGCTGACCGGTCGCTGGTCAGCCTGGATGTTGTCAATCCAGCCGGCCATCCGGGGGATCAGGTTCTGGACCGAGAGACCCGGGGTCAGGTTGCCGGTCGGCGAGGTGTAGATCACGTGCGGGACTGTCGCCCCACCTGCCGCCGCGCTCATCCTCGCCCGCATCGAGAGGGCGTGGATCGTGTGATGGCCGTTCTCGGTGATCTCGATCGAGTGGTCCCGGTTGTCGAGAACCGGGATGCCCTGGGCCCCGGCACCGCCCTCGTTCATTCCACCCGATCGATAGGCGATCTCCAGAGACTCTGCCGAAGCTGTCCGGCGCCCCGGTTGCGGAACACCGTCGTGATCGAGGCTGCCGACGTTCTGGTTCAGCCCTATGAACTGCGCCGGAGTGATCGTTCCGTCCCGAAGCGCCCCAAGCCCGTACTGGACCCCGATGTTGTCGATCGGCTGGCGGGCGAATCCGGTTCCGGGGTCGGTTCCCCACACGTTCCGGTTGCCATCAAAGACCACGCAGCGCAGCCCGGTCGGGTTGGTCGTCGCGTTGTAGCGATTCGGGGCCGGCACCGTCGGAGGGCAGTCCGCCGGGTTGAAGAAGTTGGCCCCGAAGGCCTGGAAGGTCCGGTCGCAGGTCTGCTCGATCCCGCCTCCCTTGACCGCGTGTTTTTCGGCTTCGGTCCAGCCGGCCGCGTCCACGAAGCTATCCACGATCCGGCAGTCCATCAGCAGGTTGGCGGCGAAGGTGTTGTCGGGGAAGGAGTTGCCGAGGATCGAACCGTCGAGCAGCCCCGGGAAGTTGTTGTTCAGCATCTGCTGGGCCATCGAGCCGCCGGAGCCGCCGGTCCCGATGGTTGCCTTGATCGGCGCCCAGTTCTCGCTGAAACGCTCCTTGACCATCGAGAGGGTTTCGGCCGAGACGTGATCGGAACAGCGGTTGCCGAACACGTTCAGGGTGGACTGTCCGAAGGCATAGCCGGACCCGACGATCCCGTTGACACCACCCCCCTGCTGGCCCTGGTGGTATCCGGCCTCGCAGCCGCCGCCGAAGTTGAAGACCATCTTGCCGTTGAATCCCTGACCTGCCCGGACCTGGGTCGATCCGGGACCGACGTCGATCAGGGTCTGGATCGTGTAGATCGCCCGGTTGATCACCCCGCGTTCGACCGCCACCGCGAAGGGCACGGTCTTCCCCTCGCTGGTGGTGGTCATCGCACCGTCCGCCGGGTAGGGCGCGGACGGATCGGCCAGCGGCAGGTACCCCGCTCCCTGCGCCTTTCTGTACTGGTAGGTGACGGTGGCCGCGACCGAGCAGTCGGCGTCGAGCGGCGCGCCCAGCCCGTTCGTCGGCAGGGCGGTGGTGCAGGTGAACGGCTGCTGGTGCGGGCCGGAAAGGATCGGGCCGGTGGTCGGGTGGTTGACCAGGTACAGGGTTCGGTCCGGATAGCCGGGGAGAGTTGCGACCACCGTGTTCAGCTCAGCCTGGGGCAGAGTGATCATTCCTCGCAACAGGTTCGGATCGCCGGGAACCGGGGCGAAGTCAGCGGTCCGGTCGTTGCCGCCCACCAGCACGGAGAGCCCCTCGAGATCGACGCCCGGAGGAACCCGCAGCTCGACCAGCGCGTCACCACCACTGACCATCTCCGGACGCGAGGAAACCGTCCGGATCGAGAACTGCTCCGAGATCGAGGGCACGTCACCGCCCGGCGCTTCGGCGGAGGCCTGCGCCGGCACCAGTGCCGTCGCGACCGACAGCAACATCGCAACAAGGGTGCCAACCAGGAACACGGCACGACGTGGACCCTCGATTCCGTTCGCCCCGCAGCCCCAGCCTGCCAAGTCCCTCACCGTCCCATTCACGCGTCCCGACAAGTTCATGGCCGATTATCAACCAGCCCCTCACCCGGATCAACCCCGGTGACCCACGGCCGATGCGGTTCCCCCAACTTCCGAGATGACCGACGGGATGATGCACGCCCTGATCGACGCGGGCCGCCGTTGACCCACACCGGTCTCCGGTGACTTGAAAGCGGGCTTGCCTGACGGGACATAACCTGTCGGGCGATGGCTCTCTCTATCGGCATTGTCGGCCTGCCCAACGCGGGCAAGTCCACCCTGTTCAACGCCCTGACCAAGAACGACGTGCTGGCGGCGAACTACCCGTTCGCGACGATCGAGCCGAACGTCGGTGTGGTCGGGGTGCCCGACCCCCGGCTTGAACAGCTGGCCGGGATCTACGGCTCGGAGAAGATCCTGCCGGCCACCGTGCAGTTCGTGGACATCGCCGGAATCGTCAAGGGTGCCTCCGAGGGCGAGGGGATGGGCAACAAGTTCCTCGCCAACATCCGGGAGTCGGACGCGATCTGCCAGGTCACCCGCGTATTCCACGACGATGACGTGAGTCACGTCGCCGGCGAGATCGAACCGCGGAACGACATCGAGACGATCCGGATGGAGCTGATCCTGGCGGACCTGCAGACGATCGAGAACTCGCTGCCGCGACTGGCCAAGGAAGCCAAACGCGATCAGGACCTGGCCCCGCTGGTCGCGGCCGCGGAGGAAGCGAAGGAGACCCTCGAAGGCGGCAAGGGAATCTTCGAGGCCGGCCTCGACCCGGCTCCGCTCCGGGAACTCCACCTGATGACCGCCAAGCCGCTGCTCTACGTGTTCAACTGCGATACAGACGAGCTCGCGGACGAGAACCTGAAGGCGGAGATGCGCGAGCTGGTCGCCCCGGCCGAGGCGATCTTTCTCGACGCCAAGTTCGAGGCCGAACTGGTCGAACTCGACGACGAGGAGGAGGCCCGCGAGATGCTGGCCGACATCGGGGTGGAGGAACCGGGGCTGGATGTGCTCGCCCGGGTCGGCTTTGAAACGCTCGGCCTTCAGACCTACCTGACCGCCGGTCCCAAGGAAACCCGTGCCTGGCAGATCCACAAGGGCGACACCGCCCCCGAGGCTGCCGGGGCGATCCACACCGACTTCCAGCGCGGCTTCATCAAGGCCGAGATCATCTCCTTCGACGACCTGGTCGAGTACGGATCAATGGCTGACGCCAAAGCGGCCGGCAAGGTCCGGCTCGAAGGCAAGGAGTACGTGATGGCCGACGGCGACGTGGTCGACTTCAAGTTCAACGTCTGAAGCTGTCAGACATACGTAGTACAATCGCTGGTATGCAGCGGATCACTAAGCGTGAGCTGAATCAGCGGACCGCGGCCATGCTCGATCGAGTCACCGATACCGAAGATGTCGTCGTGACCGAGCGCGGGAAACCGCGCTGGCGGGTCAGCACCGTGCGGGAACACGACACCGTCCTGGCCCGACTCGAACGCGAGGGCCGCTACACACCCCCCTCAGCAACGCCCGCGCCGTGGCCCCGCCGCCCGGGTGGGCCGACCTACACCGACGCTCAGGTCGACGCGCTGCTCGACGAGATGCACGGAGATCACTGACCGTGGCCGAGGAGATCGTCTATCTCGACTCCTCGGTGGCGCTCCGCACGATTCTGGATGTGCCCGAGCGAGAGCGGCTGCTGTCCTGGATGGATACCCCGGAGACGGCTTATGTGTCCTCTCGTCTTCTGCGGACCGAGGTGATCCGGGTGCTGCGCCGCGACGGCCGGCCGCTCACGGACGGGGGCCCGCTCCTGGACCGGGTCGGAATGCTGGAGATCACCCGGGAAACCCACGCCGTCGCCGAGTCCATTGAGCGGCACGTGAAGACGCTCGACGCACTCCACCTGGCGACCGCGGTCCTGATCGGCGCCCCGGTCACGCTCGCCAGCCACGACACCACGATGAAGACGGTCGCTGGACACCTGGGTCTGTCGGTTACGGACCCGGTGGCAGCGCGATGATTTGAGCTTTGGTTCGGAGTCCCGACGGCGCCAGACCGAACCCGACGACATCGAGCCCGGTTGCGCAGGAACCTGGAATCCGGTACGACACCGGTGTTACACTGAACTCGTGCCGACCAAACATCCCCGACATGCGATCACCGAGACTCCGAAGCTGAAGGAGATCCTCGATCAGCTCAGAGATGAGACCGGCTCGGTCCGGCTCGACTGGGGTGAGCTTGTCATCCTGGGAGCCAGGGAGAAGCTACGCAAGCTGCGCGGCAACCAGGAGGATGGAGATCGCATCCTCGAAGAAATGGCGGACCGTATCTGCCGCGGTGAAGGGAGCTGGGACGTCGAAGCGGCCGATGAGGTCAAACGCAAGGGCCTGATCGAACTCTGATGTCAAGACTCTGGTTGCTGGATAACTCCGCCTGGGCCCGCACCCTGTTGCCGGGCCTGCCCCCTGAAACGGCCGTGGAGTTTGCCACCGACCTGCGAGCCAGGGCCTTCGGGGTCTGCCTCCCCTTCCGACTTGAGGCCGGTTACTCAGCTCGAAATGGCGAACAGTTCAGACAGCTCATGGGCGCGCTCGATCAGCTTCCAGACTTTGACCTCGGTCAGGTGGCGCGGGAGCGTGCTTCCGACTGCCAGGGTCAATTGGTGTCGGCAGGCCATCACCGGATCCCCCCGGTCGACCTGACGATCGCCGCGATCGCCGACGTTGAGAGGGTCGGAGTGATCCATTACGACGCCGACTACGATCGGATTCTGGAACACAGCGACCTCCGCTTCGAGTCCCGCTGGCTCGCGCCGCGCGGTTCGATCTGAGCCCTGTTCCTGCCAGTCGCCCGGGCCGGGGTCAGGGTTCGATGATGTTGTCCGGGTTCGGCCGGCGTTCCGGCGGAGCCTGGCTGTAATCGCCGAAGAGTCCGTCGCGTTCGCTGATCACCGTCCTCACGCCTTCGGTTTCCGCACGCTCGATGAAGCTGAGTGCGTCCGGTGTGTTGCGCATCAGGCCGTCGAGGATCGGCCCGAGGGTCTGGGTCGAGGCGAGCCCCATGTTCTCGTAGGCCTGGTTGACGATCAGTTTCATCGCCGAAAGCTGCGAGAGCGGAATCTCCGCCAACCGCTCCGCGAACTCGGCGACCGTCCGTTCCAGTTCGAGGAAAGGAACCGCCCGGTTGATCAGCTCGATCTCGGCCGCCTCGATTCCGGTCAGGGCCTTGCCGGTCAGCGCGTACTCCTTGGCCTTGGCCAGACCAAGCCGGTAGAGCCACATTCCGGAAAGGTATGAGCCCCACATGCGACTGTACGGGGTGCCGATCACCGCATCCTCACTGGCGATGATGATGTCGGCACCAAGCGCGAAGTCGCTGCCGCCACCGACACACCAGCCGTGGACCTGGGCGATCACCGGCTTCGAGGAACGCCAGATCGAGAACAGCTGCTGGGTCGGCGCAACCTGCGGCGCGGTGGCAGCGGCAAAGTCCTTGCCCGGATCCCACCTGCCGTCCGTTTCGAGCATCTCGCCCCAGTGGTGGAAACCCCCGCCGAAGTCGTATCCGGCGCAAAAGGAACGTCCGGCACCGCGCAGGACGATCACCGAGACCCCGGGGTCCCTGGTCGCCAGGTTCACCGCCGTCTCGATCTCTTCCGGCATCGGCGGCACGATCGTGTTGAGGCGATCGGGGCGGTTCAGGGTAATCGTGGCGATCCGGCCCTCCGTGGCGTAGAGGACGGTCTCGAACTCGGGGTTGGACTCGGGTGCCGGCATGCCTTCACTCTAGGGGCCAGGTTCCCCGGGGTCAGAGGTTCTGGCTGAGGTTTCCGGCCCGGACTGCGAGGATCTTCAGCAGGTTCTCGAAGAAGGTGGCGGCGAGGTCGGGGTCGGCCGCCCGGAGCCGGTCAAGCCCCTCACGGCTGAGCGCATACGCGGCGACATCCGAATCGGCCCTGGAGATACCGAACTTGGACAGGCCACTCAGCATCCCCATCTCGCCCAGGGTCATCCCGGGGGTCACGGTCGCGATCCGGTGCAGGGTGCCATCGGGCTGTTCGAGCAGGGTGCTGAGCTTGCCGCCGGTCACCAGCAGCATCTCGTCGACACTCTCGTCATCGACCCCGTAGATCACCGTGCCGGCTCTATAGGAACGGCGTTCAAGATTGTCAGCCAGCAGCTGGATCTGCTCCGGGCTCATCCCGATTGTGGCTCCGTGCCGGGCCAGACCGAGCTCGCTCTCGCCGGCCAGCTCGCCGTAACGCTCGATCAAGCCCCGCTCGCACCATTCAAGGGCCAGGTCCAGATCGGGAAAGGTCCGTATCGATGGCAAATCTCGCTGCTCCCGGTAACGGTCAAGCGAGGCGGTGAAGTCGGGAAGACGGTCGACCCCCGACAGGACCAGTTCGGCCTCCTCTTCGGAGAAACTCTCGAACAGGTGGCTGAAGATCGGGATGTCGATCGGGTCCACTCCGCGGACCGCGCGGAAGTCGAGCACCCCGTACTCAAGCTGCGAGCTCCCGGCCAGCGCGGCTCTGGTCACAAGTTCACCCGCGGCGAAGGAGATCTCCCCCTGGAGTTCCAGCGCCCGGACCCGCCAACCCTGTTCGGTCAGGGTTGTCTGCTCCGATCGCGGGCGCATCCGCTTCGACCGGGAATCGACCAGGGTGAGTTCCGTCCGGATCGGCGGGGCAGGCCGCCGGTCGGGGCGCATCACGTGAAGGCCGAGTGTCTCGGAGAGCTCCTCGCAGACCGCGATTCCGCGGACGGTGTTTCCGTGTTCGTCAAGCGGGGGCGAAAAAACGGCGACACCCAACCGACCGGGAAGGACCGCGATCAGCCCGCCGGCCACTCCGGACTTGGCGGGCAGGCCGACCGTGTAGAGCCAGTCGCCGGCCGAGTCGTACATCCCGCAGGACGCCATCACGCTGAGCACATCCCGGACCGTGTCCTCCCGCAACACCCGTTCGCCGCTGAGCGGGTTCACCCCGGACGAGGCCAGGGTGGCCGCGATCACCGCCAGGTCACGGCAGTCGACCAGGGTCGAACACTGCCGGAAGTAGGTCTCGACCACCCCGTCGACGTCTCCACCGGCGATCACCCCGGCGCCCTTCAGGAGCCAGGCGATCGCCCGGTTGCGATGGCCGCTCTTGTTCTCGGACTCGAAGACCGATTCGTCCGTGGCGAGTTCGCGTCCGGCAAAAGCCGAGTACTCGTGAAGGATGCGGTCGATCGGCCTCTCGAATCCGAGCGGTTCGATCAACGAGGCGGTGGCGATCGCACCGGCGTTAACCATCGGGTTGGGCGGCAGGCCGGTCCCGGGCTCGAGGGTGATCGAGTTGAAGGCCTCCCCGCTCGGTTCGACGTCCACATGGCGCCGGACCTCCTCTTCGCCCACCGCCTCCAGCGCGAGCGCGTAGGTGAGCGGCTTCGATATCGACTGGATGGTGAACTCGTGCCGGGTGTCACCGACCTCGTAAACGGAGCCGTCGGCGGTGACCATGGCGATCCCGAACAGCTGCGGGTTTGCGTCGGCAAGTTCCGGGATGTAGTCGGCGACACGACCGGAGCGATCCTCGAGGTGATCGGCGTGAAGTCGCTCAAGCAGCGCCTGTACAGGTGAGAGGGTGCGGGGCAAGGAACAACAACTCTACTTTCTGGATACCGGGCGACTCGCGAGCACCCTTGACAATACCCCCCGGGGGTATGCTATAAAGTGTTCGTCCTGTTTCAGCAAGCGATCCGAAGGGACCTTCATGAGCATCGAATCCGACCAGATCCGCGAGTACCGAGTCGAGGGAATGAGCTGCTCCAACTGCGAAGCGCACGTCCGCAAGGCGGTCGAGGCGCTCGGCGGCGTTTCGTCCGCCGAAGCCGACGCCGGCGCGAACCTGCTCCGGGTCAGCGGATCCGGACTCGACGACTCCGTGATCGCCGCCGCTGTGGATGACGCCGGTTACGAGGCGATCCCGCGATGACCGCGGAGCAGAAGGAAACGGCCGGGAAGGCGAACACCGCCGAGCTTGCCCTGCCGATCGAGGGCATGAGCTGCGCCTCCTGCGTGAACCGGGTCGAGAAGAATCTGAACAAGGTCGAGGGAGCCGAGGCGACGGTCAACTTTGCGACCCACAAGGCCTACGTCACCTACGACCCGGAGCAGGCTTGCGTTGACGACTTCGTCGATGCGGTCACCAGGGCGGGCTACGTGGCCCGTCCGGACGCTCCGGCGGAGAGTCCCGCGAACGGCCACGTGTCGAACGGCACCCGTGACCACTCCCCCACCCCGGCGTCCGACCACTCGGTGCATGGCGGTGAAGTCACCGGCCCCGCCGCGACCGCGATGGCGCACGGCGAGCATGACGACCACGACCACATGCAGCACTCGGTCGCCTCGGTCTCCAGCCTCGCCCACCGGGTGATCATCGGCGCGGCCCTCACCGTGCCACTGGTCCTGATCTCGATGGTCCCGGCCCTTCAGTTCGATTACTGGCAGTGGGTTGCGTTCGCGCTCGCCACCCCGGTCGTTTTCTGGGCCGGCCTGCCGTTCCACCGCTCCGCCCTGCGCAGTGCCCGGCACGGGGTGGTCCAGATGGACACCCTGATCTCGATCGGCACGATCGCCGCCTGGACCTGGTCGGTGGTCGCCCTGGTCTTCGGTGACGCCGGGATGGTCGGAATGAAGATGAGCTTCGAGCTGGTCCCGGACCGCGGCGCCGGCCTCAGCCATCTCTACTTCGAGACCGCCGGGGTGGTCACCACCCTGCTCCTGATCGGCCGCTACTTCGAGGAGAAGGGCAAGGCCCGGGCCGGGGACGCGCTGAAGAGTCTCGGCAGCCTGGCCGCCCGGGATGCCGCGGTGCTTGACGCCGACGGCAGCGAACGCCGGGTGCCGGTGGCCGAGCTGCGTCCCGGTGACCGCTTCGTGGTCCGACCGGGCGAAAAGATCGCCACCGACGGCACCGTGGTCGAGGGCGATTCGGCGGTGGACGAGTCCCTGATCACCGGTGAGTCGGTGCCGGTCGAGAAACGGGTCGGGGATGGCGTCGTCGGGGCCTCGGTGAACGCCTCCGGCCGGCTGGTGGTCGAGGCGACCAGGGTCGGCTCGGACACCGCCCTCGCCCAGATCGCCCGGCTGGTCGAGCAGGCCCAGACCGGCAAGGCTCCGGTCCAGCGTCTGGCCGACCGGATCTCGGCCGTTTTCGTGCCGATCGTGATCGTCCTGGCCGCGCTCACTCTGGTCGTCTGGCTTCTGGCCGGGGAGGGGGCCGCCTTCGCCTTCGGCGCCGCGGTGTCGGTGCTGATCATCGCCTGCCCCTGTGCGCTCGGGCTGGCGACCCCGCTGGCCCTGATGGTCGGAACCGGTCGCGGTGCCCGCCTCGGACTGCTGATCAAGGGTCCGCAGGTGCTCGAATCAACCCGCCAGGTGGACACCATTCTGCTGGACAAGACCGGCACCGTGACCACCGGCGAGATGAGCCTCGCCTCGATCACCGTGGCTTCGGGCCAGGACCGTGACGAGGCGCTTCGCCTGGTTGCGGCGATCGAGGATCCCTCGGAACACCCGATCGCCCGGGCCCTGGTGGCCGGGGCACGGTCGGAACTCGGGGACATCACCCTGCCGCCGGTCGAGCAGTTCACCAACCGGGAAGGCAGCGGTGTGACCGGAAGGATCGAGGGCCGCGAGGTGACCGCCGGCAAGGCATGGCTGCTGGGCGAGCGCGGACTCGAGCCGGACGAAACCCTGGAAGCCGCCCTGCGGGAGGCCCAGAATCGGGGTGAGACCGCGATCGCCGCCGGCTGGGACGGGAAGGTCAGGGCTGTCTTCGCGGTCGCCGACTCGGTCAAGGAGGGCTCCCCGGAAGCGATCCGGCAGCTGCGTGAACTGGGGCTCAACCCGGTGCTGCTCACCGGTGACAACGAGCCGACCGCGCGGGCGGTCGCCGCCGAGGTCGGGATCTCCGAGGTGATCAGCGAGGTCCTGCCCGCCGACAAAGCCGGTGAGGTCAGGCGCCTCCAGGCCGACGGCCGCACGGTAGCGATGGTCGGCGACGGGGTGAACGACGCCCCGGCGCTCGCCCAGGCCGATCTCGGCATCGCGATCGGGACCGGTTCCGACGTGGCGATCGAGGCCTCCGACCTGACCCTGGTCTCCGGTGAGCCACGCGGTGCCGCCACCGCGATCCGGCTCAGTCGGGCAACCCTGAAGACGATCAAGCAGAACCTGTTCTGGGCCTTCGCCTACAACGTGATCCTGATCCCGGTCGCAATGACCGGCCTGCTCAACCCGATCTTCGCCGGAGCGGCGATGGCCTTCAGCTCGATCTTCGTGATCCTCAACTCAATGAGACTCCGCAGCTTCACCCCCTAACCACCCCAAGAAGCCCGCCGAAGCCCGCCGAGGTGTCGAAATTCCGGGATTATGCCGGTCAAACGACACCTCGGTGATTGGGTTGCTGCTTGCGGCGACGGCGGGTGGCTTCCATCATGGCTTCGAGGGCCGGGCGGACCTCTTCCCACTTTCTCGTCTTGAGGCCACAGTCCGGGTTCACCCAGAGTCGGTCACGGCCGATTCGCTCCTCGGCGGCGATCAGGAGCTTCTCGATCTCATCGGCATCCGGCACCCGGGGTGAGTGGATGTCGTAGATCCCGGGGCCGATCTCGTTCGGGTAGGAGGTTTCCCCGGCGAACACGTCCAGCACCTCCATTCCGGAACGGGAGGCCTCGATCGAGAGCACGTCGGCGTCGAGCCGGATGATGTGTTCCATCATCTCGTTGAACTCGGAGTAACACATGTGGGTGTGGATCTGGGTGTCCGGGGCGGCGGGGGCGACGGTCAGGCGGAAGCAGTCCACCGCCCAGCGCACGTAATCGTCCCGGTGGCGCTGCTGGAGCGGCAGGCCCTCTCGGAGGGCGGCCTCATCCACCTGGATCGCGAAAGCCCCGGCCGCCTCCAGGTCCAGCACCTCATCCTGGATCGCGAGGGCGATCTGGGTGCAGGTGTCCTTTCGCGGCTGGTCGTCACGGACGAAGGACCACTGCAGGATGGTTACCGGCCCGGTCAGCATTCCCTTCATCGGTTTCTCGGTCATCGCCTGGGACTTTCGCCACCACTCGACCGTCATCGGCTCGGGCCGGGAGACGTCCCCGTAGAGGATCGGCGGTTTGACGCAGCGGCTTCCGTAGGACTGCACCCAGCCGTTGGCCGAGAAGGTGAAGCCGTCGAGCTGCTGGCCGAAGTACTCGACCATGTCGTTTCGCTCCGGTTCACCGTGGACCAGCATGTCGAGGCCGATCTCCTCCTGGAAATCAACCACCCTGCGGATCTCGCCCTCCATCATCCGCTCGTACTCATCCCGGCCGATCTCGCCCAGGCGGAGCTTCCGTCGCGCTTCCCGGATCTCCCCGGTCTGAGGGAAGGATCCGATCGTGGTGGTCGGCAGTTCCGGCAGCGGCTGCCTCTCCCGCTGGGCAACCCGACGCTCACTGTACGGTCGGCTGCGTCCGTAATGACCGTCTTCGAGCGAGGCGACCCGGTCCCGGACCGCGGGGTTCGAGGTGTGAATCGATTCCCGCCTGCCGGCGACCTTCTCCCGAGCCGGGGCAAGCAGCGGTTCGCGTTCTTCGGCCGAAGCCGTCGCGGCACGTTTCAGCAGAGTCAGTTCGTCGAGTCTTTCGGTCGCGAAGGCCAGCCAGTCGCGGACCTCGGGGTCGACCCCGGTCTCGGCTGCCGCCTCGAACGGCATGTGAAGCAGCGAGCAGGAGGGTGAGATCGTCAGCCGGTCCTCGCCGATCGCCTCGGCGGCCGAGTCGAACCGGACCAGAGCCGGATCCGGATCGGTGATCCAGACGTTCCTTCCGTCAACCAGCCCGAGTGAGAGGCGGGTGCCCGCACCGGCAAAGAAATCGAGGGCCGGACGCAGCTGCTCCGGGGCCCGGACCAGGTCCAGATGGACCTCGTGGAGCGGCATTCGGGCGAGTCGTTTGAGGGTGTCGGCCTGGTCGAGCCCGGCGAAACAGGTGGTCAGGGTGAGCGCCGGGACAACCGATGTCGCCAACTCGGTCAGCGCGTTCTCGAAGATTTCGAGATCGACATCCGACTGATCGAGCACCAGTGCGGGCTCATCGATCTGCACCTCGTGGGCTCCGGCCGCACCGAGTGCGTTCAGGATCTCCTCATAGACCGGCAGCAGACGGTCAAGCAGCTGGTACGGCTGCTCAAGTCCCTTCGCAAGACGCAGGAAGGTGAACGGCCCGACGATCACCGGCCGGGTCTCGATCCCGAGTGCCTTCGCTTCCCCGTACTGCGCGACCCAGTGGTCCGGCCTGGCCTCGAACTGCTGTTCGGGGTGAAGTTCGGGGACCAGGTAGTGGTAGTTGGTGTCAAACCACTTGGTCATCTCGAGCGGCCGGGCAGTGTCGCTGCCCCGGGCCAGCCGGAAGTAGGCGGCGAGATCGTCGGTGGCCGGGCTGCCGAACCGTTCCGGAATCGCCCCAAGCCCCCAGATCGTGTCGAGCATGTGGTCGTAGAGGCTGAAATCACCCGACGGAATCACATCGATCCCGGCGTTTTTCATCCGTTCCCAGGCGGCCCGACGCAGGCCGCGCGCTGTGGTCAAGAGCTCGTCGGCGTTCGACTCACCGGCCCAGTGGCTTTCGAGGGCGAACTTGAGCTCGCGGTTCGGGCCCATTCGCGGGAAACCGAGGACGGCGCTGCGGATCATTCAAAGCTCCTTCGTTCGGCAGTCAAAGTGGACTGCTACTACCGGGTCACGCCGGCGAGAGCCGCGGGGAAGGCGCTTTCGGATTCAGCCGAAACGATAACCGTCCATTGATTGTCCCGGCAGCCGAGCCCAGGCTGCTCCCCCTCGGGTCAGGCGCCGAGCTGGTCCTTGAGCTCAACCAGCTCGCCCCGCAACCCGGCCAGTTCCTGGCGAAGCTCCTCGACCATCTCCCCGAGGCGGCGGGATTCCCGTTCGAGCGTCTCGATCCGCTCCGTTTCCGGGGTGTCGGTCGGTACCGGAAGCGGCTCCGGTTTCGGGATCGGATCCGGGCGGAACGATCCCGTTTCGTTGGCCTGCGCCCCTTCGGCCCCAACCGGGTCGAGACCAGCCGCAGCCGACGGCCGGGATCCTTCATCCTCCGGCCCGTCCTCCTCCTCAAGGTGCGCTCCGCCGACCACCTGCCGGTAGCGCTCCTCCTTCTGGCCGGGTTGACGCGGCAGCCGTTCGATCAGCTCCCGTCCGATCAGGGCGTCGAGCGTGGTGTGGATCGCGGCCAGGTCGTGGAAGGAGTACATGCGGTCGGCCCGCTGCTTGAGTTCCCCCGGGGTTTGCGGGCCGCGCAGCATCAGGACCGCGAGGACGGCGATCTGATCCTGGTCGAGTTTCAGCTCGTCCTCGAACAGCTGCCGGTACTTGCCGACCCGGCTGGTGTGCCCGGATGCACCCCGGATCCAGCGGCGGCGACCGAGCTCACCGAGTGCCCGACGGACGGTGGCCTCGTCGTAATCAACCACCGGATCGCGATTGGTCGACTGGTTGCAGGCCAACCGCAGCGAGTTCAGGGTCAGCGGGTACTGGTCCGGCACGGTGCGCTGCTTCTCGATCAAACAGCCCAGCACCCGCATCTCTTCGTCGGTCGGTCCAATCATTGGAGCCGAAAGCCTACCTCGGTGAGCTGCGGACCTACCGTTCCCGACCGGGATCCAACAGGGAGTTCAGTCGGGCGGTGATCGGATCGTCCTCACCCATGAGGGCGGCGACCCGCCGGGCCGCGAAAGCCACCGGAGCACGGTCGAGAGCCATGATGTTTTCGATGTCCCGCCAGTCGTTCGGCCGGTCGAACATCGCCTTGAAGGTGACCAGGGAGGCCGGGTCAACGATCGGGATCTCCCGTTGCTCCAACAGCGCGGTCTGGCGGGCCCGGGCGATCTCTTCGTGGACCGGGAGGTTGTTGAAAAAAAGATCAACCGAGGTGCCGCCCCACCAGAGGCGCACCTGGCCCCGCTCAACGATCGTCTCCAGGTCGACTTCACTTCGCTCCACCTGTCCGGGGAGCGCCGCGAGGACCCGCTCCCCCTGATCAACCCCGAGGAAGACGTTCATGTCGAGATCACTGGTCTCCCGTGGATGTTCCGCGCAGAACACCAGATCAATCGCCCCGCCCACAGCGTGCGGGATTCCGGCCGACTCAAGGGCGTCGTGAACAGCGAAAAGCTTGCCGGCCAGTCGGGCTTCCACGGAGCTGCGTGCCTCAATCATCCCCCGACCGTAGGCCCGGCCACTACAGCCCACCTATCGGTCCGGTTCAGGCCTCCTAAACCGGATCCGCTGAAAGCCGAAACCGGTCGATGCCGGAACGGTTGAGGTGATGCTCGGGGCCGCGGCTTGATGACCGTCACATGATGTAATATCGTTACATCATGACACTGACTCGGACCCAGATCTCGCTCAGCGAGGATGACCGCGCCGTGCTCGACGCCATGCGCCGCCGTACCGGACAGTCGATGAGTGCGTTGATTCGGGACGCGATCCACTCGACGTACGGATCGACCGGCTCGGCCGACAGCATCCTGGCAGCGCTCGATTCGACCTTCGGGACTGTCTCCACGGACCGTTCCGGCGAGGAACTCGTCGACTCGATCCGGTCGGGAAGACGGCTGACCGAGTCGTGAGTACGTTCATCGATACCTCCGTTCTGATCGACCACACCCGCGGACTCCAGGCGGCACATGAGACTCTGGCCCGGGCTGCCGAACGTGGTGAGCTCCACTCCAGCGAGATCGTCCGCACCGAACTGCTCGTGTTGATCAGGGACCGGGAACTGGCCCTGATTACTCCGCTCCTTGAAGCGATCATCTGGCATCCCGTCGACCGGCAGGTCGCCGAGGCCGCCGGCTCACTCGGCCGCGCCTGGCTCCCCTCACACAACGGAATCGACGCCGCCGACTTCATCATTGCCGCGACTGCAACCATGCTGGATGCCGAGCTGCTGACCCGGAACATCAGGCACTTTCCGATGTTCGAAAACCTCCGCGCCCCATACTGACCGGCCTCGGGATCACCCGTCGCAGGAATGGTCGCTGAGCACCTTGACGCGCTTGATCGCCTGAAGCTCATCAAGACGTCTCCCGTCCCTGCAGTGCCGATCACCGCACTCGGTCCCTGGGCGCAGAACCCGCCCACCGATACGCTCGACCCGATGCCTGACCAAAGGAACGGGACGAGGTTCGCGATCAAATGCGGTGGCGCCGAGTTGATTCCGGAGCTTAAGCCACCCTGGGACGCGCTCTTCGACCATCATCTTTCAACTGGCGCAGCTGGGATCCCGACTATTCCGGCAGATCAGAGTTGGCCGCTGCGGCGCGCGCACTACGAACGTCTTGCATTCGCCCAGACGGATCTGACCATT
The DNA here is from genome assembly GCA_023958085.1 of Solirubrobacterales bacterium. GTDB lineage: Bacteria > Actinomycetota > Thermoleophilia > Solirubrobacterales > 70-9 > 67-14. The sequence goes on along the minus strand of JAMLGI010000001.1, from coordinate 261,157 downwards.
TGGCTGGCCACCGACCGGGTCGGCCCGGCCGGCTATGCACTCTGTTACAGGGATTCGGGTGATCCTGGCCCGGGGATTGGAGGCGAGTGGGCGAGTACTTCAGACACCGTGTTGGAAACCCTGGTCGTGGTCCCCCGGGCCCGGGGGACCGGCCTGGGGAGCGAGTTGACGGACAGATTCGAGGCGAACGCAACTCAGTCCCACACCTCGCTTGCGATCGTTGACGTGATGGGCGGCAACGAGCCCGCCGCCGAGTTCTATCGGCACCGTGGGTATCTGCCGCGGTCGGAAACCTGGATGAGGGTCAGAGTCCCGGCCTCCGGATCTCACCCGACCGCGCCTCTCCCCGAGCTGGCCACAACCGCCCTCACCTCAACGGTGACTCAAACCGGGTTCAACCTGGAGTTGATGCCCGGCCCGGACGACACCTGGGTCACACCCGACCGAATCGCATCGATCACTCCCTTGCCGGGGACCAGCCATGGCCCGGTCGACAAGGCCGGACTCGTCGAGTTGCTTGACAGCCTGGAGGCTTCCGGGCTGTGGGCGGTCCAAGCCACGATTCCGAGCCCGCCAGCCGCCGGCCCGGTCCGCGGGCTGCTCCGGGCGGTCGGATTCAAGGTGAGCACCGAGCGGCTGGCTCGCCGCCTCTCAACTTGCGGCGGCAGTTCCGGAACCGCTGAAGCCTGAGAGTTCCGTCAATTTCTCGCAAGTTTCCTCGGCCGACAGTAGAGTGTCCCGGTGAGGCATTTCCGGGGAGGATTCTAGGGTGCGTTTTCGAGCAGCGTTGGTGGTATTGGTCGGTTGCTTCCTGTTCGTCGGCTCGCAGGGTTTGGCGGGGGCGGCAAGTGTGCCGCCGGTTAAATCCTGGTCGCAGAAATCCCCGGTCCACAGCCCGTCTGCCCGGCAAGGGAGCGCGATGGCTTTTGATTCGGCTTCGCGGAACGTGGTCTTGTTCGGCGGAGACGGCAGCAGCGGTCGCTTGGCCGATACCTGGGTCTGGGACGGCAGCGACTGGGCCCAGAAGTCCCCGGTCCAGAGCCCATCTGCCCGGTACGGGGCGTCGATGGCTTTTGATTCGGCGTCGGGGAACATGGTCCTGTTCGGCGGAAGCAGCGCCGGTGGTCGCTTGGCTGACACCTGGGTCTGGGATGGCAGCGACTGGTCTCAGATGTCTCCGGCCAATAGCCCACCTGCCAGGGACAGCGCGTCAATGGCGTTCGATCCAGCTTCGGGGAATGTGGTCCTGTTCGGCGGATTCGGCAGTGGCGGTCGCTTGGCTGATACCTGGGTGTGGGACGGCAGCGACTGGTCCCAGATGTCCCCGGCCCTCAGTCCACCTGCCCGAGAATTTGCGTCAATGACCTTCGATCCGGCCTCGGGGAAAGTGGTCCTGTTTGGCGGATTCGGCGACAGCGGCTACCTCGCTGACACCTGGATGTGGGACGGGAGTGACTGGTCTCAGATGTCTCCGGCCCACAGCCCCTCAGGCCGCTACGGGGCGTCGGTGGCCTTCGATCCGACCTCGGGGAAGACAGTTCTGTTCGGCGGAAACGACGGCGGCCCCCTGGGTGATTACTGGGCCTGGAATGGGAACGACTGGACCAATTTGCCTTCGGTCAATGGCCCGCCCGCCCGGTCCTGGGCATCTATGGCTTTCGATTCGACGTCGGGGAAAATGGTCTTGTTCGGCGGAAACGGCGGCGGTGCCTTGGCCGATACCTGGGTGTACGGGCCCCCGTCCGGGTTGAGCTCGGACTGGAACAAGTTCTCCCCGGCCCATAAGCCGTCTACCCGGACGGTGGCGTCAATGGCGTTTGATCCGATGTCGGGAAACATGGTTCTGTTCGGCGGATACAACGGCAGTTACTTGAGCGATACCTGGGTGTGGGATGGCAGCGACTGGTCCCAGAAGTCTCCAGCTCATCATCCGTCCGCCCGGTTCGGGGCGCCGATGGTGTTTGACCCGTCCTCGGGGAACACGATCCTGTTCGGGGGACGCAGCAACAGCGGCGCCTTGGGAGATACCTGGGTGTGGGATGGCAGCGACTGGACCCAGAAATCCCCTGCCCATAGCCCGGCTGCCCGAAAGTATGCTTCGATGGCATTTGACCCGTCCTCCGGGAACACAGTCCTGTTCGGCGGCACAGACAACGGCAGTGTCACCCTGGCCGATACCTGGGTGTGGGACGGGAGTGACTGGACCCAGAAATCCCCTGCCCACAGCCCACCGGCCCGGGACAGGGCGTCGATGACGTTCGATCCGGCTGCGGGAAACATGGTCCTGTTCGGCGGATTGACCGGTGGCGGAGTTTCCCTGGCTGATACCTGGGTGTGGAATGGCGGCGACTGGACTCAGAAATCCCCGGCCCACAGCCCGGCTGCCCGGTCTTGGGCGTCGCTGGCGTTTGATCCGACGTCAGTAAACATGGTCCTCTTCGGCGGAAGCAGCGCTGGCAGTTTCTTCGCTGATACCTGGGTCTGGAATGGCAGCGACTGGACCCAGAAATCCCCGGCCCACAGCCCACCGGCCCGGCAAGGGGCGTCTATGGGGTTTGATCCGGTCTCGGGAAACATGTTCCTGTTCGGCGGAGACACCGGCGTCAACTACTTCGCTGATACCTGGGGCTTTTCGCTTCAGGCCAATCCGCCGACCGCTGCGATCAGTAGCCCGGCCGGTGGTGGTTCATACCCGGTCGGTGCGACGGTCGCAACATCTTTTAGCTGTCTGGAAGGGGCGGGTGGCCCGGGACTCTCGTCCTGCACGGATTCGGATGGAGACCCCGCCCCATCCGGATCGCTGGACACCGGCAGCGCCGGTTCGCACACCTATCTGGTGACGGCGACTTCCGGCAACTCCCTGACCGGCACTAATTCGGTCAGTTACACGGTCACCAAGGCCGCCCCGACCCTGGCCGAGAATGGTGCGACCGGTGCTGTGCTCGGTGGCCAGATCAAGGTGGATGCGGATCTGACCGGTGGCTTCTCGCCTTCCGGCTCGGTCACATTCAAGGCCTATGGTCCGGGCGACACGGGGTGTTCTGCGACGCCTGTTTTCACCTCGGATCCGGTCACGGTCAGTGGCAATGGCACCTACTCCTCTCCCGGCTTCACTCCGGACAGTTCGGGCTCGTACCGGTGGGTTGCTTCCTATGGCGGTGACGCAAACAACCAGGCTGTCGCCACGGGTTGTGGTGATGCCGGTTCGGTTTCCACGGTCACGAAGGCCACTCCGTCCCTGGCGGCTTCTGTCGCGACCGGCACCGTGATCGGTGGTGTGATCAAGGTGGACGGGGATCTCGCGGGTGGGGGCTCGCCTTCGGGGACGGTGACTTTCACCCTGTTTGGTCCTGACGATGCAGACTGTTCTGCGACACCGATATTCACGTCGCATCAGGTGCTGGTGAGTGGTGCCGGCACCTACCCCTCACCCGGGTTTACTACTACCGCTCCTGGTTCCTACCGGTGGGTTGTGGCCTACAGCGGTGACGCAAACAACCAGGCTGTCGCCACGGGTTGTGGTGATGCCGGTTCGGTTTCCACCGTCACGAAGGTCACTCCGGTCTTGGCAGGGACTGGTGCGACGAGAGTTGTGCTCGGTGGCGCGATCAAGGTGGACGCGGATCTATCCGGCGGGAACTCGCCTTCCGGCACCGCGTCCTTTGATCTGTTTGGCCCGGATGATTCGACCTGTTCGGGTGATCCGGTGTTCAGCTCCGAGCTGGTTTCGGTCAGTGGCAACGGCACTTACTCGTCACCCGGTTTCGCTCCCGAGGCCGCCGGTTCCTACCGGTGGGTTGCCAACTACAGCGGTGACGCAAACAACGCGGCCGTGACGACGGCTTGCGGCGCTGCGGGTTCGGTTTCCGAGGTGACCACAGCACCGGTGGTTTGCCCGCAGATGAAGTTGACGTTTGGCCTGGGCAAGCTGAGGGTGAACAGACAGGCTGCGAAGCGAGCGATAGTTCCGGTTCAGGTGAAGACGAACCGGCCTTTGGTCGCGAAGGTGAAGGGAAGGATTCTCTACAAGGCCGGCAAGCAGTGGGTTCAGCAGCTGAAGCCGAGAACGTTGCGGGTGAACCGCAAACTGAATTTGCGATTGAAGTTGCAGCCGAAAGCGCAGAGAAGGCTTCGCAAAACGACCGGTCGGCTTTACGGCACCAAGGTGACTGTTGTGCTCATCGCGAAGTTGAAGCCGAAGGGTTCTGCGGACACCTGTTACCGCAAGCCGGTTCGGAGAAAGATCAGGGTTTCGGTAGGCAGATAGGGGTATATCCAGTAATTCGATTTGGATTCTTGGAGGAGTAGGTGATGAGACATCGGGCAGCGTTGGTGGTCTTGGTCGGTTGTTTCCTGTTCGCCGGCTTGCAGGGTTTGGCGGCGGCGGCGGATGTGCCGCCGGTGGATTCCTGGACCCAACTCTCTCCGGCAAACAGCCCGCCCGTCCGCCAGTCGGCGGCGATGGCCTTTGACGAGTCAACCGGGGAGATGGTCCTGTTCGGCGGACACAGCGGCAGCGGCAGCCTGAATGACACCTGGGTGTGGGACGGGAGCGACTGGACCGAGTTGTCTCCCGCCCATGTTCCTCCGATCCGCAACGGGGCATCAATGGCGTTTGATCCGGTCTCGGGAAACGTTCTCATGTTCGGCGGAGCCGGCCCTTCCGGATCCAAGGACGAGACCTGGACCTGGAACGGAAGTGACTGGACTCAGCTCGCCCCTGCCCACAAACCACCTGCCCGGGACGGAGCATCAATGGTGTTTGATCCGTCCTCGGGCAACATGATCCTGTTCGGCGGCAACGGGAACAGCGGCAAGTTCAATGACACCTGGGTGTGGAACGGCAGCGACTGGTCTCAGCTGTCCCCAACCCACAGCCCTTCAGCCCGTACTCTGGCGGCGATGGCGTTTGATTCCGCTTCGGGGAACATCGTCCTGTTTGGCGGAAACGGCGGTGGCACCCTGGATGACACCTGGGTCTTCAACGGCACCGACTGGACCCAGCTTTCCCCGGACCACAGCCCGACGCCTCGATACGCGGCGGTGATGGCGTTTGACCCGACCTTGGGGAGACTGGTTTTGGCTGGTGGCAGCTACAACTCCACCTGGACCTGGAACGGGAGTGACTGGACTCAGATGAATCCGGCCCAAAACCTGGGTTCCGGCTTGTACTCTTCGATGGCGTTTGATCCGCGAACGGGAAGTCTGTTCCTGTTCGGTGGATGGGACGCGGTGATCCACCAGGAGACCTGGACCTACGGCCCCCCGGCCGGGTTGAGTTCGCACTGGAGCCAGATTGCCCCGGCCCACAGTCCGGCTGACCGGTATGGGGCGACGATGGTGTTTGACCCGTCCTCGGGGAACACGGTGCTGTTCGGCGGATTTCGCAGCGGCCATTACTTGAGCGATACCTGGGTGTGGGACGGCAGCGACTGGACCCAGAGATCCCCGGCCCACAGCCCACCGGCCCGGGAAGGGGCGACGATGGTGTTTGACCCGTCCTCGGGGAACACCGTTCTGTACGGCGGATTTCGGGCCGCCAACTACTTGAGCGATACCTGGGTGTGGGACGGCAACGACTGGACCCAGAAATCCCCGGCCCACAGCCCGCCGGGCCGGCAGGGAGCGACGATGGTGTTTAACCCGTCCTCGGGGAACACGGTTCTGTTCGGCGGACGCAGAAACGGCGGCCTCTGGGGAGATACCTGGGTGTGGGACGGCAGCGACTGGACCCAGAAGTCCCCGGCCCACAGTCCGCCGGCCCGAAGCTTCGCGTCGATGGCGTTTGACCCGTCCTCGGGGAACACGGTGCTGTTCGGTGGCAAGGACAACAGCGATGTTCGCCTGACTGACACCTGGGTGTGGGATGGCAGCGACTGGTCCCAGAAGTCCCCGGCCCACAGCCCGCCAGCCCGGGATAGGTCGTCGATGGCGTTTGATCCGGCTTCGGGAAACATGCTCCTGTTCGGTGGATTGGCCGACGGCGGAGTCTCCCTGGCTGATTCCTGGGTGTGGAATGGCGACGACTGGTCCCAGAAATCTCCGACGCAAAGTCCGGCTGCCCGTTTCGAGGCGTCAATGTCCTTTGATCTCGCCTCGGGAAACATGCTCCTCTTCGGTGGAGGCGACAACAGCGTCTACTTCGCTGATACCTGGCGGTTTTCACTTCAGGCCGATCCGCCGACCGCGACGATCAGCAGCCCGGCCGCCGGTGGGTCCTACCCGGCCGGCGCGACGGTCCCGACCTCTTTTGCCTGTACGGAAGGGGCGGGTGGCCCGGGGCTTTCGTCCTGTCAGGACTCAAACGGTGCCTCGAGCCCGTCGGGGAGCCTGGACACGGGCACGGTCGGCTCGCACACCTACACGGTAGCCGCGACCTCGGGCAATTCCTTGACCGGTTCCGATTCGATCAACTACACGGTCACGAAGGCAGCGCCGACTTTGGTGGCGGCGGGGGCGTCGAGTGTCGTGGCCGGCGGTGAGGTCACGGTGAACGCGGATCTGACCGGCGGATTCACTCCTTCGGGCACGGTCACATTCGAGTTGTTTGGCGCTGATGACACGGCTTGTTCTGCGACCCCGGTTTTCACCTCGGCTCCAGTCACGGTGAGCGGCAGTGGCACCTATGCCTCGCCCGGATTCACCCCTGATGCTGCCGGTTCGTACCGTTGGGTTGCCTCCTATGGTGGTGACTCGAACAATGATCCGGCGGTCACGGGTTGTGGTGACACCGGTTCGGTTTCGGAGGTGACGGCGGCACCGGTGGTTTGCCCGCAGGTGAAGTCAACTTTTCGTTTGAAGCGGTTCAGGCCGTCACCTCCCTTCGGGAGGGGTGCCAAGACTCCGGGTGTTCTGGTTCGCCTGAACTCAAACCGGGATGTGGCAGCGAAGGTGAAGATGAGCATTCTCTACAGGGCCGGAGAAAGGAACCGGGTTCAGAAGCTGAAGCCGAGAACATTCAGGATCAACCGGAACCGGCATCTCCGTTTGAAGTTGAAGCCGAAAACCCGTCAGGCGTTGCGCGCCGCGACCGGACGGCTTTATCGCAACCGGGTGACCGTGAAGATAACGGCGAGGTTGAAACCGAAGGGTGCCCCCAACCGCTGCTACGGCAAGCCGACTGTGAGGAAGATCGAGGTTCCCGTCACTGCCGTGAGCGACCGGGTCGCCCTGAACTAGCCCCCCGGGGGTTGATCAAGCGGACCCAGGGTCAGCGGGTTCGGCTGCGTAGTTCGTGGAATCTTTCGAGGCGGTCGTCGTTCTCTCCGACCATGCGGGTGAGCCAGGTTTCTATTTCGTCCGAGTCGATGACTGCCTCCCCCACCAGCACCTGCTCGATGTCGATCCAGTCCTTGACGCGATCGAACAAGACCTTGCATACGAGCAGGTGCTCGGGCGCGAGTACCTGGATCGTTCCTTCGCCGAATGGCACTGTGCGGGCGGCTTTCCGCATCGCGTCATGGAACGGGTCGTAGGCGAAGAAGAGGTCGACCGGGTTCCTTCCCCACCACAGCCGGACCTGCTCGTCCCGGGCAATCGCCTTCCGGTCGGCAGTGGCATCAACACCGATTCCGCCCAGCACGGCAAGAACCTCATCGGCGCGTTCGACCGGGACGAAGAGATTCACGTCGACGTCGATCGTCACCCTGGGTTCGCCGTAGTAGGCAAGTGCCAGGGCTCCGCCAATCGCATGCGGGATCTCTGCCGTCTCGAAGGTGCGGTGGATCAGCGTGACCTTCTCGGCAAGGGTGGGCTCGGTCATCGCTTCGATCCGATCTTCGGTGGTTTGGATCCGGCGGAACGCTGCCCTGCCGGGAGGGCGTCAGCGAGGCCGAGCAGATCCTCCAGAGCCTGTGCCCGCTCCGCTTTGCTGGCCCCGGCCCAGAGCTTCATGCGGTCGACGTGATGTTCGGTGGTTTCGTCACCAAACTCAACCTCAAGCAGCGCGGCAAGTGCCTGGCGTGGGCGCCTCCCGAGGGCGATCTGTCGCAGCAGAATCTCGGCCGAGCGATCTTCTTCCGGCCCGACAACCGGGGCACCTGCCCGGATCGCCTTGCTCCGCAGTTCTTCAGCATCAAGTGGTTTGGAGCTGCGGCCGATCACCCTTTCCTCCACTTCCGGAGTGAGTTCCCGAAAGCTCGCCAGGGTCCGGCTTCGCGGTCCGGACTCTGTCCGAAATGACTCCCTGGCTTCCCAGGTTCCGTTGGGTCTGGTGACAACAAACACCGTAGTGGGTATTTTACCCACTACAACTGATACTGTCAATCGCAGGTGAGACAGCAGGACGCAGCTGGACGAGGACGAAGGTCTCCGGCAGTCGTCCCATGAAGTCACCGTCGGCCAGGACTCCGGCTACATCCAGACCACCGGTCAGGGCGGCAAGCGCCGCAACCCGGCGAGTTGCCGGGGGACGGTGACCCCCTGATGCGACGATCACCGACCCGTGTCGGCCGCCTCGCAGGGCAGAATTGCCTCCACGGTCTCGAATGCGACTCCGCCCGGCAGCTCGCCGGGCGAGGCTGGGACCTCACTTTCGTGAAGTGACAAGTGAAGCGACAAGTGAAGCGGCGTGTTCTCTCAGATACTCGCGAAGGTAGGGGATGGTGAAATCGACGTAGCCATGGCCGGCAGGTTCGATTACCTCGGCTCCGATCAACCGATGGCGGTAGACGCCCGCGTACTCCTTCTTGACTCCCATGCGCTCGATGATGTCCGCCATCTTCGACGGCCCCTCATCCTTGGCCATCGCGAGCAGAAATGACTTGTCAACATCGGAGGTGGCACTCAGTGCCGGAGAATGCACGAGCGCTCCAAGGCGCCTTCTGGCCGCATCCGACCCGGCGACCGCGTGATCGTCCGTAATCACACGATCACTTCGGGCTTGCTGCCAGCTTTGATACCCGACGAGCTGGATCATGAATGGGTATCCCTGCGTCGCTTCCACCATGATCTTCAAGGCGGCTTCTTCGACGTGCTTTTCACTTTCCGCGACCGGCACAGCCAGTGCCTCTCGCACGTCGTCGAGCTTTACCGGGCCAAGATGGTGGCGATCTGCCCGCCTCAGGAAGGTGAGCACATCGTCGGCCAGGATGTCGCTGACGGAGGACTCCAACCCTGCCGCAGCAAGCGCCAGATCACGGTCTTCCCGGAATGCATGCTGGACCGCCGTCGCGATCTCCTTGAGGTCTTGAGCCTGGTGCTTGTGGATCTCGTCAACCGTGATCAGGAGCCCCGTCTCGTTCTCTCTAAGCAGATCGGTGAGCAAACTCACCTGGGCTCGGAGGTCGAGAGTCACCGCATGCTGATTGATACTGGTCCAACTGAGCGATCCGCCGGTAACCGGAAACCCGATCTGGCTGAGGTTCCGCCCCACGGCCTGCGGGTCGAATCGGGAAAGCAGGCCAGGAAGATGGGTCTGGGTCAGACGACCGACCAGACCCGGTGTTGCGGTTTCACTCACGACCACCCACCCGAAGTCCCGGCCAGCCTTCCCTTCAATCGCATTGAGTAGCGCGGTCTTTCCCGAGCCGCGTGCCCCGGTGTAAAGCGTAGCCCTGCCAGGAGACCCTGGTCCATCGAAAAGAGCGTCGTCAAAGGACTGGAGCAGGTGGTCCCTTCCGGCGAGAACCGGTGGGCTGGCTCCGAATGTGGGCTTGAACGGATTCTGCTGGCGTTTCCTCATAGCCATCCGCTTCCGATCGGTTTAGGCTCCTTTATACTTTTTATACTTCTTTAGACGCGACCGCATCTCGACCCGGATGCGACCCCACCTTCATGCTCTCCCAAGGTTGGCGTGGGGAAAACTCTCCCCCTGGTGTGCCTACTTCGGGTCAGCCGTTGGCTGATTCGGCCGACTCGATTATCTGTCTGGTGGCCTGGGGGACGGTGATCTCGCCGGCGGCTACTTTGGCTCGGGCGGCGGCGATCTTTTCGGGGATTCCGGGGCGTTCGTGGAAGGCGGCGAGCACCGCCTCCTCGATCATCGCGTCGAGCCAGCGCTGACGCTGGGCGGCGCGACGTTCCTGAAGCAGGCCGGTTTTCTCCAGCAGTTCACGGTGACCCTCGACCGCCTGCCAGACCTCCTCGAGGCCGGCCTTCTCGACCGCGCTCGCGATCAGGACCGGGGTGTCCCAGCCGGGGGTGGAGGGCGGCATCATCCTGAGTGCGTGGAGGAAGTCCCCGCGGGCCCGGCGGGCGGCCGGCAGCCGGTCACCGTCGGCCTTGTTGACCACGATCAGGTCGGCCAGTTCCATGATCCCGCGCTTGATTCCCTGCAGCTCATCGCCGGTGCCGGGAACCATCAGCAGGGCCAGGGTGTCAACCAGTTCGGCCAGCTCCCCCTCGGACTGCCCCACCCCGACCGACTCGACGATCACCACATCGAAACCGGCCGCCTCGCAGAGCAGCATCGTCTCCCTCGTCTTGCGGGCAACCCCGCCCAGCATCCCGCCCGAAGGGGAGGGCCGGATGAAGGCCTCCTGCCGGGCGGAGAGCTCCTGCATCCGGGTCTTGTCCCCGAGGATCGAACCGCCGGTGCGGGTGCTGGACGGGTCAACTGCCAGCACCGCCACCTTCAGACCCCGTTCGATCAGCCACATGCCGAGCGCCTCAATCGCGGTTGACTTGCCGGCACCGGGCACTCCGGTCAACCCCAGCCGCCGCGCCTTCCCGGTCGCCGGAAGCAGCGCCGCGATCAGCTCCTGGGCGTCCTCCTGGTCTTCCGGCCGGCGACTCTCGGCAAGCGTGATCGCCCGGGCCAGAGCCCCGCGGTCCCCGGCAACAATGCCCTTCTCGAGCTCCGCGACCGACTGCTTTGAGGACACCGGACCGGCTCCGCTCAGATCAACGCCACGTCGAGGCCGTGACGGCTGATCAAGAGCCGGAGCAGCTCCCCGGCCGCCTCACCGATCACCGTCCCGGGCGGGAAGATCAGGTCGGCCCCGGCCGCCTTCAGCGGCTCGAAGTCAACCGGGGGGATCACCCCGCCGGCGACGATCGCGATGTCCTGCCGGTCGAGATCATCCAGCGCCTTGCGGAGCGCCGGGACCAGGGTCATGTGCCCGGCGGCGAGGGTGCTGACCCCGACCGCGTGGACGTCGGCCTCGGTTGCCTGACGGGCAACCTCCTCCGGAGTCTGGAACAGCGGTCCGATATCGACGTCGAAACCGAGATCGGCAAAAGCGGTGGCGATCACCTTCTGGCCACGGTCGTGACCGTCCTGGCCGATCTTCGCGACCAGGATCCGGGGCCGCCGGCCCTCCGCCTTCTCGAACCGTTCAACCAGACGCTTGGTTCCCGCAAACGAATCGGTGTCCACTCCGACCTCCTGTTGGTAAACCCCGCCGATCACCTTGATCTCGGCGGCGTGACGGCCGTACACCTTTTCCAGAGCTTCGCTGATTTCACCGACCGTCGCCCAGACCCGGGCTGCCTTCACCCCGAGATCGAGCAGGTTGCCCTCGCCGCTCTCGGCCGCGTTGGTGAGATGTTCCAGGGCCTGGCGGACGTCGTCCTCGCTGCGTTCCTCCCGCAGCCGCTTCAGTTTGGCCAGCTGGGCGTTGCGGACCTCGTCGTTGTCGATCTTCAGCACCTCGACCCAGGTGTCGTGCTCCGGCTTGAACGAGTTGACCCCGACCACGGTCTGCTTGCCGGAATCGATCCGGGCCTGGGTGCGGGCGGCCGACTCCTCGATCCGCTGCTTCGGGATCCCGGCGGCGATCGCCTCGGTCATCCCGCCGTACTCCTCGATCTCGGCCATGTGGGCCAGCGCCTTGGTCGCGAGCTGGCGGGTCAGATACTCGACGTAGTAGCTCCCGGCCCACGGGTCGATCACCCGGGTGGTGCCGGACTCCTGCTGCAGGAAGAGCTGGGTCTGCCGGGCGATCCGGGCGGAGAAATCGGAGGGCAGGCCGAGCGCCTCGTCGAGCGCGTTGGTGTGGAGCGACTGGGTGTGACCCTGGGTGGCCGCCATCGCCTCGACACAGGTGCGGACCACGTTGTTGTAGGCGTCCTGGGCGGCGAGACTCCAGCCGGAGGTCTGGCAGTGGGTTCTGAGCGACATCGATTTCGGGTTCTCCGGGTTGAACTGCCGCATCAGGTTGGCCCAGAGCAGGCGGCCGGCCCGCATCTTCGCCACTTCCATGAAGAAGTTCATCCCGATCGCCCAGAAGAAGGAGAGCCGGGGGGCAAACTGGTCCACGTCGAGGCCCGATTCGAGGGCGGCCTTCACGTACTCGACCCCGTCCGAAAGCGTGTAGCCGAGCTCGAGGTCGGCGCTCGCGCCGGCCTCCTGCATGTGGTAGCCGGAGATCGAGATCGAGTTGAAACGGGGCAGCTCCCGGGAGCAGTAGCCGATGATGTCGGAGACGATCCGCATCGAGGGTTTGGGCGGATAGATGTAGGTGTTCCGCACCATGAACTCTTTGAGGATGTCGTTCTGGATCGTGCCGGTGATCTGGTCGTGCGGCACCCCCTGCTCCTCCCCGGCGACGATGAACAGCGAGAGGATCGGCAGCACCGCCCCGTTCATGGTCATCGAGACCGACATCCGCTCCAGCGGGATCCCCTCGAACAGGGTCCGCATGTCGTAGATCGAGTCGATCGCGACCCCGGCCATGCCGACGTCACCGGCCACCCGGGGGTGATCGGAGTCGTAGCCGCGATGGGTGGCCAGATCGAAGGCGACCGAGAGCCCGCGCTGGCCGGCCGCCAGGTTGCGGCGGTAGAAGGCGTTTGATTCCTCGGCCGTGGAGTAGCCGGCGTACTGGCGGATCGTCCACGGCTTGTTCACGTACATGGTCGGGTACGGCCCGCGCAGGTAGGGCGGGAACCCGGGTTTGGTGTCGAGGAAGTCGATTCCCTCAAGGGCCGACGCGGTGTAGGCCGGATCGAGGGGGATGCCCTCCGGGGTGTCCCAGCGAACCGGATCTCCTTCCGGATCCCGGTTGGCCTCGAAGATCTCCCCGAGCCGTTCGGTGTCGGCCGGCCCGGACTCGATCCCGCCCAGTTCCAGCTCCGAAAAGTCCGGGATCCGGCTCATGGCGCCACCTCCACGCCGAGCCGGCCAAGGGCGGCGGTCAGGACCTCGTTCATGCTCACTCCGTTCCTGACCAGCTCGTCGGCCCCGGCGGCCAGCGCCGCCTCGTTCAGTTCGGGGGCCGAGTTGATCATGTAGATCCATTCGGCTCCGGCTTCACGCAGTCGGGTGACCAGGTCGGCCACGTCCTCCGCGACCTGCTCCTTGCCGGCGCAGACTGCTGCCAGCCGGAATCCGCCCTCTTTCAGCAGGGTGGCGTGGTCACCGTTCGACTCGACCGCCCCGCCGGGGACCGCCTCGATGCCGGCCACCTCGAAGAAACTCCGGGCCCAGTTGGCGAGCGCGACGTGACTGGCGATCCGTCCCATCGTGGCCAGATAGATCCGTGGTGGTTCGCCCCCGGCCGTGACGTACTCGGAAGTAGCCCGGCGGAACTCCTCGAAGGGCTCCGCGTCCGGTCGGATGCCAAGCGGTTCGACCCGGAACTCCTCGCCTGCCAGTGCGGCGGCGAGCTGATCGATCCGGACCCCGGCCGTGGCCAGGGAGGTGGCCGTACCCAGCAGTTGGTCCGGCCCGACCGAACCCAGCCGGTCCAGCCCCGGAACCTCCGGGAGGGCGGCGAGTCGCTCCGCGTCGCCGGCCACCGCCCCCCGATCCGGGGCCTTGGGCGTGGTGCCGTCGTCGCCGAGCAGCGGGAACTCGTTGATGCCGGTCATCACCCGGCGGCGGTGATCGAGGTCATCGGCCCGACCGTCGGCCAGCGTCGCCAGCGACTCGGCAATCAGCCCGGACCGGAGCGCCGCCAGTGCCCCTCCGGCCCGCTCGATCTCCCGGAAGCGGTCCCAACCGGCCCGGGCGAGGTCGTCGGTCAGACTTTCGCCGTACCAGGAGCCGGCCAACGGATCGGCGATCCGGCCGAGCGAGGACTCGTCCTGAAGAATGATCTGGGTGTTGCGGGCGATCCTTCGGCCGAGATCATCCGGCTGCCCGATCTCCCGGTCGAACGGGGTCACGGTCACCCCGTCGGCGCCGCCGGTCCCGGCGGCAAAAACCGCGGTAGTGGCCCGCAGCATGTTCACCCAGGGATCAACGGCGGTGAGCGACCTGGCGGAAGTCCGGGCGTAGGTCGCCGAGCTGCGACTCTCCGGGGCCACGCCACAGGCCTCAAGCACCCTGGCCCAGAGCCGCCGGATCGCCCGGAACTTGGCCATCTCGAGGAACTGGTCGGTGCCGACCGCGAGTGTGAACTCAAGCTGCGTTGCGATCGTCTCCGGATCGGTCCCGGCCCTTTCACCGGCCCGGATGAACTCGACCGCCCCGGCGATCGCCAGGCCGAGCTCCCAGGCCGCCGAAGCACCCGCCTCGACGTAGATGCCGGTATCGATCGCCAGCGCCCTGGCCGCCGGCCAGTCACGGGCGGTCTCCGCAGCGATCCCGGCGGCACGGGTCAGGGCGTCCTCCCCGGACAACGGCAGATGCCCCTCGCGGGCGAGAGTGCCGAGCGGGTCGATCCGGAAGGACCCCCGGGCCAGTTCCGGGGCGATTCCCCGCTGGCGCCAGAGGGCGGCCAGAAGCGCCGCGGCGGATTCGGACGATGAGCCGGCTTCAAGCGCAACCCCTGCAAGGTCGAGGTAGACGCCATCCAGCGTCCGGTCCAGATCATCGAGCGTGGAGATCGCGATTCCGTCCGCGCCACGAGCCTCTGCGAATGTCGGATCGGAGGGGGCCAGACCCGCTCGCGCCGCCCGGTCGATGCGCAGGGTCAGCTCGGTCACGCCGCCGTTCAGGTCCTCGAGGATCTCCCGGTTGGCCTGCTCCCGACCCGGGGCGGCCTGCTCCTGGCGAATCTGCCAGTGACGGCCGGCCCTGGTCCCGCGGACGAAGGGCGCCTGGCCGGGCAGACCGGCCGGATCCTCACCGAGCGCGTCGGCCGGGGTGTAGAGCCACTTCGCGTTGATGCCATCTTCAACCGGGGTGACCGGATCGAGATCCCGATCCCCTCTGGCCTTCGCGGACCACGCTTCCTCCGAAACGGATTCGAATCCGGTGGCGAGCGGATCGGTCATGCGGAAAACGGCCTCGAAATCATGGACCCCGCAGGGTATCTTCCCGGCGCAGGACGTGATGCCGCCGTCGCGTCGGGCCGTACCGATCGGTTCCCGTGGCTATCCTCAGCCGGATCCGTGTTTCGACGAAGCCGAGAACCGCGGCAGGCCAGCCAGCCGAGGGAACTGCCCCTCGAGCGCTTCTGGCTGGTCAGCCGCGCCCAGGATCCGCGCCGGGCGATTCTGATCCGGGCCGGAATTGCGGTGGGGATCATCCTCTTCGTCGGCTTCATCACCTGGGTTGACCGGTACGGCTACATTGACTCGAACAATCCGGGCTACACGTTCAACTTCCTCGATTCGCTCTACTACGCAACCGTCACCGTCACCACCACCGGCTACGGGGACCTGGTTCCGAGCTCCCAGCTGGCCCGGTTCATTTCGATCGTGGTGGTCACCCCGCTCCGGGTGCTCTTCCTCGTTCTGCTGGTCGGTACTACCCTTGAGGCACTCACCACACAGTCGAGAAAGAGGGCAAGGGTGAACGCGAAGCTCAAGGAGCTGAACGGACACACGATCATCTGCGGGTTCGGAGTGAAGGGTCGTTCGGCCCTCGACTATCTGCGCAAGCACAACCGTGGCAGCAACGTGGTCGTGATCGATGACAACCGGGAGGTCCTCGATCGCGCCAACGTGCAGGAGAAGGTGGACGGGTTTGAAGGCAAGGCCTTCGACCGGCGGGTGCTGAGGACCGCCCGGATCGAACGGGCCAAACGACTGATCATCGCGCTGAACACCGACGAGCACGCGGTGCTGACCGTGCTGCGGGCGAAGGAGCTCAACCCGGAGATCGAGGTGGTCTCCACCTGCCGCAAGGAGGAGAACCAGGAGCTGCTGAAGCAGTCGGGCGCCGACGAGGTGATCGTGTCCGCCTCATCCGCCGGCCGGATTCTCGGCATGGCCGCCGATGCCCCGGACGCGGCCAAGGTGGTGAACGACCTGCTGACCTTCGGTGACGGGCTCGACATCGACGACCGGATCGTCGAAGCCGACAACGAGGACATCAAGCAGCCCGGCCAGACCCCGATCGCCGTGGTCCGCAACCACACCGAAGGCATGGCCCCGCGCATCCTCCGGCCGATGTTCGATCAGGAAACCCTTCCCCTGAAGAGGGGCGACCGGGTGGTCTACATCACCACCCGCAAGGACGGCAAGATCGTTGTCGCCCCGGTCCCCAAGGAGTCGGGTCCGGTCGATGTGACCTCGGCCATGGGCGAGTCCCGGGACGAGATCGACGACGTGGGCAGCTGACGCCGCCCGAACGTCCGTCAGTCGCTCAGTTCGATTCCCATGATCACCTGCGGTTCGGTCGGCATGTCCCGACCGTCGGTGTCGGTTCCCTCGATCGCGTCAACCGCATCCATTCCTTCCACGACCTCACCGAAAACGGTGTGCTTGCCGTCGAGCCAGTCGGCCGCCGGGATCGTGACGATGAAGAACTGGGAGCCGTTGGTGTTCGGGCCGGCGTTGGCCATCGCCAGGGCACCACGGACCACCTTGTGGTCGTTGAACTCGTCCTCGAAGGTGTAGCCGGGACCGCCGGTGCCGGTACCCTCGGGGCAGCCGCCCTGGATCATGAAGTCCTTGATCACCCGGTGGAAACCGAGCCCGTCATAGAAGCCGTCGGCGGCCAGCTTGCGGAAATTCTCCACCGTTTTCGGCGCGTCCTCATCGAAGAACTCGATCGTGATCTGCCCGGCGGTCGTGTTGAGCGTTGCTTTCGACATGGGTCGAGCCTACAGCTAGTCGCCGAGGATCTTCGCCTTCTGTGCGGCGAACTCCTCGTCAGTCAGGATCCCGCTCTGGTGAAGTTCACCAAGCTCCCTGAGCTGCGCCACCGGATCGGCGGGCGGGGGAGCCGGTTCCTCCTGCATCGCCATCTCCGCCCGTGGGTTTGCGTACTGCGGTCCGTCCTGTTCGGCCCAGCGTGAGGCCTGTCTGCGGGAGACGCGATTGCTCACCGCCGTTGCGGTCCCGGCCACCACAGCAGTCCGGGCGATACCTCCGATCAGTCCTGGCATGTCATTCCTCCTGGTCTCATTTCCCGCTTCATTTCTCGGTGGCTTCGAGGCTGGCCAGCAGGGCCTGAATCGGGATCCGGCCGCTCGCCACCAGTTGCCCCCCGGAGCGACGTACGGCCGCGGCGAAGGGACCGGCCCACCGGTTCTCGTACACCAGCAGCGCAGCGGCCTTTCCGGTTTCCAGCACCTCACCGGCGTCATCGAAGTCGCTCTCGTCGAGAATGCCCGACGACGCCCCCTCGAGCACCTCGAACGACTCTGAATCCCCGCCCAGATCGGTGATCTCGAGTTGCCCGATCGAACCGTCGTCCCGCTTGATGATGAAGGCGAAATCGAGAATCCGGATCAGTCCGCTGTCGACCAGGTCGATCAGGTACGGGATCGCCTCGCCGGTTGGTTCTTTCTCGTCCCACTCCACCATCAGCCAGTCGATCGGGCCCATCTCTTCGATCTCTTCGGTCACGACGTTCCTTCCCGGAGAAGTTCACCTTGCACGAGCGCAATCTAGCCCTGTGCGGCAGGTCCGATTTCACCCGATCGGGGTGAACCGTCAGTCGGGAGGACGGCCCAGGATGCCGAGCCTACGACCTTCCATGACCGCTTCGGTCCTGGAGTTCACACCGAGCTTCCGGTAGAGCGATTTCGCCTGGGTCTTGACCGTATTCGGTGACAGGCAGAGCTGTTCGCCGATCTCCCGGAAGGAGTGGTGGGTGGGCAGCAGGCAGAGGGTTCTGAGCTCCGCCGGAGTCAGTTCGAGGCCGGCGGGGCCCACCCGGCCTTCTGCCAGACGAAGCTCTTCCAGCCACCCGGCAAGGCGGGGAGGGGAAGCGATCCGGGCAGCGAGCCGGTCGACCTGGTCCGCCATGCCCGCGACTGTCTCGAAACGCCCGATGCCGATCATCGCCCGGCCACAGGCGAGGATCAGTTCAGCCTCGTACCAGGCGATGAAGTCTTCGATTCCTTCGCTCATCCGCAGGCAGCGGGACAGGGCCTCGGACGACTCGGCCTGGCGGCCCTGTCGGGCAAGCACGTCGGCCAGCACCGCGAAGACCAGCGACATCGCCCCGTAGGAGCCAAGCCCGCAGCGTTCAACCTGGTCCCGGGCCCGGGCGATATGCCGGAACGCCTCCTCAACCCGGCCCTGTTCAAGCTCAAGCAGGGCCAGATGCGCAAGCGCCAGATTCTGGATTATCGGTGACACCGAGGCTGCCTCTCTCGCGGCCGTCCGCAGCAGTTCCTCGGCTTCCGCTTCCCCCTCGAGAAAGAGGCCGATTCCCTCGTAGAGACCGAGCGGCACCAGCCACGGGTTCGTCCGGTCGAAGAGTCCGGCTGCCCGACGTGCATCCTTGACCATCTGGTGGGAACCGTCGGGTCCCATCGTCACCCGAACCATCAGCACATCGCCAAAACTGGGGTGACCTTCGGGAATCTCCCGTTCGGCAACCGCAAGCCAGTGGTGAGACTCGTCACCACGCCCCATCGCCATCTCCCGATGGGCACGGGCGAGGATCAGCGCCGGCACCCTGGTGACCGCATCGTCCCCGATCGCAGACAGCCACCGGTCCAGCATGGCGACCCTGCCCCCACCGAGGATGTCGGCGATATCGAGCCAGATCAGCGCACCGGCGAGTTCCAGGTTGCCGGATGCGATGGCGTGGTCGGTGGCACCCGGGATGTCGCCGTTGGCGGCCAGCCAGGCGGCTGCGCGGTGGTGGGCCCCGGCTTCCGCTTCGGGCTCCCGGTGGGTCAGCTCGAGTCGGAGCATGTCGGCAAAGAGATGGTGGTACCTGAATCGTGATCCGTGACGGTCAAGCGGGACCACCAGGGAGTTCTCATGGGCGAGCCGCTCCAGGCGGACCGCCGAATCATCGCGGCCGGTGACCGCGTCGCAGACGGGGCCGGTCAACTCATCGAGGATCGAGGTTTGGCAGAGAAACCGGATGTCCTCCTCCGGGAGCTCGCGGATGAACTCGTCCCGGAAGTACTCAACGAGGATCCGGTCGCTGCCGGCGAACTCGGCATCCTCAGGCGCTGCCTCCGGATCCTGCCTGATTGCCAGCCCGGCGAGATACATGGCCGCCGGCCACCCCTCCGCCCTTGCGTGGACCAGATCGGCTCGGTCTCCGAGATCGAGACCCATCCCCGTCAGCAGGTCACGACCTTCACGCCGGGTCATGGTCAGTTCGGCCATCCCCAGCTCATGAAGCTCGCGGCGGGCCCGGAGTGGCCCGATCGCCAGCGGCGGGCGATTTCGTGACCCGATCGCCAGCTGAGCTTCCCGGGGGAGTTCCCCTGCCACCGCCCGGATCACCGTCCACGACTCTTCGTCCTCGATCAGGTGAGCGTCGTCGATGACCAGCACAAAGGGTGCGAGTTCGCTGATCGCCTGCCCCAACAGCCCGAGCACGAAGGGTAGATCCGGACTCGGGGCCGCGAGGGCATCAAGCACCTCGGGGTCAATCCCGATCGGCGCGGTGACCGCAACGATCGTCTTGATCAACCGGGTCGGATCGTTCAGTCTTCGACTTCCCCTGATCCAGACGAAGGTCCGCGGGTCGGCTGCATCCCACAGGCGGAGAGTGGTGGTTTTCGAGTATCCCGCCGGAGCCTCGAGCAGCACAAGCCGGGCGTGTCTGGCCCCGACCAGCCCGTCGATCAGACGGGATCGGGAAACGGTCCCCGGAGCAGCCTGAGCCTGTGTCCTCACACTGGTCATGGCCCCCAGCCTGGCCGATCCCGTTTTCGTGCCCCTCCGCGATGCATCCGAAAAACGATAACCGACGCGGTTCACCCGATCGGGGTGAAAGCAGCATCGAGTGATCGTTCTAACTTCAACCCGGAACGACCACCAAGGTCGCCTGGGCGGCCAGAGAAGGAGCTATCAAGATGCGAGGAGCGGGAAGAACGGCTTTCGCGGCGGTCATGTTGATCGTCCTGGGTGTGCTGAACGTGATCTACGGAATCGCCGCGCTTGACAGCGCCAGCGTGCTGGTCAACGACACCCGTTTGATCCTGACCAATCTCAACACCCTCGGCTGGGTGACGATCATTCTCGGGGTCATCCAGCTGATCGGCGGTTTCTCGCTTTATGCCGGGAACACCTTCGGCCGGGTGGTCGGGATTGCGGGAGGCACCCTCGGGGCGATCGGAGCCCTGCTCGGAATGGGCGGGGCCTACCCCTGGTGGTCTCTGGCGATCTTCGCGCTCTGCATCTGGGTGACCTGGGGGATCATCGTCTTTGCCGAGGACGAGGACTCCATCACCTGAGAGAACCTTCGGTCTGAACGGGATGAGGGACCGTCGCCGAGCGAGCGGTTCAGAGGCCGAGGTTTCTCACCCCCCGTTCACCGAAACCGAGATGGTGGCCCAGTTCGTGGCGGACAGTCCGCTCGACCTGGGCCGCCAGCAGTTCACGGTCGTGCCCGAAGTCACGGACCAGGGTGTCCCTGAAGATCAGGATCCGGTCCGGGTAGTTGTCCCGGGCGATGCCGTCACCCTGATACAGCCCGTAGGCCCGCCACTCCCGGCCGCGATCGGAAACGACGACCGGAACCCGCTCGAGCGCCTCCCGGAACTGGACCGGCAACCGGTCGATCGCGTCGGAGATCATCCGTTCGAACTCCTCCTCCGTGACCGGGCTAACGGCGGGAATTTCCGATTCGGGGTCCATGCCCACATCCTGACATCTGCGTTGCACCGGCCGTGACGGCCGACCGGAACGGCGCCGGGCCCCTACTGTGGAAGGCGCAACCTCCGCTGTCGGCGGCGGTTGTTCATTTATGCCCTCCGCGTTTTCCGTACATCGTTCCCGCTTTCGGCCTGCCGGACTGATCCTCGCCGTGTTCGCGCTGGGGCTGCTGGCCGGTCCCGGTCCCGCCCCGGCCGACGCCGCGATGCTGAAGCCACCTCGCGGCAAGACCTTCTTCGGAGTGACCGACACAGGCGATGCCGGCGGGTTTCGGGATTTCGCCCGGGCAGCGGGCAAGCGACCGGCAGTGATCCAGACCTTCCATCCCTGGGGTAACAGCCTGCACAAGGCGCTGCCCCGTTGGCGTTCGGTACGGGCCCGGCCGATGCTTCACATCACCACCCGGGCCGACAACGGAACCGAACTGATCACCCCGCGGCAGATCGCGAAGGGGTACGGGGACGCCTACCTGGTCCAGCTCAACCACTCGCTGGCCCGCCAGCGGATCCGGCTCTACCTGCGTCCCCTGGGGGAACCGAACCGCTGCCTGAATGCGTACGCCGGGGTCGACTGTGCCGGAAACGTCCGCGGCGGACCGTACGCCTTCAAGTGGTACCGGCGGGCGTTTCGCCGGATTACGGTGATCGTCAAGGGTGGTGCCAGGCGGAGCAAGCTCAACCGTCGCCTGAAGAAGATCGGGCTGCCGAAAATACGTCGTCTCCGGGGAATGAACCGGCTGCCGAAGCGGCTCCGGCGGGCCAAGGTCGCGACGGTGTGGAGCCCGCTGCCGGCCGGTTCACCGACCGTCCGGGCGAACCTCCCGGCCCACTACTGGCCCGGCAGAAAGTGGGTCAACTGGGTCGGCACCGATTTCTACAACCAGTACAACAACTGGGATCATCTGAAACGGTTCTACAGAAAGTTCGCCCAGGGCAAGGGAAAGCCGATGGCGCTGACCGAGTTCGGTCTCTGGAACATCGACAGCGCGATCTTCATGAACCGGATCTTCCGTTTCGCCAGGACCCGCAGCCAGGTCCGGATGATGATCTACTACCAGGACTTCGGCAGTTCGAACCCGTTCCGGATCCAGAACTTCCCGCTCGGCCGCAGGGTTCTCCGGTACAAGCTGAACTCACACCGCTTCCCCCGGTTCGCCCCGCACTACCCACGCTGAGCGGCGCGGTGCGACCCGCTCCGTCCGGGCCGGGAGTCGCGGACGCGACTCAACCGGCCTTCTCCTCCATGATCGAGTTGGCCCCGTCGACCACCAGCACCTGGCCGGTGGTGTAGGCGGCCGCGGGCAGGGCCAGGGCGACCACCGCCGCGGCGACCTCGGCCGAGGTCCCGGAACGGCCGACCGGGGTGGCCGCCCCCACATCAACCTCCCGGGTGGTGGAGGAGGAGGTCGCGATCCAGCCCGGCGCCACCGCGTTCACGGTCACGCCACGGGCGGCGGTCTCGATCGCCACCGCCCTGGTCAATCCGACCATCCCCGCCTTGGCGGCGTGATAGCCGACATCGCCCGGGTAGGCGGTGACCGGCCCGGAGGCCGAGGTCACGTTGACGATCCGGCCGAAGCCGGCCGCCAGCATCGGCTTGACTGCCGCCCGGGTCAGGTTGAAGGCGGTGGTCAGGTTGCGGTCGATCGTCTTCTGCCAGTTGGCGTCGGACATCCCCTCGATTCCGGAAGGGTCCTCCGGGTCGGAAAGCGAGGTCATCCCGGCGTTGTTGACCAGCACATCGAGGCGCCCGAAGCCGTCGACCGTTTCCGCGACCAAGGCGTCGGCCCGCGACGGGTCGGTGAGATCACCGACGAAACCGCGGGCGGTGATTCCTTCGGACTCCAGCTCGGCGACCCGCTCCCCGATCCGGTCGGTGGTCGAAGCCACCCTCACCCCGGCCCCGAGCAGACCGAGGGCCCGGGCGGTGGCGAACCCGATCCCTTCCGGGCTGCCGGCTCCGCTGACGATCGCGGTCCGGCCGTTCAGGTCGAGGCCGGACCCGGTCGGATTCACGCCCCGACCAGCTCACGGACGGCCTCGTTGAAGACCTCCGTGTGCAGGTCCACCTCGGCCTCGGTGCTGTCCGGACACATCAGGGCCATCGCGTGGAACGGGGTGAGCAGGATCCCCCGGTTGGCCATGAACACGTGCATGTAGTCGTCCACCTCGGGGTCGTGAGCGTTCGCCGCCTCGGTTCCGTTTCTTGGTGCCGGCGAGGTGAACCGGTACTCGGATCTCGCCCCGAGCTGACGGATCGACCAGGGCACCTCGTACTTCCGGAGCGCCTCCTCGACCCCCTCGGTGAAGCGGGTGGCCAGGGTGATCATCCCCGCGAAGGCCTCGTCGGTCAGAACCTCGCCGAGGGTGGCCCGCATTGCCGCGGTCGAAACCGGGTTGCCGGCCAGGGTCCCGCCGACCCCGCCCATGTCGATCAGGTCGAGGTCGGTGCGCGAGTTGATCCGCTCCGCCATCTCGGCCGAGAGGCCGTAGGCGCCGCAGGGGATTCCGCCGCCCATCGCCTTGCCGATGGTCAGGACGTCCGGTTCGAGACCTTCGGCCCGGGTCATCCCGCCCGGACCGGCGGAGAAGGTGTGGGTCTCGTCGTTGATCAGGAGCGTGCCGTGCTCCCGGGTCAGTTCACGCACGCCCTTGAGGTAGCCCTCCTCGGGCAGGACGATCCCGATGTTGGTCAGTGCAGGCTCCATCAGCACCGCGGCGACGTCACCCTTGGCGAGCTGACGTTCCAGCCCCTCGAGATCATTGAACTCGGCCACCCGGCTGGTCTCGGTCACATCCACCGGGGCCCCGACGTTGCCTTCGCGGGAGACCCCTTCACCGTCCGGTCCGACCACGATCAGGGACTCGTCGACCGAGCCGTGGTAGCAGTAGCTGTTGACCAGGATCTTTGGCCTGCCGGTGATCGCCCGGACCAGCCGGATCGACCAGCGGTTGGCGTCGGTTGCGGTCAGCGAGAAGCTCCAGAGCGGCAGGCCGAAGCGACGGGTGAGCTCGGCTCCGACCCACTCGGCATCCTCGGTCGGCAGCATCGTGGTGATGCCACCACGATCGCGAAGCTGCCGTTCGACCGCCTTCACGGTGGCCTCGGGAGAGTGACCGGCCATCGCCCCGGTGTCGCCCAGGGCGAGGTCCAGGTACCGGTTGCCGTCAATGTCGGTGATGGTCGTGCCCCTCGCCGACTCCATGTAGACCGGGTGGCCGGCGGCCGCCTTGTTCATCCAGGTCATCGGCACCCGCCCGAACAGATGGGAGGCGTTTTCGTAGGCGGCCCGGGATGCCGGGTGCCTTCCAGCGAAATCCCCCCGCTCCCGCCCGAGCAGTTCCTGCAGACGGCTTCTCTCAATCATCGATACCCCACAAAGTTCGTTGGCCTCTGGTTGAAGCGAGCATCCCATCAAAACCCGTCGTCGTCAATAACCCGGTCCCGGTTCCGGTCCCGGTTCCGGAGATCGCGCGACCCGAGCTGTCATCCCCAAACCAAGCCACCACCACCCAAGAAGCACCTGAAGCAAACCCCACCCGAAACCCCCGGAACGTTTCTGGAGCCGATTTAGGCAACATGGCCGCCACTATCGGCTCCAGTTCCGCAAGGACCCCTCCCGGAATGTTTCTGGAGCCGATTTAGGCGACATAGCCTCCACTATCGGCTCCAGAACGGCTTTACCGGTCCGTGAGCGTTCCGCGTGAGGTTGATGACGCCGCCAGCGGACGGCTGGTGGCCTGATGTTCCCGGGGCCGTCCAGCCGTTCGCTGGCAAGGAATCCGCCGAACGCGGGACGCGATAGGACCTCGGTCCATGAGCGTCCCGCGTGAGGTTGATGACGCCGCCAGCGGACGGCTGGTGGCCCCGGGTTAGCGGAAGGCGGGGATTCCTGTGAGGGCATTGCCGATCGCGAGGGTGTGGATCTCCTCGGTGCCCTCGTAGGTGAAGACCGATTCGAGGTTGGCGGCGTGGCGCATCACCGGATACTCCAGGGTGACCCCGTTTGCACCCAGCACCGAACGGGCCATGTGGGCAACCTCGAGCGCCATCCGGCAGTTGGCCCGTTTGCCCATCGAGACCTGCTCCGAGGTGATCTCCCCGGCATCCTTCAGGCGGCCAAGCTGGAGGGCGAGCAGATAACCCATCTGAACCCGGGTCGCCATCTCGGCCAGCTTCGCCTGGGTCAGCTGGAAGGAAGCGATCGGCTGGTCGAACTGCTCCCGGGTGAGGGAGTACTCGAGTGCCGCCTCGAAGCAGGCACGGGCCGCTCCGACCACCCCCCAGGCGATCCCGTAGCGGGCTTCGTTCAGGCAACTGAGCGGACCCTTCAGTGAACTGACCTCCGGGAGGCGGTTCGCATCCGGCACCCGGACCCCGTCCATGATCAGCTCCGAGGTGATCGAGGCGCGAAGCGAGAGCTTGCCCTTCATCTCCGGTGCGGAGAACCCCTCCATGCCGGGTTCGAGCAGGAATCCCTTGACCCCTTCGTCGGTGCGGGCCCAGACCACCGCGACGTCGGCGACGGTGCCCGAGGTGATCCACATCTTGGCGCCATCGACCACCCAGTCGTCACCGTCCCGGCGGGCGGTGGTCCGCATCGAACCGGGGTCGGATCCGGAGTCGGGTTCGGTCAGCCCGAAGCAGCCGATCCTCTCGCCCGCGGCCATGCCGGGAAGCCACTTCTCCTTCTGGGCCTCGCTGCCCCACTTCCAGATCGCGAACATCGCCAGCGAACCCTGCACCGAGCAGAAGGAACGCAGGCCGCTGTCCCCCGCCTCGAGTTCCATGCAGGCGACGCCGTAGGCGACCGCGCTCGAACCGGCGCAGCCGTAGCCGGTGAGGTGCATGCCGAGCAGCCCGAGCTCACCCAGCGCTTTCGGCACCGAACGGTCGAAGGTCCCGTTCTCGAAGTGCTCGGCGACCCCGGGCAGGTACTGCTCCTTCACGTACCGGGAGACCGTCTCCTTGATCATCCGTTCCTCGTCGGAGAGCTGGCGGTCAATCTCAAGAAAGTCGTTCGGATTCATGGGGCTCCTGAAGTTCGCTTGCACCCACCATATTGACCCGTGAAACGCCGGTGGCAGATCGCCGACCCGGGCTCATCGGCAACTCACCCCTTGACCCGCACCACCACCGGACGGGAGATCGTCTGGTCATACGGGAACCAGGGCGACGGCAGCAGCACCGCCCTCAACCTGATCTTCGCGACACCCTCGATGTACCGGAACCGGTAGCCGGCCCGGTAGATGCCGTGACGGTCGGTGCGGGCAACCAGCACCGGGCGCCAGGTTCCGCTGGCCCGTTCCAGGTACTGGACCGCCACCAGGTTGCCGGTTGCGGGCCGTCGGGCATGGCGGGCCCGCACCCGTCCGCGGAACTGGATTCGCCGGCCGGTCCTGAGCCTGCGGGGGACCGCCCGGAAACTGAGCCCGCCACGAACCCGGAGGGCGAACGGTCCGGCCGAAGAACTCTCAAACCGCTCACTCCCGGCGAAGCTGACCGTGACCCGACGCGAGGTGCCGCGCCGCAACCAGACCCTGAACCAGCCATCTGTGCCGGTCGTCGCCAACCTTCTGAGCGGCCGCTGGCGAGAACCGGACCGGGGCAGTTCGGTGACCCGGACCGACTGGCCCTCGAGCCCCCTGCCGCCGCTGCTCAACCGTCCGCTGAGGCTGGCCCGGCCACCGTACGGCACCCGGAGCATCGGCCCGGAACCACGGGAGCCGACCAGGCGGGCATTGATCGTGCTGGTCACCTTGAGTGGGGTCCGAAAGGTCACGGTGGAACCGTTTCCGCGACGTGAGGTCACGGTCTGGTTTCCGGCCACATCGGTGATCGTTGCCTGCGCCACCCAGGCCCCCGGCGGGAGATCCTCTGAAGGGATTCGGGCGGTGAGTTCGCGCGAATCGGCCGGTCCGGTCAGCCCGGTCGGCAGGTCCCGCCACTCGCCGCCCTTGACCGGGCGGACCGAGATCGTCCCGGCGGCAACGCCGGAGTGCTGGTCCGCCACCGGGACCTGAAGCAACTCCGGGCGGGCCTGATCCAGCTCCCGGAAGTAGCCGGTGGGTGGCAGGTCGTCAAAGCGCAGGGTGGCCCCGGCGGACGCGTCCTCACGCTCGTTCCCGGCGGCGTCGACCAGCCAGGCCCGGACCCGATACTCGCCTGGCGCGGGCAGGTTCAGACCGGTGGCGCCGTTCGGTGCCGAGCCGGGGAGAACGCCGCCGTCCCGGCCGTCCGGCCCGGTGATCCTGAGCCGTGAGGCGACGATCGGTGCCGCCGGGCCCTGATCCGGCAGAGTCCAGGCGAGGGAAAAGCCGTTGCTACGACGCCAGCCATCGCCCCCGGTGACGATGAGATCACGGGGGGCTCCCGGAGCGGTGTTGTCGGTTCGGACCGTGCGGACCGCGGTGCATCCCGAAGCACCGGCGAAATCGATCCCGCAGTGGCGAAGCTGGTGGGGGCCGTCGCTGAGCGTCGCCGTGTTGACGGTGTGAGTTCCGGTCGCCGAGAGTTCACACGGCTGCATCCGGCTGCCCCGGGTAAGACCGCCCACAACCACCGTCTGGCACCGGTTCTCGGTCCGGGCGCGGACCGACCCGTCGATTGCGGTTTCGCTGTACCGCAGTCCGGATCCGCGGTCCCTGCCGGTCCAGCCGAGATTCCGGACCCCGCGCAGCCATCCCTCCCCGGTCAGCTCGCCGCTGACCGTGGCGCTCGGCGCCGAAGGGTCGTCCATCGTGATGGTCAGGGCCCGCACCCCGGCCAGAGAGGATTTCTCGGCGGAGCAGCGTTTGCTCTCCGCCCGGGCGCAGAGCAGTCGTGACTCGAACGCGGTGGTGCCGGCCGGCAGGTCGTTCTGCCGGAAGTCCCGCCGGGCGGTGTCGGTGGTCGCCAGGTTGAGGAACGGTTCGAATCCCCGCGAGGAAACCGTTCCGAGCCGGTGTTCGAAGCCGTCACGCACGACCTGCCACCGGTGACCGTGGACGGTGGTGATGGTCACCCCGGACGGCGCGTTCCAACGCCAGCTCGCGAACCGCGCCCCACCGACCGAGGCGGCTCCGTTGCGGGTCTCGCTGGTCAGATGCACCCCGTCGAAGGCGTCGTTCGACCGCGGTGGTTGGCAGTAGGAGCTGCGCATGAACTTCGAGTCGCTGGTGTCGATCCAGTTGGCGTCCTGACCGACGTACCAGCCGCACTCGAGCACCGTGTAACGGGCCGCTCCGGCCGAGTCGGCGGTGAGCAGGCCAAGTGCGGCAACCAGGATCAGAACAACCGGAACTGCGAACAGCAGCGCCGCGGGCAGACGGGTGCGACCCGCCGACTTCTCCTCCATCATTGCTCCTCGTTCAGGGGACATTTGTTCCCGCTAAGCAGCGGGCGGAGGAAACTCGCCCCCCTTGCTCCGGACCCGGGATACCCGTCCTGATCGGTCGGCTTTGACACAATCAGGCCATGCCCTCCGATACGCCCCTCCCCTCCGTAGAGCAGATCCTCGAGAAACTCGAGGCGGTGATCGACCCCGAGCTTCGCCGCAACATCGTCGAGCTCGGCATGGTCCGCGAGGAGTCGGTCGTGATCAAGGACGACGGCCGGGTCGAGGTGACGGTTTCCCTCACCACCCCGGGATGCCCGATCCGCTCGCACTTCCAGACCGCGGTGGTCGAGCAGGCCTCCTCGGTTCCGGGCGTGACTTCGGTCGGGGTCGGCTTTGACGTCCTCAGCGACAAACAGAAGGCCGACCTCCAGCAGACCCTGGGCCGGAACAAGCTTCCGGCCGGGGCGCTGGCCCAGGTGAAGAACGTGATCTGCGTGGCCTCCGGCAAGGGCGGGGTCGGCAAGTCGACCATGACCGCCAACCTCGCCGCCGCCCTTCAGGCCGAGGGCTTCAAGGCCGGGGCTCTCGACTGCGACGTCTACGGCTACTCGATCCCGCGGATGCTTGGTGTGAACCGGAAGCCGGACGTGAACGCCGACCGCAAGATCGTCCCGCCTGAATCCACGACCGGCGTCAAGACGATGTCGATCGGCTACTTCGTGGAAGAGAACTCGGCGGTGGTCTGGCGCGGTCCGATGCTGCACAAGGCGATCCAGCAGTTCCTGGAGGATGTCGCCTGGGGTGAGCTCGACTACCTGCTGCTCGACCTGCCGCCCGGCACCGGTGACATCGCCATGACTCTGGCCCAGCTTCTGCCCCAGGCAAAGATCGCGATCGTGACCACCCCGCAGCCCGCCGCCCAGTCGGTGGCCCGTCGTTCGGCCGAGATGGCCGACAAGGTCGACCTCGAGGTGATGGGTGTGATCGAGAACATGTCCGGTTTCACCACACCGTCAGGTGAGAACTTCTCGATCTTCGGCGAGGGTGGCGGACGCCTGCTGGCCGAGGAACTCGAGGTTCCGCTGCTCGGGACGGTGCCGCTGTCCGAGGATCTGCGGATCCTGGCCGACGAAGGCAGGTCACTCGCGGTCGAGCAGCCGGACTCCCCGGCCGGTACCGCGATCGTGGCCGCGGCCCGCAAGATCATCGCCTCGACCCCGCGAGAGCTGCCGGTTCTTCAAACCGTCCAGCCGACGCCTCCGGCTGCCCCGAAGTTGGGCTCGAACGCCCGCGAGCTACCGGTCATCCAGTAGCCCCGGGGAATTAGGTTCGGTAGTAGGCGGCGTTTAGCTCCGCGAAGTGGCTCCACTCGGCGGGGAGCTGATCCAGCGCGAAGCAGGCGTCGACCGGGCAGGCCTCGACACAGGCGTCGCAGTCGATGCACTCGTCCGGATCGATGTAAAGCATGTCGTGAGCTTCGTAGCCCGGATCGTCCGGGGTCGGGTGGATGCAGTCGACCGGACAGACCTCCACGCAGGAGTTGTCCTTCTCGCCGATACAGGGCTCTGCAATCACGTATGCCATCTGGAACTGCTCCTGGTTGCCGGTTGAGATGGCGCTGGGGCCGCCAACGGAAGCACCGATTCTAGGGACCCTGCCCAGGCGGGACCTTCCGGGCGGGTGGATACTCCCCGGGGAGGCCGACCCCGCGGTCCGCCGCAACCCGGGGAATACACTTCCCCCCGATGATCCTCCTCACCGGCGCCACCGGCTCGATCGGGTCCCGACTCCTGCCGCGGCTGCTTGCGGCCGGACAGGAAGTTCGCTGCCTGGTCCGGGAACCGCGCCGGCTCGGCGACCATCGGGTCGACGTCCAGATCACCATGGGCGACCTGCGTGAACTTTCCGATCCGTACCTGTTGCGACAGGCGATGCGGGGCGTCGACACCGTGATCCATCTCGCCGCCTCGATCCGGGATCAGCCGCCCCATCCGGTCGAGGAACTGAACGGACTGGCCACCGTGCGGCTGGTCCAGGCTGCGGAGCGGACCGGGGTTGAGCGGTTCGCCTTCTTCAGTGCGCTCGGAGCCAGCCCGACCCAGCGCACCAGGTTCTTTCGCGCCAAGTGGATCGGGGAGGAGGCGGTGCGGGGGTCCACCCTCGACTCGGTGATCTTCCGGCCCTCGATCGTCTACGACCACTCGGACACCTGGATCACGATGCTGAAGCGATTCTCCTTCCTGCCGATGATCCCGGTCTCGGGACGCGGCAACGCCGTCTACCAGCCGATCTGGGGGGATGACGTTGCCCGGGCGGTGATGGTCTGGCTGGACGGGAAGGCGACCGGCGCCGAGGACCGGCCGGGGATCACGCTGGCCGGGCCGGAGGCCATCACCTACCGGGAGATGGCGTCGCTGGTCGGGGAGCTTTCCGGCCGACCCCGGCCGATCCTGCCGGTACCCCTGCCGATCGTTCACCTCGGCCTGACCGCCCTCCACCGGATCTTCGGCGAGAAGGTGTTTGCCACCTGGCAGGAAGCCGAGCTGATGCGAATCTCGATGACCTCGACCGAAGGTCCCGCCGACCTGCGGGCGATGGGTATCGAACCTCGCCGCCTGGCCGATGTCCTGGCCGAACCGGCCTGAGCCTCACCGGCGGCCCGCCGGTCTGCCGCAAGCCGCGGCAACCGGTTCAGGCCGCCCGACCCGCCGGATCGACGTGGGCGGTGACTGCCGCCTCCACAGCCGCTTGTTCGGCCGCCCCGAGCACGGTCGGGACATCCAGTTCCACCGGATCGGAGTCGAAGGAGGGGTCGAGCCCGGCGATCGCCTCGATCACCGCCAGGGTGCAGAACGGCATGTGATCGAGGCTGTAGCCACCCTCCTGAAAAACGACCAGACGGCCGTCGCAGAACTCGTCGGCCAGATCCCGGACCGCCCCGGCCATCCGGCGGAAACCCTCGGTGGTCACGCTCATCCGGCCGAGCGGATCCGCGGCGGCCGGATCCTGTCCGGCCGAGATCAGGATCAGGCCCGGGTCGAAGCGTCGGATCACCGGAGCGATCACCCGGTCGATCGCCGCGCCGTAACCGGCGTCGCCACTGCCCGGCGGCAGGGGAACATTGACCGTGAAACCCTCCCCCTCGCCCTCACCGGTCTGGTCGAGGCTTCCGTATCCCGCCGGGTAGAGACCATCCTGGTGAATCGAGATGAACAGGACCGAAGGGTCTTCGTAGAAGATGTCGTGGGTGCCGTTACCGTGGTGGACGTCCCAGTCGAGGATCACCACCCGCTCGACACCTCGCTGCTGTGCGTGGCGGGCGGCGACCGCAACCGGGTTGAACAGGCAGAAGCCCATCGGGGTGTCGGCCGAGGAGTGGTGGCCGGGCGGGCGGAGCAGGGCGTAGGCGTTGTCGAGTTCGCCGTCCAGCACCCGGTCGACGCATTCGAGCGTGCCACCAACCGCGAGCAGGGTCGCTTCCAGGCTGCCCTTCCCGGCCCGTGCCTCCGGTCCGATCCACTCCAGTCCGGAGCGGCCGCCCTGCCGCACCGTGGCGATCATCTCCGGGGTGTGGACCAGGCCGAGTTCGGGATCGGTCGCCTCCCGGGCCGGAACCTCGACCAGTTGGTCGAGAACGCCGGAACCCTCAAGCACGGCAAGCACCCGCTCGACCCGTTCCGGACGCTCCACGTGCGGCACGTCGATCCATCCCTGCGCGATCTCGTTCAGAACCATCGAGCCGTTTTGGTGGGCGAGGCAACGCTGGTCCCGACAGAAACCGGTCTGCCTGCTTGGTCCGCGGTCTGGCTGCGTGGCTCCCACCATGGGGTCAAGGTAGCCGAAAGAAAGTGACTCAGGTAGTGGTCACTTCGCCGATACAGCGGTCACATACGTGAGATCGGGGTCAAGGAACTGAAAGCGACTCTGAGTGAGGCGCTCCGCGCGGTGGAACAGGGTGAGCGGATCACCGTGACCAAGCATGGGCGGCCGGTGGCCGAGTTCGGACCGCCCTCCGCGGCAGAGACCGACGATCTCGCCTTCCTCACCTGGGACCGCCAGCTTCACCGGGCCGCCCAGGCCGAAGGCCTGGCCACCATCCCTGCCACTCTCTGAGTCGAGCCGGGCCGGGCCGGATGGGAGCCGGAGAATGAGGAAGGGCCCGGGATTTCTCCCGGGCCCTTTCCCTGAGGCCTGCGCCTCTACTTCTCGGCTTGATGCCGGAGGCGGGAGCCTCCTTACATCATGCCGCCCATTCCGCCCATGTCGGGCATGGTCGGGGCTCCTCCGCCTTCCTCCGGCGGCTCGGCCACGACGGCCTCGGTCACCAGGATGTTCTTGGCGATCGAAGCGGCGTTCTGGAGGGCCGAACGGGTGACCACGGTCGGGTCGAGCACGCCCGCCTTGACCATGTCGCCGTACTCGCCGTTGGCGGCGTTGAGACCCTCGCCGTTCTTGAGGTCACGGACCTTGTTGACCACGACCGAACCCTCGAGACCGGAGTTCTCGGCGATCTGCCGGACCGGCTCCTCGAGCGAACGATGAATGATCGACGCACCGGTACGCTCGTCGGCGTCCTCGTAGGCCTCGACGTCGAGTGCCGACTGGGCGTCGAGCAGAGCCACACCGCCGCCGGGGACGATGCCCTCTTCAAGCGCCGCACGGGCCGCCTGGAGTGCGTCCTCGACCCGATGCTTCTTCTCCTTCATCTCGGTCTCGGTGGCCGCGCCAACCTTGACCACGGCAACGCCGCCGGCCAGCTTGGCGAGACGCTCCTGGAGCTTCTCGCGGTCGAACTCGGAGTCGGTGTTCTCGATCTCGGAGCGGATCTGCTTGATCCGTCCGGCGATCGCGTCCTGCTCACCGGCACCGTCGATGATGGTGGTGGTGTCCTTCGAGACGACCACGCGACGGGCCTTGCCGAGCTGGGTCAGCTGGGTGTTCTCCAGCTTGAGGCCCATCTCCTCGGTGATGACCTCGCCACCGGTGAGGATGCCGATGTCTTCCAGCATCCGCTTGCGACGATCACCGAAGCCGGGGGCCTTGACCGCAACACCGGTGAAGGTGCCGCGCAGCTTGTTCACGACCAGGGTCGCGAGGCATTCACCCTCGACGTCCTCGGCCACGATCAGCAGCGACTTGCCACCCTGCATGACCTGCTCCAGCACCGGGAGGATGTCCCGGACGGAACCGATCTTCTGGTTGGCGATCAGGATGTACGGGTCCTCGAGGACTGCCTCCATCCGATCCTGGTCGGTGACCATGTACGGGGAGATGTAGCCCTTGTCGAACTGCATGCCCTCGGTGAACTCGAGCTCCATGCCGAAGGTCTGGCCCTCTTCGACGTTGACCACGCCGTCCTTGCCGACCTTGTCGATCGCGTCGGCAATGGTGTTGCCGATCTCGTCGTCGGCAGCCGAGATGGCGGCGACGCGGGCGATCTGGTCCTTGCCGTTGATCTCGGCGGACTGCTTGTCGCGCAGGTTGGCGACGACCTCGTCGACGGCCTTCTCGATGCCGCGGCGAAGCGCCAGCGGGTTGGCACCGGCGGCCACGTTCTTGAGGCCCTGACGAACGATGATCTGGGCCAGCAGGGTGGCGGTGGTGGTGCCGTCACCGGCGACGTCGTTGGTCGCGGTGGCAACCTCACGCACCAGCTGGGCGCCCTGGTTCTCGAAGACGTCCTCGACCTCGATCTCGCGGGCGATCGAAACGCCGTCGTTGGTGATGGTCGGGGCGCCGAACTTCTTGTCGAGCACGACGTAGCGACCCTTGGGGCCGAGGGTTACCTTGACTGCGTCGGCAACGGCGTCGACGCCGGCCTGCAGTGCCCCCCGGGCTTCTTCTGCGAACTTCAGCTCCTTGTGAGCCATGTCTCTTCCTTATCTCCTGTGCTTGAGGGTGGGAGGGTTACTGGACCTTGGCGAGGATGTCCGACTCACGCAGGACGAGGAGATCCTCACCCTCGACGGTGATGTCGGTTCCGCCGTACTTGGAGTAGAGGACCTCGTCGCCTTCGGCAACGTCGAGCGGAATCCGCTTCTCGCCGTCCTCGTCCCAGTTGCCGTCACCGACAGCGACGACCTTGCCCTTCTGCGGCTTTTCCTTCGCGGTGTCGGGAAGGACGAGGCCACTCGCGGTGGTCTCCTCTTCATCTACCGGCTTGACAATCAGCCGGTCCCCGAGGGGCTTCAGCTTCATTCAGATACCTCCGTATTGGTGCTTGCTGGGTGGGTCGAGTTTCCGGTGCCGGGACTGGATCGAACCGGCGCCAAACTTTCTGGCACTCTCACAGCGAGAGTGCCAAAGGCAAGCATACAGATCCGGTGGAAGCTAGGGATCTAGTGGGCACGGGCTTCGAAACTGCGGATCTGGCAGCCGAGATGGTCGGCCAGACCCTCGGCTCCCTTCTTCATCACGTGATCGTGGCTGGAGACGAAGAGCGGGCGGGCAACCGGGGCGAGGAACTCCATCCAGCGACGATTGGCCCGCACGTTCCAGTCGAAATCAACCCCGGTCCAGCCGTCCGGTCCCGGGCTTAGGCGCCAGGTTCCCTCCCCGGTCACGTCGCCGCTCGCCACCCCCCGCAGAAACTCGGGATGGACCCGTTCGACCGACTCGATCGAGATCTCCAGGGAGTAGCCGATCGGCCCCCGCCAGGTGGAGGTGGCCCGCTGGCCGATCCCTTCGGCGTCACCGTGGATCGTCTCGATCACCCCGTCCAGCCCGGGCCACCAGATCGGCCAGGTGTGGAAGTCGACCAGGGTGTCCCAGACCCGTTCCCGCGGGCAGGCGAGCTCCCAGCGGGAGAGGAAGTGGAAGGCCGCCGCATCGCCTCCGCCCTGGCCCGGCATCAGTTCGGCGAGGGCACGTTCCCGAAGCCGAGGCCGGGCTCGACGATCTGGGAGAAGTGGACCACGGTGACCTCGTCCTCCAGCGAGACCGGGCGGTCGTAGATCTGTTCGAGAAACTTCTTGGTTTCCTCGACCCGACGGAACTCCGGGTTGTCGCGCTCGATGTCCCTCGGGGAGAGATCGCCCAGCCGCTTCACCTCGACCTCGTCGATCACCGCCGAGAAGATCTTCTCCCGGCGGGAGTGGCGGGACCCGACCGTGACCCAGACGATCTGGCTGCGGTGGTACTTGGCCGATTTGTCGCCCAGCCGGATGGTCGCAGTCTTGCGACCCCGCCGGAGCTGGTCGATGAACAGCGGCGAGTAGAAGTTCAGGGCGAAGAGTCCGCCAAACATGCCCCGCAGCATACGACCTGCCGCCCCCGGCAAAGAATCGACCCCGCCCAAAGCCAGACTCGGGTTGGCACGTCTCCCGGCATATCCGCCGGTATCGGTGCCCAGCTCAGAAGATGTAGTTGCCCAGCCGGCCCGGTTCCAGGATCTTCACCTGGCCGCGGCCGGCCCGGACGACCCCGGCCCGTTCGAGATCGGCCAGGAAACGGCTGACGCTTTCACGCGAAGTGCCGGCCAGCTGGGCGAGATCGGCCTGATTCATCCGGATCGTCACCGGTCCCTCGCTGTCCCGGCCCTCCTCCTCGACCATCTGGGAGAGCACCCCGGCAACCCGGGAGGGCACGGTCTGAAACGACTGCCGCGAGATCCGCTCGTTGGCGGCCCTGAGCCGGCGGGTCAGGGCGGCGACCATCTTGACCGTGATCTCGGGATGTTTCCGCAGCAGCGCCCGGACGTCCCGGGCCGGAAGCGCGATCAGCTCGCCGTCCCCGCCCAGGGTCTCGACCGAGGCCGAGCGGACCTCACCGTCGAGCATCGCCAGTTCACCGACGATGTCTCCCGGGCCGAGCGTGGCCAGGGTGATCGCCCGGCCGTCGGGATGTTCACGGGTGACCCGAAAGGTGCCCCGGCGGATGATGTAGCAGGCATCGGACTGATCGCCCTCGTGAAAGACCCGGGTTCCGGCCGGAAAGGATCGCGGGATCGCAACGCGGGAAAACCGTTCCAGTTCCTCCTCCTCGAGTTCTCCGAACAGGGGCACACTCCGGAGCAGCCCGACGACACTCTCCTCAGCCAGGGTCACTGGGGAAGTATCCCGCACCGGGACCGAAATTCCAAGTAAGCCACCCGGTTCTGGAGCCGATTTAGGCCAAATAGCCGCCACAATCGGCTCCAGAAACGGGACCGGATCTCGGATCTTCGTTCTGGAGCCGGTTTGGGCGACATGGCCGCCACAATCGGCTCCAGAAGGGGATGGGATCTCCGCTTCAGAGGGGGATGAGATCTCGGCTCCGGAGTGGGGTGGGATTCAGGTTGGGGCGGTCAGGTTTCTTGGTTGACGGCCGAAACCGGCGGCGGTGAGGCGGGTCTCCATCGGGGTGCCGATCACCGGTTCACCGTCGATCCGTTCGATCTTGAGCGGCCCGATCCGTCCCGCTTCCGCCTCCACAAGCAGCGCCGCGAAGGCGGCGTCAAGTTCGGAATCCGCCGGCCGAGGATCAAGAGTGAGCAGTCCGCGGCCGCCGCGTTCCACGTAGATCAGCGGCCGCCCGCCCCGGGCCAGCACCCAGGCGCCGGCGGTGCGGGCCGGGCTGCGGCGACCCTCCAGCGGCGGCCAGGGCAGGGCCGCACCCCAGGGGTTGGCCGGGTCGGTCGCGGCGAGCACCACCATCTCCTCG
Organism: Solirubrobacterales bacterium; assembly: GCA_023958085.1. Taxonomy (GTDB): domain Bacteria; phylum Actinomycetota; class Thermoleophilia; order Solirubrobacterales; family 70-9; genus 67-14. The sequence goes on along the minus strand of JAMLGI010000001.1, from coordinate 224,349 downwards.
GGTTCGCCCCGTTCCGGATCGGGCACCGAACGGAGCCGCTCGACCGCTCCGGAGAGCGCGAACTGCTGGCCGCCGAGGCCCTCGACGAAGTACCCCCGGCGGGCTCCTCCGAGCATCTCCAGGGCCGAGAGTTCCGGGTAGATGGTGGAGAACCCGCCCGGGATCCCTTCGGCCAGGGCCATCTCCCGGGTCAGGATGCCGTGACGTTCCAGCAGCAGTTCGGCCTGGGTCCGGGCCCGGGCCGCCTGGTCGACCGGTCCGCGAAACAGGATCTCGGTCAGCGACCAGCGGCCCTGAACGGTCGCGCCGGCCGCCGGGCGACGTCGCGAGAAACGGCGGCTACGCGACCCCGACGCCGGAACCGAACGGTGCCGCCGGGCCCGCAGCGGGGCGAAGGAGTCGTTGGTGATCTCCCCGGCGAAGGCGAGATCCCAGAGCGCCCCGTGAAGTTCCTCCGGCCCGAACTCGAGCACCGCAGCCAGATCGGTCCAGAACGAAGGTGACTCCGCGAGGGCGGTCCGGATCGCGTCGTGGGCCTCACCCTCCGGCGCGTCCAGTTTCGCGTTGCCCGGCGGCGGTCCGGCGAGACGGACGTCCTCCCGGAAGTAGAGCGCGACCCGGCCGTCGGTCCGGCCGACCGCCCCGGCCCCGATCCAGACCAGCTCACCGGAGGTGCAGAGCTCGTCCAGCCAGGCCGGGCTGTATGAACCGAGCCGTCGGGGCAGGACGTCCTGCTCCCAGACCGACCGGGTGAGCGCGACGCCCTGGAGCGGGATCAGGATCTCCCGCAGCCGGTCGACCCCGCCCCGTGAAGGCCTGCGGTCAACCCCGTGCCAGGAGGCGAGGAAGCGGGCGTAAGCGGCGGCATCGGCAGGTTCCACTTCCTGACGAAGCCGGGCGAGGCTGGCCCGGCGGATCCGGCGGAGCACCTCCGCGTCACACCACTCACGCCCGCTGCCGCCGGGCAGGATCTCCCCCTGCACCAGGATTCCGTCCCGTTCCAGCTCACGCAGGGCCGGGGCCGGGTCGACCCCGTAACGATCGCGCAGCCGGGCCGGCGGGAAGGGACCGTGGCTGCGGGCGTAGCGGGAGACCAGCTCCAGCAGCGGTTCGGCCCGCTCTTCCAGGAACCCGGTCGGCAGTCCGCCCGGCGGGACCACCCCGAGCGCGTCCCGGTAGAGACCGGCGTCCTCGGCCGCGATGTAGCGACGCTCCCCGTTGATCATCACCTCGGCCGCCCGTCGCTCCCCGACCAGGCGCTCCAGCATCGCCTCGGACGGGAGCCCCGGCTGAACCCGCTCGGCCGCCTCGGCGGCGCTCAGGTCCCCGACCCGCCTGAGGATCTGCTGGAGACCGTCGGCATCTGCGGCCCGTCCGGCCTCGGTCAGGTGCTGAAGCGAGGCTTCGACCGCAGCCAGCGCCTCCGGATCGATCAGATCCCGCAGTTCCTCCTGCCCGAGCAGTTCCCGCAGCAGTTCCCGATCCAGCGAGAGTGCGGTGGCCCGGCGTTCCGCGTTCGGGGCGTCCCCCTCGTACATGTAGGTCGCCACGTAGTCGAAGATCAGCGAGGAGGCGAACGGGGATGCGGTTGCCGTCTCGACCTCGACCAGGGAGATCTCCCGGGAGGAGATGCCTCGCAGGAGCCGCTCCAGCGAGGCGAGATCGAAGACGTCCCCGAGGCACTCGCGGTAGGTCTCGAGGGTGACCGGGAAACGGGGGAAGCCGCGGGCGACCTCGAGCAGGCTCTGAGCCTTCAGGCGCTGCTGCCAGAGCGGGGTGCGCCGGCCGGGATAGGCCCGTGGCAGAAGCAGGGAGCGGGCGGCGTTCTCCCGGAAGCGGGCACCGAACAGGGCCGAGCCGCCGAGCCCGGCGACCACCAGTTCCTCAAGTTCGTCCGGTTCGATCAGCACCAGGTCGGCCGCGGGGGGATCCTCGGCGTCGGGCAGGTGGATCGCGATCCCGTCATCGGAATGGATCGCGTCCACCTCGAGGTCGAGCTCCCCCTTCAGCCGCTCCGCGATCGCCAGGGCCCAGGCGGCGTGGACCCGGCCACCCCAGGGCGTGAGCACGCAGAGCCGCCAGTCGCCGATCTCGTCACGGAAGCGTTCGACCACCACGGTGCGATCCGAGGGCACCACCCGGGTCGCCTCCTGCTGTTCCCGCAGGTAGGCGACCAGGTTGCGGGCCGCCCGGGGGTCGAGGTGATGGGAGCGTTCCAGCGCGACCGGATCCGCGGCCACCGCCTCGCGGGAGAAGGCACCGATCGCCTCCCCCAGCTCGGCCGGACGGCCGATCCCGTCCCCCTTCCAGAACGGCACCGTGCCCGGCACCCCCGGCGCCGGAACCACGATCACCCGGTCACGGGTGATCTCCTGGATCCGCCAGCTGCTCGCCCCGAGCAGAAAAACCTGCCCGGCCCGGGCCTCGTAGACCATCTCCTCGTCCAGCTCCCCGACCCGGCGCCCGTCCGGCAGGTGAACCCCGTAGAGGCCGCGGTCGGGGATCGTCCCGGCGTTGGTCACGACCAGCGAGCGGGCCCCCTTGCGGCCGGTGATCGTGCCGGCGGTGCGATCCCAGACCAGCCGCGGCCGCAGCTCGGCGAAGCGGTCCGACGGATAGCGGCCGTCGAGCATGTCGAGCACGTTCTCGAACTGGTCCCGGGAGAGCTCGGCGAAGGGCGCGGTCCGTCGGATCAGCTCCAGGGCCTCGCCGGTGTCCCAGAGGTCGAGCGCCGCCATCGAAACCAGATGCTGGGCCAGCACGTCGAGCGGGTTGGATGGGATCGTGGTCTCCTCGATCGCCCCCTCCCGCATCCGCTGGGCGACCACCGCGCTTTCCAGCAGGTCGGCCCGGAACTTGGGGAAGATCCTTCCCTTCGAGACCTCACCCAGACCGTGACCGGCCCGCCCGACCCGCTGCATCCCGCGAGCGACCGATTTCGGTGACTCGACCTGAATCACCAGATCGACCGCACCCATGTCGATGCCGAGTTCCAGCGAGGAGGTGGCGACCAGGCAGGGGATCGTCCCGGCCTTGAGCTGTTCCTCGACCTCGGTCCGTTCCTCGTGGGAGAGCGAACCGTGGTGGGCCCGGGCGAGCGGCCCGTCGGCGCCGGCCCGATCTTCCGGGGACGGGGTCTCCGTGTCGAGATCGTTGAGCCGCTGAGCGAGTCGTTCGGCACCGCGGCGGTTGTTGACGAAGATGATGGTCGAACGGTGCGCCCGGACCTGATTCAGCAGCTCCGGGTAGATCGCCGGCCAGATCGACCGGATCGGCGGATCCTCCCCTTCGGCCGGGTCGGCGTCGGCGGCCGGGTTCGACATGTCCTCGACCGGCACCACGATCTCGAGGTCGAGCTCCTTCCTCTGGCCCGGGTCGATCACCTCGCACTCCCGGCCCGGTCCGGAAAGGAAGCGGGCGATCCGCTCCAGCGGACGCTGGGTAGCCGAGAGGCCGATCCGCTGCATCCGACGCTCCCCGGTCAGCTGATCGAGCCGCTCCAGGGTCAGGGCCAGGTGCGCTCCGCGCTTGGTCGCGGCGACCGCGTGGATCTCGTCCACGATCACCGTCTCCACCGTCCGCAGGATCTCCCGCGCCCCGGAGGAGATCATCAGGTAGAGCGATTCCGGGGTGGTGATCAGGATCTCCGGCGGTCTGCGCCGCATCCGGGCCCGTTCGCTTTGCGGGGTGTCGCCGGTGCGGAGGCCGACCGTGATCTCCGCCCCGATTCCCCGGAGTGGTGCCCGCAGGTTGCGTTCGATGTCGTAGGAGAGCGCCTTCAGCGGCGAGACGTAGAGCAGCCGCACCCCCGGCGGACGATCCTCATCCGTCCGTTCCCGCGCGAGGCGATCGATCCCCCAGAGGAAGCTGGCCAGGGTCTTCCCGGAACCGGTCGGGGCGCAGATCAGGGTGTCGGCACCACCCGAAATCGCCCGCCAACCCTCGGCCTGGGCCGGGGTCGGCCCCTCAAAGGAAGCCTCGAACCACCGCCTGACGACGGGGCTGAACGACTCAAGCGGGTCTGGATTCAATCTCTCCATCCGATGCCGTAGATCGTAGAACCCCGTCCGCAGCCGCTCCACAGGTTGCCCTGCTCCCGGCCGCGCCGGGGTTCTGACGGCTTCCCTGACGAATTCCGTAGGTGACGGCGCACCTTTCGGGAAATGGAGTGTTCTAGGTTATGTCAGCGGCAGATGATTCAGACGGACCCAGGGAGGGGTCGGCTGACTCGGACCCATTGACAACAGTTTCGTCCACTGCCTCACGAGGAAAAAGTGAGCAAGCTTTCCAGTTCGAAGTCCAAATCTGAGACCGTTCCCGACTTGCAGTCGCGGAGTCCCGACGCCGGGGGTTCCGACACAGGGAGAGCCGGGAGGGTTGGGGTGGGTTCCGCGCCAGGAACCGCCGTGCGCGAACGGACCCGCCGCATGCAGCGCGGGCTCCGTTGGAGCCTCGCGATCGCCGACATCACCTCGGTCGCAATCGGAATCCTGGTTGTCGTTCTGATCGGACGGGTGGGCCACAGGGAGATTCTCTGGGTCCTGCCTGCGATCCCGGTCTGGCTCCTGATCGCCAAGATCAACCGGCTCTACGACCGCGACGACCGCAAGATCCGTCATCGAACCCCGAGCGAGATTCCGGAGCTGATCGCGACCTCCGCGATCACGATCGCGATTCTCCGTGGCATCGCCGAGCTTTTCGGGCCGCACCTGCCGAGCGGGACGTTGATCATCATCGGCAGCGTCGCCGGGATTCTGGCGGTCACCCTCCGGGCGATCGCCCGCTGGGTCTACCGCAAGCTCACCACCCCCGAACTGGCGCTGCTGATCGGCTCCGGGACCAAGGCCGGAACCACGATCCGGCGCCTCACCCGGCAGGCCGGGGACCACATCCGGGTGATCGGTTACATGGCCGCGGACGAAGGTGACCGCACCAACGGTCCCGCGGGGTTGGGGGTCGAGTACGTCGGGGATCCGGCCCGGCTGGGCGAGGTGGCCGACCGGCACGGGGTCACCCGGGTGGTGATCGCGGACGACGGGATCGACCCCGGACCGATCGTTGCCGCCTGTGACCTCAAGCGACTTTCAGTTTCGCTGGTGCCGGCCGACCAGGAGCTGCTCGGCCCGGCCACCGAACTCAACCGGATCGCCGACCTGCCGACTCTGGACCTTCATTTCAGTGTGGCCCCCCGCTCGACCCTGATGATCAAGCGAGCGTTCGATTTGATCGTGTCGGCATTCTCGCTACTCGTAACCGCCCCGGCGATTCTGCTCGCGTCCGCACTGATCAGGCTCGACTCGCCCGGACCGGTCTTCTTCCGCCAGGTCAGGATCGGCAAGGGTGGCCGCCCCTTCACCATGCTCAAGCTGCGCACGATGGTGGCCGATGCCGAGCAGCGGCTCGACGAGTTGATCGACCTCGAGGCGCTCGACGAACCGGTGTTCAAGATCAGGAACGACCCGCGGGTCACCCGGGTGGGCCGATTCCTTCGGCGCTCCAGCCTCGATGAGGTCCCGCAGTTGATCAACGTGCTCCGGGGTGACATGTCACTGGTCGGCCCCCGTCCCGAGGAGGAGGCGGTGGTGGCGCTTTACGACGAGCGGCAGCGACAGCGACTCGAGGTACGGCCCGGGCTGACCGGTCCGATGCAGGTCGCCGGGCGGGGCAGCCTGACCTTCGAGGAGCGGCTCTCCCTCGAACGGGACTACCTCGACGACATGACCATCCCCCGTGACATCTCGATCCTGCTCCAGACTCCGCGTGCCGTGATCAAGGGAGACGGCGCATTCTGAGCCCCGCCGGTTCCGGCTGCCCTGCCGCCGACCCCGTTCAGGCGCGATGAGTCCGGATTCGGTCGAACTCGAGATCGTGGTGGTCAGCCACGGCGCATTCGGGCTGCTTGAGCGATGCCTTCAGTCGCTGCGCGAGCATCCGGCCTCGATCCCTGCCAGGGTCACGGTGGTCGATTCGGGATCTCCGGATGACACCCCCGACCGGGTCGAGACGGAGTTTCCCGAGGTCCGTCTGATCCGACGGCCGAACATCGGTTTCTCGGCTGCCAACAACGTGGTGCTGGAAGAGGTGGCGTCCGGAACAGGGGCCCGTCTCGCCCTGCTGCTGAACCCGGACACCGAGGTCCGTGCCGGTGCCCTGGATGCAGCGGTTGACCGGATCGACCGTGAACCCTCGATCGGCATGGTCGGGATAAAGCTGGTCACCGAATCCGGTGCTCTTGATCACGCCTGCAAGCGCTCCTTTCCGACCCCGCTGGCAGCGGTCGCTCACTTCAGCGGAATCGGGCGTCTGCCCGGTTCACCGAAGTCACTTGCCCAGTACCGGGCACCCGGCCTGGGGGACGACGAAGCCGGTGACGTCGATGCGGTCAATGGGGCCTTCATGCTGGTCCGGCGGGAAGCGATCCGGCAGGCGGGGATGCTGGATGAGGGTTACTGGCTTTACATGGAGGACCTCGACTGGTGCCGGCGATTTCACCTGGCCGGCTGGCGGGTGTTCTACGAACCGGCCGGGGTTGCGCTTCACGTCAAAGGTGGGTCCAGCCCGAAACGACGCCGGCCCCGACAGGAGATCGCATTCCACCGCGGGATGGGACGCTTCTATCGCCGCTTTGATGCGCCCGGGTCGGCCGGCCCGCTGAACCTGATGGTCTATCTCGGCATCGCCGCGAAGCTGGCGATCAGCCTGGCGATCACGGCTTCTCGGAAGAGGCCGGGTCCTGACCGTTGAGAATCGAGTGGATCCGGTCTTTCGCATCCGCGTCCGACCGCTGCTGCCGCCGCCGGAAAAGGGCATAGCCCCAGCCGGCCAGAATCGGGATCGCGATCAACAGAATGATCGTGATCGAACTGCCTCCTGCCCCGCCGATTCCGCCGCTGCCGGAATCCTTGAAGGCGGCGACCGCACCGTCGGCCTCTTCGCTGTCGACACCGTTCGGTCCGAGTGCCGCGATCCGGTCGGAGTCCTCCTGCCCGGCGCGGGTACCCGCCTCACCGGTCACTCCGGAGCCGTCACCGCCGTTGGCCGAACGCCCGTCGGCGGAACCGTCGGCGGAACCGCCCCGACCGTCCTTCCCTCCGGCCCGCGAGCCGGAACCGTTGCCACCGTCCTCGCTCCCGGATCCGCCCCCCGGGTCCTTCTTGCCGGGCACGGTCGGAACCACCGGCTCGGTGTACTGGTCCGTGGCCGAGCTAGCGAATACTGTGGCGGGCGCCAATCCGAATGAAGCCACCAGCACCACAAGCGTCGCCCCGAACAGGGCGAGCAGTCCTGCGATCCCCGCGAAGGTCTGTAGACGAACGTTCATTGCCGGTCACGATAACCGATGCGGTCGCCTTCCTTGCGCCGTTCCTGCTGCTGGGTGGACTGGCCCTGCTCGGTGGGGGATTCGATCTGGGTGGGCGACACCTGGCCGGAATCGTTGCCTGGACCGCGGCGGCGGCACTGCTGATCACCGATCAGGCGCGCGGACTTCGCTTCGGTCGCCGGTTCCGGTTGTTCACGGCCCTGCTGGTGGCACTCGCCGTGCTTTCCGCCGTTTCTGCGATCTGGTCCAGCTCCGCCCACAGCAGCCTGGTCGAGGCGGACCGGGCGATCGCCTGCCTCGGGTTCTTCCTGCTGGGGTATCTGGTCTGTGCCACCCGGCGGCGACGGCGGTACTTCGTCTGGGGACTGGTTGCGGCCCTCGCCCTCATCCTGATCCTGGCACTCGGTTCCCGCCTCTTCCCGGGTTCGGCGCTGCCTTCCGAACTGACCATCGCGAGGCTGAGTTTTCCGCTCGGCTACTGGAACGCGGACGGACTCGTTTTCGGCATGGCAACGGTCGCTTTCGCCTGGGCGAGCCGGGAGTCGAAACGCCGGATCGTTGGTCTGCTCTGGGTCGCAGCGATCCCGGCTGCCGCTGCCGGGCTCTACCTGACCTACTCTCGGGGCGGGGCGCTGGCCGGACTGGTCACCCTGATCACGATCTTCTTCCTCAGCCGGGACCGACTCTGGATCACGCTCGCGGTCACGGTCGGGGTGGTCTGCTCCCTGCCGGTGATCAAGGTGATCCAGGCCAATCCGGCGGTTGCCGACAACCTCGGGGGTCCCGGTGCCCCGGCCCAGGGCCGCGAGGTCCTGGCGGTGTTGCTTGTGGCGATGCTCGGCGCGGCCCTGATCTTCATGGCAGTGGTTGTCGTAGCGGATCGTCTCCCGGCGGCGAAGGCCCGGGTTCTTGCCACCAGCCGGAAGCCGCTGTTCCTCAAGCTGTCCGGTGCCGTTCTGGTCGGTCTGATCGGGATCCTCATCCTCGTTTTCGGCGGCCGGGTCTGGGACGGCTACTCGGGGGACTCGATCTACTTCCCGGAGAATCCGGAGGCGCACTTCACCCAGCTTTCGGGGGCGGGCCGGTACCAGTTCAACCAGGTCGCGATCGAGACCTTCGCCGACAGTCCCCTGATCGGCACCGGTGCCGGCACCTATCGTTTCGAGTGGGCCGGCCGTCGACCGATCGACCTGGTTGCCCAGGACGCTCACTCCTGGTACCTGGAGGGCTTTTCCGATCTCGGCATTCCCGGCGGTCTGCTGATCATCGCCCTGACCGCCGCGGTGATCTGGATCGGGGTGGGCGCCTGGCGTCGGTCGCCGCCCGAAACCCGTGGGGCCTCGGCCCTGATGCTGGCCTTCACCGTCACCACCCTGGTCGCTTTCGGGATCGACTGGTTCTGGGAACTCGGCGCGACCGCTGCCCTGCTGATGCTGATCTGTGGCTGGCTTGTGGCCACCTCGGAGTCCGGACGGGCAGGTCACCGGCGGACGGATCCGGCGAGATGGCCATTGATCGCGGCGGCCTGGGCTGCGTTCGTCCTGCTGGCCGTCCCGGCGGTCGCCGACCGCTACATGGAACGCAGCATCGGTGCCACCGCCGAGGGCCGGCTCGCGGACGCGGTCAAGGCGTCGCAGGAAGCTTCCCGGCTCGCCCCGTACTGGGCTCGTCCCCACATGCAGCTCGGTGTCCTGGCCCAGGCGGTCGGTCTCGAACGGACCGCGATCACGGAGTTCGACCGGGCGATCGAGCTCGAACCGGACAACTGGCAGACCTGGTACCTGCGAAGCCTGGCCGAAAGTGAGTTCGGGCTGGAGGCGGAGGCCGAAAGCGACCTCGATCAGGCCCGCAGCCGCAATCCACGAGCACCCGAGCTCCAGGCCCCGTAGCTCCCCGGACCGAAAGTAGCGACGGGACGGCCCCGGCTACGGCCCGCTACTTTGCCTGCTCATCCCTGTTCCAACAGATGACCGTCCACCGAAAGGATCAATGCCCCGCCCCCTCTTCCGCCGTTTCCTCGCGATGGCGCTCACCATCGTGGCGTCGCTCGGCCTGCTTGCCGCAGGCTCGGCTCAGGCTGCCCGCTCCTTTTCCACCGGAATCATCGACATCGACGCCTTCCAGGTGCACGGACCGCTGGCCTTCGAGCACGCGAACGCGACCGGGGCGAAGTACCTGAAGAACAACCTCTACTGGGACCATGTCGCACCCGGACCAGAGGAGTCAACCCGTCCAGGGACTGCGGAGGAGCGGTTTGTGGCCACCGATCCGGGCAGCCCGTACTACCAGTGGGGCACCTACGACAACATCGTGCGGGAGGCGTCCGCCAACGGCATGACCCCGATCCTGACCATCGTCAACGCGCCCAGGTGGGCCCGGCTGAAGTGCGACGAGTCCTCGATCTGTTCCCCGAAGCCCGGCGAATACGCCAACTTCGCCACCGCCGCAGCGAAGCGGTACAGCGGCGACTTCGACCCCGGAGACGGCAACGGCGTCCTCCCCCGGGTCGCTTTCTGGCAGGCCTGGGTGGAACCGAACCTGTACCACTTCTACAGCCCGATCTTCTCCCCGTCCGGCGGCAACGCGGCGCCATCCAACTACCGGACCATCCTCAACGCGTTCTACGACGCGATCCACGCGGTAGACCGGTCAAACACGGTGATCGCCGCCGGCCTGGCCCCGAACGGCGTTCCCGACAAGGCGATCGCCCCGATGACCTTCACCCGTGAGGTTCTCTGCATGGCCGGCACCGTCCGGAATCCGAAACCGAAGCCCGGCTGCAACGCGAGGACGAAGGCCGACGTCTGGGCGGTCCATCCGTACACGACCGGTGCCCCCACCCATTTCCCGGCAAACAGCAACAACATGAGTGTGGCCGCCCTGCCCCGCATGGTCCGGCTGATCGAGGCGGCGGGTCGGGCCGGACACCTGACCGGCAAGACCGCCAGGGTTCCACTCTGGGCGACCGAGTTCAGCTGGGACTCGAACCCGCCGGATCCGGGCGGGCTGAAGTCGGCAACCCAGATGCGCTGGGTGGCCCAGGCGATGTACATGATGTACAGGGCGAGAGTTGACACGCTGATCTGGTTCGGGATGCGGGATGACAAGCGGATCCCGGGTCGTCCGTGGGGCGAGAGCATGGAGTCCGGGCTCTACCTGCGCGGGAAGACCATCGCTCAGGACCGCCGCAAGCCGGTGTTCCGCGTGTTCCGGTACCCCTTCTACGCAGAACTCGCCCGCAAGGGATTCCGCTTCTGGGGGCGCACACCGGGCGCCAACGGCAGGGCATCCGGCCGCAAGAAGATCGTCCTCTACGCCCGCAAGCGAAGCGGCAGCCGGTACCTGAAGGTGAGGACCGTCTGGACCAACCCGAACGGGATCTTCACCGGGAGCGTCCGCGGCCGCGGCTACAGGCGGAGCGGCGCAGTCAAGGCGAAGATCGTCGGCGGGGAGATGTCGGTCCCGTTCGGACTCCAGAAGACCAAGGACTTTTTCCAGCCGCCATTCGGCGGCTGACGCCGGTTCAGGGCAGGCTGTCCGCGAGCTCCGCCAGGCTGGGGGCCTCGCGGTCCCGGGCGGAGAGCAGCGGATCCTCCAGCGGCCACTCGACCGCCACCTCGGGATCGTCCCACCGGATCCCGGCCTCGGTGGCCGGGTCGTAGGGGCTGGAAACCAGGTAGGCCACATCGGCGACCTCGGAAAGCACACAGAACCCGTGGGCGAAACCGATCGGGACGAAAAGCTGGCGGTGATCGATGTCGTCCAGGCGGTAGCCGCGCCACTGGCCGAAGGTCGGTGAACCGCGGCGCAGATCCACCGCCACATCGAAGATCTCGCCCCGGGCGCAGCGGATCAGTTTCGCCTGCCCGGGAGCGGTCTGGAAGTGGAGACCCCTCAGGGTTCCCCGGACCGAACGGGAGTGGTTGTGCTGGACGAAGGGGCCGTCCACCCCCAGCTCCCGCCAGAGCGGTTCGCTGTAGGTCTCGAGGAAGAATCCGCGCTCGTCGCCGTGAACCCGGGGTTCGATCAGCGTCAGCCCGTCGAGACCGGTCTCCGTTGCCTCGGCCACGTTCAGCCTGAACCCAGCCCGGTGCCGTAGCGCTGCTCGTAATACTCGCGGTACTCGCCCGATCTGAGCGGCTCCCACCAGTCCCGGTTTTCCCGGTACCAGGCGACCGTTCGTTCGATGCCGTGGTCGAAACCGACCTCTGCCCGCCAGCCGAGCGACTCGGTCCGTTCCGAGGCCAGCGAGTAACGGACGTCGTGACCCAGCCGGTCCTCGACGTAGCTGATCAGTGACCGGTCCCGGCCGGCCAGCTCCAGGATCCGCTCCACCACCTCGATGTTGGGCAGCTCGTCCGGTCCGCCCACGTTGTAGACCGTTCCGGCCTCGCCCCGTTCGAACACGCTCTCGATCGCCGCACAGAAGTCCTCCACGTAAAGCCAGTTGCGAACCTGTCGGCCGTCCCCGTAGACCGGGACCGGATCGCCGTGAAGCGCGTTCAGCACGGTCAGCGGTATCAGCTTCTCGGGATGCTGGCGCGGGCCGTAGTTGTTGGAGGCCCGGACGATCAGGCAGTCGGCGCCCCAGGTCCGGTGGAAGGCTCCGACGATCAGGTCACCACCGGCCTTCGAGGCCGAGTAGGGGGAGGACGGTTCGATCGGGGAGTCCTCGGTGAACGAGCCTTGATCGATCGAGCCGTAAACCTCGTCGGTCGAGATCTGCAGGTGCCGGACGCCGAGATCCCGGGCCGCCTCCAGCAGGATGAAGGTGCCGAAGACGTCGGTCTCGATGAACTCCCCGGGCGACTCGATCGAACGGTCCACATGCGACTCGGCAGCGAAGTTGATCACTCCGTCGCAGCCTTCCATCGCCTGCCGGACCGCGGCCCGGTCGCCGATATCCCCGACCACCAGCCGGCAGCGGTCCTCCGGCAAACCGGCGAGGTTCTCCCGCCGGCCGGCGTAGGTCAGCTTGTCGAACACCACGATCTCGTCCTCCGGCCGTTCCGTCAGCCGGTGACGCACGAAGTTCGAACCGATGAATCCGGCGCCACCGGTGACCATGAGCTTCACCCGGACTCCTCGCCTCGCACATCCTCAAGCTGTTTCAGGTATCCGGCAAGCCCCTCCTGCCATGAGGGCAGTTCGATCACATGCCGGTTTTCGCTGGTCAGCGCCGACCAGGCCGGCCGGGGGGCCTTGCGCCCGAGCATCTCGGTGGTCGCCGAGAGGGTGGTCACGTCGAGCTTCGCCCGGGCGAAGATCTCCCGGGCGAACTCGTACCAGGAGCAGCTTCCGGTCGCGGCCATGTGGTGAACCCCGTAGGCGTCCGAGTCGAGCAGCCGCACCAGACCGTTGGCGAGATGCCAGGTCCAGGTGGGCGAACCGACCTGGTCCCGGACCACCAGGGCCTGGCCGGTACTGGATCCGAGCCGCAGCATGGTGTCGACGAAGTTGGGCCCGTTCAGGCCGAAAAGCCAGGATGAACGCACGATCCAGGAACGCCGGTTGGCGGCAACGGTGGCCTGTTCCCCGGCGGCCTTGGTCCGCCCGTACACGTTGATTGGCGATACCGGATCGGTCTCGACGTAGTCGCTGCCCTTCTCACCGTCGAAGACGTAATCGGTTGAAACGTAGAGGGTGCGGGCCCCGATCTCTGCCGAGGCGGCGGCGGCGTTGGCGGCACCGGTCCCGTTCACCGCCATCGCACCGTCGGGGTCGTCCTCGGCCCCGTCGACGTCGGTCCAGGCGGCACAGTTGACCACCGCATCCGGGGCCTCCCGGGAGAACCGTCGCCGCAACGCTTCCAGGTCGGTCACGTCGAGCTCTCCGTGGCCGTAACCCTGCACCTCATGGCCGGCGGTGTCGGCCGCCGCAAGCACATCGCTGCCCAGCATCCCGCGGGCTCCGAGCACCAGCACCTTCATCAGACGATCTCGATCCGGGAACTGTCCCCGACCAGCAGCCTCAGAGTGCGGGGCGGCCCGTCGGTCCGGACCACCGTGGCGTCCCGTCCCAGCAGGCTGGCCTCCATCCGGGTTCCGAGATCCTCGATCCGGGAGCCGCTGAGGAGGATCGAGTGCTCAACCTCGGAGCGCTTCACGGTGACCCCGTTGCCGATCGAGGTGTAGGGGCCGATGTAGGAGTCCTCGATCACCGCGTCGGCGCCGATCACGGCCGGCCCCCGGACCACCGACCCCCGGAGTGAAGCTCCCGGCTCCACGATGACCCGGCCCTCGATCCGGGAGTCACCGGTCTCACCGTGGATCGCGGTCTCGATGTCCTCCAGCACCAGCCGGTTCGCGGCCAGCATGTCCTCGACCTGGCCGGTGTCCTTCCACCAGCCGTCGACCACGGTCGAGGTGACCAGCCGACCACGATCGATCAGCACCTGGATCGCCTCGGTTATCTCGAGCTCATTCCGCCAGGAGGGTTTCAGGGTCCGGGCCGCATCGAGCACCTCCGGCGAGAACAGATAGACCCCTACCAGGGCCAGATTCGAAGGTGGATCCTTGGGTTTCTCGACCAGTCGGGCGACCCGCTCGCCATCCAGTTCGGCCACCCCGTAGGCGGTCGGATCCTCGACCGGGGTGAGCAGAATGCTGGCGGCCGGGTGATCCCGGTGGAAGGCCTCGACCAGTTCGGTCAGACCGTCGCGGAGCAGGTTGTCACCGAGATACATCGCGAACGGGGAATCGCCGAGGAAGTCCTCCGCGGTCAGCACCGCGTGGGCGAGACCGGCGGGCTCGCTCTGCTCGATGAAGGTGACCCGGGCCCCGAAGCGGGAGCCGTCACCAACCGCCTCCCGGACCTCTCCACCGGTGGCCGGCGCGATGATGATGCCGATCTCGGTGATCCCGGCCTCGACCAGTGCCTCGATCCCGTAGAACAGGATCGGCTTGTTGGCCACCGGGACCAGCTGCTTGGCCGAGGTGTGGGTGATCGGCCGGAGGCGGGTGCCGGAGCCGCCGGAGAGAATGAGTCCTTTCAGCCCTGTCATTCGAAGGTCAAGGCTACTTGGAAGCGTCGCGACGGAACGCTGCCGACAGTTCCCGCCGGGACTCTCCCAGCCAGCTCTGGGCCAGTTCCAGGCTCCCGTTGCGGCGAAGCACCCGCCGACTCCTGATCAGTTCCGGCATCCGGGACAGGGCCGCGACCTTGCCGGAGGTGGTCAGCAGGAACCGGCGATGCCTGATCGCCCGCAGGGCAGCGCCGACCTCGACCGCCACGATCCGGGGCAGGGTGGTCCAGGGCATGTACTTGACCTGGGTCCAGATCCGGTTGCGGGCGACCAGCCGCGCGTTCTCGGCGTCCGGCCGTTCGAACCCGGCGTGCCAGGAGGCGTTTCCGACATGCCACACCACCGCATCCGGAGCCAGCCGGAAACGCCACCCCTGGATTCGGGCCCGGACGTTCAGATCAACATCCTCGTAGAAGGCGAAGTACCGCTCGTCGTAGCCTCCGACCGCAGCCAGCATCTTCCGGCGAAAGAGGCAGGCAGCACCACACACCCCGAAGATCTCCCGGGGTTCCCGGTCCGGAACGCCCTGGCGCAGTCCCTTTCCGATCTCGCGGGCCCGACCGTCGGTGGTCAACGCCTGGCCGAGGCTGTAGATCACCGCTTCGGGGTCGGCCGGGCTCTGGTCCCGGTTTCGGACCAGAGTCAGGATCCGTGGCTGCACCCCGCCGGTCTCCTGGTCGGCGAACAGGGCTGCGGCAAGCCTGCTCAGGGCATCCGGTTCCAGCACCGTGTCGGAGTTGAGCGCCATCACCGCCTCGGCCGTGGTCGACTGGAAACCGAGGTTCACCGCGGTGGCGAAACCGAGGTTTCGGGGCAGCGGGATATGCGGGATCCCCATCTCGCGCAGGTACTCGACCGACCCGTCGACCGACCCGTTGTCAACCACCATCAGTTCGAGTTCGATTCCGGCCTGGGTCCAGAGGGATGCCAGACAGCGGCGCAGATCATCGACCGAGTTCCAGCTCGGAATCACCACGGCAACCCGCGGCGGCCTCTCCTCCATGACCCGATTCTGCCAGACCCGGGCGGGTACCGGGGCGGTTTGGCTCGGTTATCTTTGCCGCGTGCCTCACCGGATGACTTCCCTGGCGGGCCGGCTGCTCCGCAGCCCGGCCCTGCGCCGCCGGGCCGTGATGGCCATCGGCGGGCTCGGTCTCGCGGTCGCGCTGGTGGTCGGGGCTCTGATCGGGGCCGGTGCGGTCGACGGCGGATCCCTGGTTCCCGCGCTTGTCGCACTTGCCCTGGCCGGCGGGGCCGCCGGGGCCGTTATCGGTGCCCGATTGATCGATGCTGCCGAGTCGGCCCGGCAGGTTCGGGACGGGTTCTGGATCAGCCGCAAGCTGGAACCGCTCGCCCTGGAGGTCTCCGACCGGGCCCCGGTGCGGATCAACATCGTCCACCCGTCGATCGACCTGAAGCACTTCTTCGGTGGCTTCATCGCGGTTTTCAATCTGGCAGCGCGGCTCGCCGCCCGCGGCCATGCGGTCCGCCTGATCACCCTGGAGCAGACGGATCTCCCCGCCGACTGGCAAGACCGGGTGTCTGCCTACGAGGGGCTCGGTGACGGGATTGAAGGGATCGAGGTCGAATCGGGGACCGACCCCGCCCGTCCGGTCGAGGTGAATCCCGCCGACACCCTGATCGCCACCCACTGGACTGCCGCCCACGTTGCTGCGGAGGCCCTCCCGGTTCTGGCTGCGGACCGTTTCCTTTACCTGATCCAGGAGTACGAGCCGTTCACCTTCCCGATGGGCAGTGCGGCCGCTCTCGCCCGCCAGAGCTACGACCTTCCCCATACCGCGATGTTCTCCACCGGGCTGCTCCGGGACTTCTTCGCCAGGAACCGGATCGGGGTTTTCCGGAAGGGAGCCGACCCCGACGGGGAGACCTCGATCACCTTCGAGAACGCGATCACCCCGGTCACCCCACCTACCCGGCAGACCCTCGACCGTCCCGGCCCGAGGAGACTCGTTTTCTACGCCCGGCCGGAGCAGCATGCTTCGAGGAACCTGTTCGAGCTGGGAATGATGGCGCTCGACCGGGCGCTCGCCAACGGGCATTTCGAGGGCTGGGACCTGGTCGCGGTCGGATCGGTGGACCTCGCCGGAACGACCCTCCCGCTGCGGGCCGGAACCCGGAGCCTCCGGGTGATCGGACGCACCGGCCAGGCCGAGCACGCGGATCAGCTGGCGGGATCCGACCTTGGCCTGGCCCTGATGCACACACCTCACCCGAGTCTCGTCCCGATCGAGATGGCTTCGGCCGGAATGGTCACGGTCACCAACACCTTTGAGAACAAGAACGAGTCGGCGCTGGCCGGGATCTCTGACAACCTGATCGCCGCCGAACCGACCGTTGAGGCGGTTGCGGCGGCGCTTGCCGTGGCCGAGTCCAGGGTGGAAGATCTCGAGGCCCGGATCCGGGGCTCCCGGACCGGCTGGCCGAACCGGTGGGAAGATGCCCTGGGCGAGGAACAGCTTTCCGGCGTTGAGCGACTGCTGGGCGCGACGGACCTGGCCGAGAGGAGGGGCAGGGATGGGTCTTCGTAGATCAGTGGAACGGCTGCGCCGGGCGGCCCGGGGCGGACCCGCGGACGGTGGATCGATCACCTCCCCGGATCCCGAGCCGGCGACCTTCGACCCCTGGCTGGCCGGCTTCCATGACGAAACCCTGACCGGTCTCGACCGGGCCTGTGCCGGGGCCGGGACCGAGGCCCTGCCGCTGTTCCGTAAGCTCGACGACGATCTCTGGGCGGTCCTCCTGAGCCGGAACTACAGCCGCTATCCGAACATCCGGGCGTTGATGCCGGACAGCCCTGCGCCGGAGCTTCAGCTCCGCTGGAACGGTGCGGCCGGTCTCGACCTGCTCAACCAGTCCCGGTCGTTCTACGGGAGGGTGAAACGGGAGGTCGGCCGCCACGCGGCAACCGGGCTGCCGGCGGCGAAGCTGCTGGACTTCGGCTGTGGCTGGGGCAGGCTCACCCGTTTCTTTTCCCGCGATGTCGCCCCCGGAGCACTCTTCGGCTGCGATCCGGTCGAGGAGATCCTCGATGTCTGCCGCGAATCGCGGGTTCCCGCCACCCTGGCCCGCAGCCAGTTCCTTCCGGAGAGCCTGCCGTTTGCGGAACGCTTCGACCTGGTCTTTTCCTTCTCGGTTTTCACCCACATCTCCGAGTCGGCCGCCCGAACCTGTCTCGAAGCGATCCACGACGGAATGAATCCCGGGGGGCTGCTGCTGCTCACGATCAGGCCACCGGCCTACCTCGACCTCTGCGCAGCGATGCACCCGGTCCGGGAGGAGCTCGGGCCGGAATACCTTTCGAGGATGTCCGAACCGCACTACCTGTTCGTCCCGCATCCGGCCGAGCCCGATCATCCCCAGTTTGACGGCACCGAGATGACCTACGGAGAGAGCGTGGTCACCATCCCGTACGTCAGGGAGAACTGGTCCGACCTCTTCGAGCTGGTGGACGTGAGCCTGTTGACCGCGGATCTCTACCAGGTGGTGCTGACCCTCAAGCGAAGAGATTGAGGCAGCCCGGTCTCGGCAGTCAGCAGTCGTCAAGCATCGAGTTGATCTCGGCCATCACCGGCGGGGAGAAGCTCTCTTCCCAGTCGCTGCTCCACCGGACCCGGGACCCCTCGACCCGGGCCCGGACATCCTCGACCCTCCCGACCGCTTCCCGGAGGCCGGTGACTATCCCGCCGGGAGTCGGCTCGGTGGCGATCAGATTCGGCGAGATCCCGGTCAGGGACCCGGCGGTCTTGGTCTCGAAAGTGTTGGTCACGGTCAGCATCCCGGCCGACGCCATCTCGATCGGCACCAGACTTGGATGCGGGGTCAACATCAGCGCCAGGCCGACATCGTGTTCGGTCAGCCGGTCGCCGTAGCTCCGCTGACTCTGCCGGGTGAGAACCTCGATGAAGGTGGAGCCGGTCAGTCGCAGCCGGTTCTCTCCACGAACCGAGCCGATCCCGTGGAACTCCCATTCCGGGCTGAACACTCCCCGCTCGATCGCCGAGGCGAGCGCAATCAGCCCCAGCTCGAACATGTTGCGGGCGGCATGGGGCTCCGGCCGAGCGTAGAACAGAAGCCGTCTGGTTTCACGCCCGGCAAGCTCGGTTTCCGCCGGGGCCTCAACCGGTGTGATCGCGTTCTGAAAGGCGATCGAACGGGCACCCGACCGGCGACCCGTTTCGGAGAAGACCCCGATCTGGCGTTGATCGAAGAAGGTTCGCAGCAGCTCGGTCGAGAATAGGGCGTGATGGGGAAAGCCGTAGGGCTCGGCCGCCAGGGCTGCCCAGGAGCCCATCGAGAAGGTGTACGGCTCGTACTCCTGAACCAGGTAGAGGAAGCGATCGCGTCCGGTCAGGCGGCGGGCCCGTTCGGCGTGGTGGGCGGTCCACCAGGTTGTTGCGATGAACCGATCGTACGGGCTGATCACCAGCGGCTCGCCCGCGTCCCGGGCGAAGGCAACCTCGACGTTCTCGAGTCCCCGCTCGAGCCCGGCGTAGGACTGAACCTGGTCGCGCCAGGTACGCGGCAGGATCGGGTTTTCATCAACCGCCACCAGCCGAACTCGGTGGCCGGACTCGGCCAGCTTGCGGGCCAGGTTGAACTTGGCGATGTAGCCACCGAAAAGATGTCGAAGATCGATCGTCTGGGATCAGCAGGTTGATCCGTTCCGGCTCGCTTTCGCTGACCGAGATCTCGAACGGGACGGTCATCCGTTGCAGGTCGGCGGTGCCCTCCTCGCCGACCAGCGTCACCCTTCTCGACGGTTCCGGCGGCAGACTCGCGTCGTAGCTGGTCCCGTAAGGATTCTCGCTGCGCCGCGACCAGAGCTCGATCAGGTGCCGCCAGAGGATCCCCTCGGCCAGGATCCGTTCGTTGCCCATCGTTTCGGTCCGGCCGAAGATACGCCGCAACGGTCTCGCGGCCAACCAGGCAAAGGCCGGCAGGGACCGCTCGGCCCGGCCGATTCGACGAAGCATCCGATGCTCCCGCCACGAAAGTTCCCGGTCACATCTCGCCGACAGGGTGGCGGCGAGCAGGCCGATCCGTCGGTAGCCATAGAAGTAGGCGGCCCGCCAGCCACGCACGAACTCCTTCCAGGCACGGGGACTGAGGATCGCCCGGCTCCGCCACGGGGCGGCCGCCCGTCGATCCCGGTTGGCGGCCTCGTGTCCGAGCGTCGCCCCGCGATGCTGGATGTAGTCATAGAGCGGCCGGTCGAGGTAGGTGATCCGGCCGAGTGACCGGGCGACCAGGGCCAGCCACTGGTCGTGGAACTGCTCGCCCGGGGTTTCCGGGAACGGCAGGGCACGGTCCAGCACCTCCCGGGTGAACATCGAGGCGGCCCCGGTAACGGTGTTGGCGATCAGCAGCGACGTGAGGCTGGTGTGGTTGTTTCGACGCTTCGACCAGTAGGTGTCGGCCAGCACCTCGCCGTCTTCGCTGACGATCCGCTGGTCGCTGTAGATCAGCTTCGCGCTGCCGATCCCGGATCTCAGGGTGTAGAGCTTTTCTTCGAACCAGCGGTCGTCCTGATCGGCGAGAACGATCAACTCCGACCCGGCCGGAACCATGCCGAGTGCCCGTTCGAAGTTGCGATAGAAGCCGAGCCGCCGCTCGGAGCGGGAGACGACGAACCGGGGGTCGTCGCCGATCACCGCAAGCATCTCCCGGTGACGATCCGGGGTTGAGCAGTCGTCGCTTACCAGGCAGATCCAGTCCCGGTCGCTCTGCCCCCGGATCGACTCGATCTGATTCCGGAACAGTCGGATCTCCGGTTCAAAGGTGGCCATGCAGATTGCAATGGTGGTTCGCCCGACCGGCCCGTACGCTTCCGGCAGCGGGTACGGCTGCGTGGCCGGCGTCACCTCAATCGAACCCAGATCGGCAGCGACCTCCCCGCCACCCTCCAGCCGGGCGACGATCCTTAGCGGAACCCGGCCCGGGTCGGCGGCGGGAATCATCACCGTGACCCAGAAGCCGCTGCGAAACGAGTTCACGTTGGGATCCTCGACCGAGGCGGGATCACGCTCGATCACGGCCTCCTGGCTCTCCGAGAGCATCGGGTGAAGCGAGCGAAACAGGTCCATCCGGGGCATTCGCAGGGCGGAGACCGGGGTCGCAACACTGCCGACAGCCAGCGTCAACGAGGCGACGCGCCGTTCGCGGTGGAAGCAGGTGCCCTGCACGAACACGGCGGTGGATCGGCCCACCGGGATCGATTCCGGCAGTCCCGTTTCCAGGTTGACCTCAAGCCCGGTTTCGGGCATGGCTACAGGTCCTCCGCGATCTTCGGGGCTTCACGGTTGAAGAGCCAGACCGCGGCAACACAGATCCCGGCGAAGATGGCGATCGACGGCATCAGCGGGATCCAGCCACCGGCCGCGGCAACCGCCCCGGGGGCGGAGGGATCGATCACCCAGGTCCGCATCTGCTCAAAGATCGGGGTGAGCGGGTTGAGCCTGATCAGGGCGGTGTACCGCTCCGGAACGGCCTCGATCGGGTACAGCACCGGGGTCGCATAGAACAGCACGGTGGCCATCACCGTCCAGATGATCGCCGTGTCACGAAACCGCACGTAGAGCACCGAGACGATCATCGAGACCGCGGTTGTGAGCAGCGTCAGCAGCAGGATCGGCACCGGGAAGAGCAGCCAGGTCCAGGTCGGCTCGACCCGGAAGGCAAGCAGGAAGACCAGCACCACGATCAGGTTCAGGCAGAGGTTGAAAAGGCCGGTCAGAACGATCGAGAGCGGAATTACCAGCCGGGGAAACTGGGTCTTCCGGACAATCCCCTCCCGGGCCACCACCGAACTGACCGCAGCCATCGTCGCCTCCTGGAAGAAGCCGAAGACGACGATGTTGAGCAGCAGCAGGACCGGATAGTTCTCGACCTGCGAACCGATCCGGAAGATCTTGGTGAACACAAACAGCAGGACCGCGAACAGCATCAGCGGGCGGACCAGCGACCAGACGTAGCCGAGTACCGTCTCGAAGTAGGTCTTCTTGAACTCGGTGATCGAGATCAAGAGCAGCAGATCGAGGAAGCGCCGGTTGCCACCCCCCATCGAGGAGGGCCCATGCACCTCGTGCAGCGGCGAAACTTCGGTCCGTCCCTCGTTCATCCGGCATCACCGGACCCGGAATCGACCGTTACCTCGGCCCGCATCGTGACCATGCCGACCTCCATCGGAGGTCCATGAATCATGAAATCGAGCACGTTCAGTGGCTGCAGCCCGACCGCATCGCCGTCGCCACGGCGAGCCACGAAGACGCGGACGTAGTAACGCCCGGGGGCGAGCGGGTTGTCCAGTCTGGCCCGGACCCGGAACCGTTCTCCCGCCTCGATCCGATCCGGTTTTCCGTCGGAGGTCGGCCGGTCGTCTCCGCAGTAGAGGACCGGCAACGCCTCGGCGTTGTTGAACTGGAAACCGAACTCCGGTCGGGTCAGCCCGATTCGTGCCTCCAGTTCGACGGTCAGGATGATCGGCTCACCGACCTCGAGGTCCTCGGTCCGCTCGCCGGACGGTTGCTCGAGCCAGGCGTCGATCAGCCGGCTGTGCAGCTCCGGGACCCCGGGCAGATCGTCCGGCAGATCGTCGGCGGTACCACCGAAGTTCATGCTCAGGTAGCCGCTGCCGATCTCCTGCGGGTCGCCGGAGGCCACCACCCGGCCCGCTTCCAGCAGCATCGCCCGGTGACAGTAGGTGTCGATCGCACTCATGTCGTGGGTGACCAGGACCACGGTCCGGTCCGAGTCCCGCATCTCCCGGAAGACCTCTGCGCACTTGCGCTGGAAGGAGGCGTCACCGACCGCCAGAACCTCGTCGATCAGCAGAATCTCCGCGTCCGACTGCAGCATGGTCGCGAAAGCGAGCCGGACCAGCATTCCGGACGAGTAGTTCTTCAACTTCAGTTCGGCGAACTCCTCCAGCTCCGCGAACTCGAGTACCGAGCCGAGACGGCGACGGGCCTCCTGCCGCGAGAGTCCCATCATCACGCCGTTCAGGGTGACGTTGTCGCGGGCGGTCAGATCCTGGTTGAAACCGACCCCGAGCTCGATGAACGGCGCCACCCGTCCTGCGGTCCGGATCGAGCCGCCGTCGGCCCGGTAGATGCTGGCGAGGATCTTGAGCAGGGTGCTCTTGCCGGAACCGTTGCGCCCGACGATCCCGAAAAACTCCCCGCGCCGGACCTCGAACGACACCCCGGCCAGCGCCCGCAGTTCCCGGAACTCGTTCTTCGCGAACGGGTGAACCATCCGTTCCTTGAATGAATCGACCCGGCGTTCCGGGATCTTGAAGGTCTTGTCGAGGTCCCTGGCCTCGATCACCACCGGGGAGTCGGTTCCGGGACCCTTCACAGGTTTGCCCGCCAGCGTCGCACCCGGCGGGTTCCCTGCCGGTCAACCTCGAGTGGTGGCAGCTCGACGCTGGGGAGCCGGCCGTGCGGGGGCCGGGCCAGTCTCGAACGCGGACCGATCAGCCGCCGCCAGAGCAGCCCGGTGATCAGGAGCTGCTCGGTCCCGAGAGTCTCGTTGCGCCCGTAGAGCGGTCTCAGGCAGCGGACGATGAGCCAGATGAGGCCGGTGGCCGAACGGTCGGCCCGGGCCAGCAGCCTGAGACTCCGGCGGCGGTTCCGGCCGAGCCGGTCCTCCGGGATCCGGGCGCGGACCGGCTCGGCGTGAAGCTGCAACTGGACGTAGGTGCGGAAGTACACGGCCCGCCATCTGCCCAGCAGTCCGCGCAGCGCCCCTGGCGACGGAAAAGCCCGGCCGGGCTGCGGTGATGGGCTCTCCTCGACCGCCACCTGGCCGGTGATCGCTCCGGCATGCTGGACGTGATCGAACAGCGGCCGGTCCACGTAGGCCAGCCGGCCGGTGGCCATCGCCACCGTGGACAGCCAGTGATCGTGAAACTGCCAGCCCGGTCCCTCCGGAAACGGCAGAGCGGTTTCCAGCAGGGATCGGGGGAACATCATCGCCACCCCGGCAATCGTGTTCGAAATCAGCATCGAACCGAAGTTCGTCAGATTGTTGCGACGTCCTTTCCAGAGTGTTTCCGCGAGTACCTTCCCTTCCCGGTCGACCATGCGGAGATCACTGTGCACCAGGGCCGCGTTCCCGAGTGCCTCGCGCAGGGCGGTCAGCTTGTCCGGATGCCAGCGATCATCCTGATCGGCGAGAGCCACGGCGGCTACGCCGGTGGGCACCATCCGAAGGGCGCGTTCAAAGTTGCGGTAGAAGCCGATCCTGGTTTCCGACCGGGAGACCACGAAGCGCGGATCGGTGCCGACCACCTCGGTGATCTGCCGGAAGCTGTCCGGATCGGAACGGTCATCGCTGATCAGGCAGATCCAGCCACGGTGGGTCTGGTTTCGGATCGACTCGATCTGGATCTCGAACAGGTCGATCGGCGGGTTGTAGGTGGCCATGCAGATCGCGACCGCATCGCCAGCGACGGGAGGAGCCCCCGGTGAGGGCGCCACCGCCTCCGCGGGTGGAACCACCTCGATTTCCGCCAGCTCAATCTCGACCGACCCGTCGCCGACGAACTCGACCCGCAGCCCCAGCCCGAGCCGACCCGGTTCCGGGGGCGTCCGCACCGGCACGGTCGCCCAGAAGCCGCTCCGGAACCGGCCCGGTTGACTGGTTTCCGCAGCCAGGTCCGGCCGGGGCATTCCGGACGCATTGACCGGCAGACGCCGGCCATCGACCGTGACCTCAAGGCGATCGATCTCGCGTTCCCGGTCGAAGCAGGTGCCGAACAGGAACACCGCGGTGGAGCAGCCGGGCGGCAGCGAATGCGGGATCGGGGCCTCGAGGTTCACCGACAACGAGGATCGTTCACCGCCCCCGTCCAGACCCCCGTGCCTTCGCTGCTGAAGGCTCATGGGCAGCAGCCTACGTGATTCCCGGGTATGTTTGACCTCGACTTGACCCCCTTCCCGGCCCCGGAATCGCCGCATTTCAAGCCCGCCGACATGACGACCGGCGAGCCCGCCCGATGATCGCTTTCGGCTGCGCGATCACCGAAACCGGGAAGTGGGACCGCTACGCCAGGCCCGGCATCGACCTGGTCAAGGAACCCGACTCCCGGGTGTTCGGCCAGCAGACCACCAACTCGCTCTTTCGCAACTACAACCTGCTGCTTGACACCGCCGGTGAGATCGAGGATCTCGAAGCGCTGGTTCTGCTCCATCAGGATGCCGAGATCGTCGATCCGGATTTCTGCGCCAAGGTCCGTCGCGCCCTCGAGGATCCGGCGGTGGGACTGATCGGGGCCGCCGGGGCGGTCGGGGTTCGCAGCATCGCCTGGTGGGAGGGGGCGGTCACCTGGGCCTCGTTCTCACATCGCTACACCGAACACGGCGGTGGCCAGTTCGACGCCGATTCGTTCATCCCGGAAACCACCCCTTCCTGGTGTGAAACCGGCGAGGTGGACAGCGTCGACGGTTTCCTGATGGTGCTTTCGCCACAGGTGGTGCGGACACTTCGGTTCGACGAGTCGCTCGGCAAACTGCATGGCTACGACCTCGATTTCTGCCTGCAGGTCCGGGAGGCGGGTTTCAAGGTGGTGGTCGAGGACATCACCGCGATCCATCACCATTCGCTGGATCTGGTCAGCAACGTCGACACCTGGGTCACCGCTCACATCGCCCTGACCGAGAAATGGGAGGGCCGGATGCCGGGAATCGGCGACGGCCCCGCCGACTGGAAGCTGCGGGCCCGCAAGGCCGAGGCCGAGGCGTCGGCTGAACGCACCCAGGCCCACTCGACCGGAATGCTCTACCAGGCGGCCAAAGCGGAGCTGGAAACGATGCGGAACAGCCTCAGCTGGCGGATCACTGCCCCACTCCGGGCACCGAGAGCCTTCTTCAAGCGACGACGCAAGAACTGATCCGGTCCCGTCGGCGGGTCGGTTCAGTCGAAACCGCGGAGCACGTGCTCGATCTGCTCCCGCCAGGATCCGGCTCCCCGCCGCCGCAGCTGCGACATCCGGTCGGCAGTGCGGAAAGCCGATGATTCGAGCAGCTCCCGCAGCAGCACCTCGATCTCATCCAGGCGATGTTCTCTCATCTCGAAGCGTCCCTTCAGCAGATGGTGACGGGCAAGCTGGAAAACCCGGTTCGCCTCAAGCCTTGCGATCACCGGGTCGCGATCGAGAGGCGCGACGATCCGTTCGACCGCATCCGACCAGGGCCGGTCGTTCTCCCATGCGACCCCGACCCCGAAGAAGACCGGGATCACGGCCAGGGAGAGCCCCGGACGACCGGCGACGAAATCCTCGATCGCGGCCGGCACGCCGTTCCGCGCACCGCCCTCCCGTTCCGCCACCCAGTTGTACGGAAGTCCCCCCGGAGTGATGCCCGGATCGCCGGGAAAGAGCGTTCCGCCTTCGACCATCGGCTGACGGTCGGCCTCCGGGATCCGCTCCGGGACGTAGTAGGCGTCCCGCCTGGCCACCGGCCAGCAGACGTCGTGGAAGATCAGCAACGGGACCGGACCCTCACCAACCCGCTCCCCGATGATCCGGAGTTCCTCGCTCACCGTGAAGTAGTTGTGATCGCCATCGATGATCACCGCATCCGGGATGTCGATGCTCAGCAGTGCCTCGGAACTGGTTGCGCGGACCACCGTGAGTTCCGGTCGGTCCGCTTCGAGAGTGATCAGGGGCGGGGTCGGCTTGGGCTCGATCGCGGTCACGGTCGCTCCCCTCCCGGATGCCCACTCCAGCAACTTCTCGGTCAGGTCCCCGGCAAACGCACCGACCTCGGTGACCGAGTTCGCCCCGGCCGCATCGAGGCAGCGGACGATCAGCTCGATCGCGTTCGCCAGGGAGTGCCCCCAACGGTCGGGATCGGTTTCCGGTGAGTTGGTGGCCAGGGAGCGCGGGTCCGTCTCCGGCGGGGCGGCGGTCACCGCGCCCGGTTCGTTCTCTGCGGTATCGGATCCCATCGGCTGCGGGGCAGTCTAGCCACCCGCCGGGCGGAGGCCGAACCGGGAAACCCGGTTGCGGATCCGGTCCGAGGGACTAGCATGGGAATCATCCGACACCCTGTCGGCTCTTGGAGGAGACCCAGTTGAGGACGGTTCAAGCAGTGAGCGCTGCGACCGGAGCGGTTCGGTGACCCCGATCCCGACCGTGTACATCCCGACCCTGATCGGCGGCGATCGCCTCGCTGCCTGCCTTCAGGCCCTGCGTAACCAGACCCGCGCGGCCGAAGTGGTCGTTGCCGACAACGGCACCGGGGAAGGCAGCCGGAACCTGATCGAAACCTCCTTTCCCGAAGTGACCTGGGTTGACCTGCCGGGCAACCTCGGTTTCGGGTCCGCCCTCAACCGGGCGGTCGCCGAGGTCGGGTCGGGCCCGATCATTCTGCTGAACGACGACACCGTGCCCGATCCCCGATTCGTCGAAAGTCTGGTCGACCACGCTGACCAAGCCGAAATGGTGGCAGCGGTGCTGGTCGACCGGGAGGATTCCGGGCTGATCCATTCGGCCGGCATCGCGCTCGATCAGACCCTGATGGCTTTCGACTACCTCGCCGGTGAAAGGGTCGCGCGGCTGGAGCATGCTCCCGACCCGGTCGGCCCCAGCGGTGGCGGCGCCCTCTACTCCCGTGACGCGTTCAGGGCGGTCGGCGGGTTCGACGAGCGGATCTTCCTCTACTACGAGGATGTCGATCTCGCCCTCCGGATTCGCCAGATCGGCGGGGAGTGCCGCCTGGCGAGCGACTCCCGGGCGGTCCACGTCGGTTCCGGAACGCTGGGACCGGCAAGTCCCCGGAAGTACGCCCACACCGGCTGGAGCCGGGGCTATCTGCTCCGTCGGTACGGGATCCTGGGTGACCCTCTGACCACCTCCGGGGCGCTGACCCGGGAAGCCGCGATCTGCGCCGGGCAGTTGATCCGCGACCGAACGCTCGCCGGCCTCCGTGGTCGTCTCGCCGGATGGCATTCCGCCGGCGGACTTCCCGCAAGAGAAATTCCCGCGGGGACGGTCACCCGTATTTCCGCACGGTTGGCACTGGCTCTGAGGAGTCGGAGCTCGGGCGACGTCCCGACCGGGGAGCCTTCCGTCGATAGGATGCGCCGTCAGCCGGAGAGTCGGCGAGAGCCGGACGCCCCGCTGCGAACTCTAGGCTGATCCCGAAACCATCGAGAGCGTCACAAGGAGACCGATTGACTGCGCAGGCAGGGGAAAAGGAAGGCCGGCTGCCCGATCCCGCCGAACTCGCCCGCTGGCCGGAGCCGGAACGTCGGCACTTGAAGAAGTCCGACCGGCACTACCTGTCCCTCAGCCCGCTTTCGGCGGCCCTTCGGGCCGAGATCAAGCGGACCATCGGCGACCGGACCGGACTGCGGATGCTGGATGTCGGCTGCGGGAACAAGCCGTACCTACCCTTCCTCGCCGACCATGCGGGCAGCTACTGGGGCGTGGATGCGGTGGACGGGGCCCGGGTCGACCGGGTCAGTGTCGCCGAGGAACTGCCGTTCGGCGAAGCCGAGTTCGACGTCGTCATCTGCACCCAGGTCCTCGAACATGTGGATGACCCGGTCCGGGTTCTGGCCGAGATCTACCGGGTGCTGGCCCCCGGCGGGGTGGTCTTCCTTTCCACCCACGGGGTCTTCATCTACCACCCGGACCCGCCGACCAGTGACCGCGACTACTGGCGCTGGACCCACTCCGGCCTGCTCCGGATCTTCCGCCAGTCGGGTGAGTACACGGAACTGGAGATCGTGCCCCAGGGAAACGTGGTTGCCTCGCTCGGATACGTTGCCGCCCAGTACGTGGATGAGCTCGGCCAGAGGCTCCCCGGGAAGCTGATCGGGCGGTTGATGCTGCTCACCCTCAACTCGATTGCCGAGTGGGTCGACCGCCGGTTCCCACCGGGAGCCCGGGTGCCGGCCCCGGGATCGATGAGCTCGAACTTTCTGGTCACCGGTCGCAAGGCCGACTGAACCGACTTGACGATCGGCCCACCCGGACGGTTCGACGGCGCCGCTATCGTCACTGGCTGTGAGTGTGGCGAAGGGAATCGACCAGCTGCGACATACCTGGGAAGCCCTCGGAACCGAGGCGTATCTGCCTGCGATCTTCGTCCCGGATCGGGAGCGCCCGTGGGACGAGCAGGCCTTCTTTCACTCGGGGAAGGAAAGAATCGCAAGGGTGCTCGAGATCATCGATGGGGCGGGACTCACAGTCATCCCGAACCGGGCCCTGGATTTCGGTTGCGGGGTCGGAAGACTCACATTCCCGCTGGCAGAACACTTCAACCGGGTGGAAGCTGTCGACATCTCCGCACCGATGCTGGATCATGCGCGGCGTTATCTGAACGTGCTGGAAGTCCCACCACCCGGTGAGGTCCGCTTTCATCTGAATACCGTCGCCGGACTGTCCCGTTTCCCGGACCCGGACTTCAGCCTGGTGATCTCCTACATCACCCTCCAGCACATGAAACCGACTCTGGCCCGCCGGTACATCCTGGAACTCTCCCGGCTCACCGGGCCGAAAGGCATTCTCGTTCTCCAGGTCCCCGACCGCAGGAGGACCGCCGTACTCAGGGTTCGCGGAAGGATCGGCCGGACGGTACATCGCTGGCGTTCAAGCCTCTCGCCCGGTGGTCGGGCCACCATGGAGATGTACGGGCTGGACCGGGACGAGATGGCGGGACTGATCCAGTCCAGCGGTCTCGAGCTGGTTCGCTGCATCGCCGAGGATGAACCCGTCCCGACCTGGTCGAGCTTCACCTACCTGGCGGTCCGCAGATAGTCGCCTCGTTCAGGCAGTGGCGGCGGG
The DNA here is from genome assembly GCA_023958085.1 of Solirubrobacterales bacterium. Lineage (GTDB taxonomy): Bacteria > Actinomycetota > Thermoleophilia > Solirubrobacterales > 70-9 > 67-14. The sequence goes on along the minus strand of JAMLGI010000001.1, from coordinate 195,189 downwards.
ACCCTCACTGCCGCCCCGCATCTGTTCCAGCACCGCGCGCGGACTGATCCCGCCTCCCAGCAGATAGGTGACGGCAACCTGCAGAGCGGCGGCAACCGCACCGGCGAGGATCCCGCCGGTCAGGGTCGATCCGGTGAGCGCAAGCAGCCCGAACCCCGGAACCACGGCAATGGCAAGTCCCGCCGCGGCCGGGACCATGTCGCGGATCAGGCTGTAGCCAACCCGGCGCCGGAGCATACGGTCGAAGAGGACCAACATGACCGAGGTCGAGGCGATCGTCGCGATCGAGATCGAGAGATACCCGGCCGCCGGAGCAAGGACGACCCCGAGTGCGACGATCGCCAGGGTGTTTCCCACGCAGATCCATTTGACGTTCCGGGGCGATGTCGTGAGGAACACGAAGGGGATGGCCGAGCTGGTCGCGATTCCGAGAACGGTCGTGATCGACTCCAGCCGCAGCAGGGGCACCGCGTCGATCCAATCTGACCCGAAGATTCCGGCGGTCAGTGGTTCGGCGGCGACCAGCAGGGCCGCGATCAGGGGCATCCCGATCACCAGGAGCCCCCGCAGGAGCGGGCTGAAGATGGGGGCCCGTTCGAGTGGTTCCGCCCGGGAGAGGGCCGGGAAGGTCGCCCGGGCAACCATCGGCGCGAAGTACGCCGGGATCGAGGTGACCGCCAGCGCCCAGACGATCAACCCGACCTCGGTGGCCGAAAAGAGCAGGCCGCCGAGAAGCGGGTAGGCCGCATAGGCGGCCTGCGAAGCGATCCGTATCTGCCACCAGTGAGAGGCAAACCCCCGGAACACCGGCTCGCCTCCGCCCAGCCTCGGGCGCCAGCGCCAGCGGGCCGCGATCAGGAAAGCGGGATAGCCGATCAGGGCGGCGACCGCCGCCGCCAGCGGAATCGACCACTCGGTCGGGTGAAACGCCGCCAGTCCCAACGCGATCCCGACCAGGAGCACCCGCTGGACCACCTCGATCGCCGAGATCCGGGCGAAACGCATCTCCTTCTCCAGCAGGGCGGTCGGCAGGGCCTGAAGCGAGAAGAGCAGCAGGCAGAGCACCAGCAGCCCGGTGGTGACGGGCGAAAAACCGAACGGGTCGCCGACCATCGAGACACCGATCACCAGGGCGCTGGTCAGCGTCCAGAAGGTGAGCTGAAGCGCGAAGCTGCGTTCCAGATCCCGATCCCTGATCGCGTGGCTGATGATGTACGCCCCCAGGCCGAGATCGCCGACCGCCGCCCCGACCAGCACCACCGTGTTCACGTATCCGTAAAGCGAGAACTCGGCCGGGGTGAGCAGCAGCGGCAGGCCGACGATTCCGCCGACGGTGACCAGGCCGACCAGGAGCTGGCGCACGCTGAGGAGCGAGGCCCCCCGGATCGCCTGCTGCCGGAGCGGGGTTTCCCCCGATGCCTCCGTCGGTGCGGGATCCACCGGGGAGTCGAGCGGCGGGTCGCTCACGGCCCGGCTGGTCCGGCGCCGGGATCGAGCTCGACGAAGGCCCGGTTGGTGTGACCGTGACTCTCGGCGTCGAGTCTCAGGCTGCGGCGCGGGTCGAACCGGACCCGAGCGTAGTTCACCCCGGATCGCGGACCGGGCCTCGCCCGGAGCATGGTGCTTGCCTCAAAGGCCCGGTTCGCGCGACGGAAGTCACCGTGGAACCTGATCCGGTACGGCAACCCCAGACCTGCCGCAAGCCTCCCCAGTTCGTCCTCGGTCGGCAGTCCGATCGCCAGATGTTCGCGCAGGAACCGGTGGTCCTCCCCGGTTGTTTCCAGATACCAGTCCGCCAACGCCTGTTCAGCCGCCACATGATCCGCCCCCCCGAGCGGACAGCAGATGATCACCTTGCTGCTTGCGACCCTGGCGAGCTCCGCGAAATGCCTCGCCCGCTCCGGTCCGGGAATGTGCTCAAGCACGTCCAGGCTCACGGCCAGGTCAAAACTGCGGTCCGGAAACGGCAGGGTGTCACCATCAAAGACGAGATCGGCCCGCTCCCCGGCCATGTTGATCGTGGTGATCTCCGCATCGGGCAGGAAGAGGCCCAGCTCTCCCTGGATTCCGCCAACGTCCAGCACGGTCTGTGGCTCCCCGCCGAGTGTGGCGATCAGGGAGTGCCGCTCGAACGTGTCGGGCGGCATCCGGAGTTTTCGCAGTGAGGCAGCGAGCATCAGCCAGCGAGCATACGAAAGCCGACCGTGAACCGGCGGCAACCCGCGGAACAATCCTGAGATGATGCCCCCGTGCTTGGGACAGGCAGGCAGATCAGGGTGCTCGCGTATGCCGACAGCGCGATCTTCTCGGGGGCCGAGTCGATCTCAGCACTGATGTCGCTCCCTTCTGTGATCTGCTGCGCAACCTGGCCGGAAGACGAGCGTTTTGGGCTTTCCCTTACAGCTCCGCGGAGGAACGTGGAACTGACTTCGAAATTCACCGAAGCAACTGGTGCGCTGCCGGACTTCGATGTGCCGGTTCAGAGACTCCCGCTCGCAGCGTTCGATCTGTACAACCCCTTTCGACGACGACGAATCAAGACGGTCCTCCACCAGAGCGGAGCCGATGTGGTCCTCCTCAATCTGCCCAGTGCCGAGTACGGTGCCACCCCGCTTCTGGTTCGAGGAACCGGGGTTCCGGTAGTAGGTCTGATGCACATCAGCGGAACCATGGGGGAACTCGGGTTCCGGCTGGGAAGGCTGAGGGAGTCCCTCGCCCGGCGGGCCGTTTCCAGACTCGACTCAATCCTGCTCCTTTCAGACGAGGCAGGCAATCGCTACCGCAAACAGTGGCGCCCCCAAGGCACTGAGCTGAATGTGTTCAGTACGCCCCTGCCCCGGATTGAACCAGTCGACAGCGCCCGTTCACGAGATCACTTCGATCTCCCCCCCAAGCCTCGTTTGATCGGGATCATCGGACGGCTGACTGCCAAACAGAAGGGACACGACACCTTCGTCGAGGCGGCGGCCCGCATGAGCCGGGAACGCAGCGATCTCGACTTCGTCGTTGTCGGCGACGGTCAGGATCGGGCTCGGATCGAGGACATGGTCTCCAGGATGGGATTGGCCCGCAACTTCCACTTCCTCGGCCGGGTGGCCGATATTGCGGCGGTGCTTTCGGCGATCGATCTGATCGCGATTCCGTCACGCTTCGAGGGTCTGCCCCTGGTCGCCCTGGAGGCGCTTGCGGCCGGGGTTCCGGGAGTGGCCTCCTCGGTCGACGGTCTCTGCGACGTATGGCCGGCAAACTGGCGTATCGCGCCCGGAGATGCCGACCGGCTTGCCTTACTGCTGCTCGATCTGCTTGACGACGAACCGGCCCGCCGGAAACTGGTCGAGGACGGTCGAATGCTGATGCGGGACCGGACCACGACCAACCCCGGGACCGACGTCGCCGAATGCCTGGTCCGGACGGTGTCCCGTGGCTGAGGCTCCGATCAGACCGAGCTACGCCCGGATCGGTGTCGGTGGGGCAGGCGCTGCCGTGGTTCTGATCGCCTCGCTTGCCGGCCTCGGACTGGAACCGGTGGCCAGGGCGTGGATGCTGGTCGCCGGGTTCTCGCTGCTAACCGCAAGCTGCCTCGGTGCCTCCCGCCGGTTCGCTATGCCGGCGATCCTCGGGGTGATCCTGGTGGTCTTTTGCGGCCTGTCGGCCGCGGTCTCGATTCCGGAACCGATCGAGACCTCGAACGCGCGGGCCAAGACGCTGAACGCGGAACAGGTCAAGGCATCCACACCGGCCAAGGGAATCGAGAGCCGGGTTTCCGAAGCAGGCTTCCGCTACGCGGCGAAGGTCACCGGGCTCGGCGGCCTCGCCGCGATGCTTGCAGCACTTGCGGCCGCAGTCCTGCTCCGGTCGCCCGGCGATCGGCTCAGACGACGCCCCGGGGAGATCGAGCGAATCGGCAAGCAGCTTGTCTTCATCGGGTTCCTCGGGGTGGCCGGCGCGCTGGTTCGATTCATCCTGACCCAGCTTCCGGTCGAGGACCTCTTCGCCAGCGTCAAGTCGTTCTGGATCGGCGGGACCTGGTTGCTCGTGGTCGCGACCTTCGCCGTACCTGGCTTTGCCCTTTGGGTTCAGGGTCTGATTGGTCGCCAGGCGACGGTACGGCAGCTCATGATTCCGACAACGGCTGCGCTCGCATACATCGCTCTTCTGGTTCCCACCGGCCAGCGCGGTTTCCTGATCGCGCTTGGCGTGATGGCGCTCGCGATCCTCCTCGGGAACCGTGTAATCGGCATCAAGAAGACCGCCGCCCTGATCGCGGTCGGGGTGGTCTTCATCGGGCTCACCCAGGCGGTCCGGAACGAAGCCAGCGGAACCGGGCAGATCACCCCGAAGGGCTTCATCGAACGGGTGCAGCCGGACCAGTGGCGGGACCTCTACTCCAGCCAGATCGCCAGTTTCAGCTGGACCAGCCTGGTCGCCCAGAACCGTTCCGAGCTGGACATCCCCAACTCGTTCCTGGCCCTGGTCGCCAAACCGGTCCCCCGGTCGATCTACCCGGAAAAGAGCCAGGGGTTCGGGGCCGAGTTCACCCGGAGAGCCTTCCCCGAAGCCGCGAAATTTGATGTCTCCTTCGCCACTCCGCTGATTGCCGAGTCGGACTACAACTTCGGCCCGATCGGAGTGATCCTGATTCTCGGACTGGTCGGTGCCGGCTGCGTCCTCGCCGACCGTCGTCTGGCCGAACGGGCTCCGCCGCTGGTCGAACCGATCGTCGCCGCGACCATCTTCTGGGTCCTGTTCGAGCTTGTCCGGGGGGACCTGGCCAACGCCCTTGTTTTCAGCGCCGGCTGGGTGGTTCCGCTGCTCATCTACTCACGAGGTCTGGGCCTTCGAAGAAATCCCCGGCCGAAACGCATCCTGGTCGACGCCCTCCAGGTCGCGCCGAAGTTCTCCGGGATCGGCCGACGGGTCGCCGAGATCGGCGAGAGTCTGAAACAGCATCCACTGGATCTCCCGGTCGAGGTTCGCTGCGCCCGCGACGTCCGGGAAAGCCTCTCCTCCTCCTTCCCGGAGGGAACCGTGTTCCACACCCCGATCAGATCCAGCCGTCCACGGGTCCGGCGGATCCTGTTCGAGAACCTCGTTGCCCCGTTCACGACCGGAGCCTCCACCGTTCTGTTCTGTCCCGGCGATCAGGCCCCGCTCTGGGGCCGATCACCGTTGATCCTCGCGATCCACGATGTGAGGCGTCTGGCCTCACCCGACTCTGCCGCCAGTCGACTCGAGGCCATCTACTACCGGATCGTGATGAGGTCAGGTGCGGCCCGGGCGGACTCGATCATCACCATCAGCGAGTTCTCCCGGGACGAGATCGAACGCCATCTCCGGTTCGACTGTCCGGTAGAGATCATCGCCGAGCAGCCGGCCGGGATCGAGCCGGTCCCCACCGAGCTGATCGAAACCAACCCGGCCAGGTTCCTGGTGGTCGGGGCCCTGCGCCGGTACAAGGGTCTGGATACCGCCATTGCCGCTCTGGCCAAGGCCGGGACCGACGGGGCCGGAATCGAACTGGTCTGCGTCGGAGACAGTGAAAGTGATCCGGCCTTCCGCGACGAGCTGCTGGCACAGGCTCAAACCCTCGGTGTGGCCGACCGGGTCCGGTTCGCCGGCTGGATCCCCGACGAGGAGCTGCTCCTGCTTTACCGGGGGTCGGTCGCCACGATCAACCCTTCCCGATACGAGGGCTACGGGCTCGGGGTTGCCGAGTCGCTGGCCGCGGGCCTGCCGACGATTGCCAGCGACATCCCTCCCCACCGCGAAACCGGGGATAGTGCTGCCATCTACTTCGCACCGGGTGACGAGGACACTTTGGCGAAGCTGATCTCGGAGATCAGAACCAACCCGTCGATCCGACGTGACCTCGCCTGCAGAGCACGAGAAAGACATGAAGGTCTGCTCGAGTCCGATCGGCCCTGGGCGACCGCGCTTCGGGATGCGCTCGGAGGCCTTTCGACTCAGACGCGACCAAACGCCACGTTGGACAACCGCCGAGAGAGTCCGCCGACCCAACCTGACCGGGATCTTCAACCAACCTGACCGACCAGGTTCGCAGGACCCCGGACCAGGGCGAGTGTGCCGTCGATCCGGATACGATCCGGCCCATCTTCGCCGGGGATCGAGCCAAATCAGTTCTGAGCTGCTCGCTCGCGGCCTTGATTGCGCTCGCGCTAGGGTTGGTCTCGGCCAAGTTCTGGAACGCCCGCCTCGACATTCCGTTCGAGTACTACTGGGACTCGGTTTTCTCGCTGGGCCGGGCCAAAGCGATCATCGACCACGGCGGACTGTTCACCAACCTCGCGGTGGGAGCACCGTTCGGTCAACAGGCCCTTGATTTCTACCCGGGGGACCTGCTCGATCTCCTGATGCTCCGGGTGCCCGGAGTCTGGACCGACAACCCGGCGGTAGTGGTCAATCTGGTCTGGCTCGCCGGCTTTCCGTTGACCGGGGCGGCTGCCTGGTGGGCGATGCACTCGATCGGGATCTCACGACGGATGGCCCTGACCGGCGGGGTTCTCTTCGCGCTTCTGCCCTACCACTTCTGGCGCGGTGAGTCGCACCTGAACCTGTCCGCCTACTTCATTGTGCCGCTGGCCTGCTGGATGGTCCTCCAGGTCCTCAACGGAACTCCGTTCCTGACCCGCACCGGCAGCCGGTGGCGGCTTACGAGCGTGATCGTGATCTGCGTGGTGGTCGGACTGAGCGGGGTCTACTACTCGGCGATGGCGGCGGGCCTGCTGCTTTTCGCCTCGCTCGTGTCGCTGATCTCCCCGGACCGCCGCCGCGCCTCCGGCCATGGACTTGCCGCGGCCGTACTGATCGGGGTGGTGCTGCTGCTTGGCTATCTCCCGGCACTGATCTATCAGGCCGATCACGGCAGCAACCGGGAGGTCGCCGAGCGGACCGTTGCCGAAAGCGAGCATTACGGGATGAGCCTGGCCCAGCTTGTCCTGCCGGCGACCAACCACCGCCTGGAGCCACTCGCCGAGCTGAAGGCAGAGTATCTCGACATCTCGATCGCCTCGAGTGGAGATGCCCAGTCCCTGGGGTTACTGGGCACGATCGGTCTCGTCTGGATCCTCCTGGTGGTTCTGTCCGGATCAAGGGGGGCCTCTGGAACGAGGGCCGCCGTTGAACGCCAGGCCGGCGTGGCGACCCTGATGGCTTTCATCATCGCCACGATCGGCGGGATCTCGGTGTTGTTCTCGCTCCTGGTGATGCCGGAGATTCGCGGCTGGAACCGGATGTCGATTTTCGTCGGGTTCTTCGCCTTGATCGGTTTCGTTTCGCTGTGGTCGCGGCTGGACGAACGGCTCCGTCGGATGAAGCGAGGCAGTCTGCTCAGCTTCGGGGCCATCGGGCTGATCCTGATGTTCGGGGTGTGGGATCAGACTCCGGCCCGCTGGCCCAACCAGTTCAACCATCCGGAACTCGAACGGATGTACTCGGAGGATGCGGCCTTCGTGAAGCGGGTCGAGACCCACTTCCCCGACCGATCGATGATCTTCCAGATCCCGTACCTGAAGTACCCGGAGGCCTGGCCCCTGCCCGGCACGATGGCCGACTACGACCCGATGAAGGGGTTCATCCATTCGGATGACCTTCGCTGGAGCTACGGCGCGATGAAGGGGCGGTCAGCGGACCTCGGGGCCTGCGTCAAGGATCTTCCGGTTCGGGAGCTGGTGCCGGTGATCACGGCCTGGGGCTATGCCGGACTCTGGATCGATCTGGCCGGTTACCGCCCGGGGCAGAGCCGTCAGATCCTCACCGCGGCACAGGCGGCGACGGGATCTCGCCCGCTGCGAAGCGGCGACTCCCGGATCGCGGTTTTCGACCTTTCCGCCGTCCCCCTCTCGCCGGCGCGCCGGACGAAGCTGCGGAACGCCCTTCCGGCTGACGGGGACGCACCGATCAACTGCGGGGCGATCCACCGGGCGACCGCTCACGTCAACCCGGAAGGCGGCATTGATTCTCAACGACCGAAGAACCCCTGAACCGCAACTATCACCCGCTCGACCGTCTCCGGCTCCAGCTCGCTCCAGATCGGCAGCCGCACCAGTTCTCCCGCAGCGGCGTCGGTCGCATCCATCGACCCGGAACAGCGTCCGTAACGCCGGCCGGCCGGCGAACTGTGAAGCGGAACGTAGTGAAACACGGCGTGGATCCCGCTCGCTCCGAGATCCGAGATCAGGGCATCCCGTCGCCCGGTGTCACCGAGTCTGAGCTGGTACATGTGGGCGTTGTGGCGGCAGGCCGAGGGAATCATCGGTCGACGGAGGTAGCCGTCCCGCTCCAGGTCCGCGAAGGCGTCGTCGTAGCGGGACCAGATCGCGAGGCGCCGGGCGGTGAGTTCGTCCGCCTTCTCCAGTTGGGCGGAGAGGAAGGCGGCAGCGATCTCACTCATCGCGAACGAGGAACCGATGTCCGTCCAGGTGTACCGGTCGACCTCTCCGCGAAAGAACCGGCTGCGATCCGTCCCCTTTTCACGGATGATCTCGGCCCGGTCCAGGAGAGTCGGATCGTTCACGATCAGGGCGCCCCCCTCGCCGCAGGTGACGTTCTTGGTTTCGTGAAAACTGAGCGCCCCCAGCCTTCCGGTCGTTCCCAATGGCACTCCGTCGCGACTGGCCGCAAGGCCCTGTGCCGCATCCTCGATCACCTCCAGTCCGTGTTCTCCGGCGATCCCGAGGATCGTCTTCATGTCGCAGCCGACCCCGGCGTAGTGGACCGGGACGATCGCCCGGGTCCGGTCGGTGACTGCCGACTCGACCCGGTCGGGATCGATGTTGAGGGTGTCGTCAAGGACGTCGACGAACACCGGTACCGCGCCACGCAGCACGAATGCGTTGGCCGTCGATACGAACGTGTAGGAGGGCAGGATCACCTCGTCCCCGGGCTGGATGTCCAGCAGGAGGGCGGCGATCTCAAGCGCGGCTGTACATGAGTGAACCAGGAGCACCGGAGAGTCGAGTCTGCGCGCGAGCGCTTCGGAGCAGACCTTGGTGAACGGGCCGTCGGCAGCCAGATGCCCGCCGTGAATCGCCTCCCCGATTCGGGCAAGCTCAGCCCCGGTCTGCGCCGCACGATTGAATGGAACTTCGGGGGCTCCGTCGGGGTCGGACGCAGCTACACCCACAGGTGGTACCAGACCTGACTCTTCTCGGTCCGGAATCCCGATCGCTCGTACATGCGGAGCGCCGGGATGTTTCGGCCCTGGGTGACGGCTTCAACCCTGCCGTCACCTTCGACTCCACGCTTCGCTTCCTCCAGCAGCGCCGACCCGACACCGGAGCCACGGGCAGGATCGACGACGCCGATCAACTCAACCGTCCGCGACCCCGACTCCGGTTCGTGGAGCACCATCTGTCCGGCCAGACCACCGGCCGCCTCGGCAACCATGACCCGGCGATCCGGAGTCTCGAAACCCCGGACGACCCACTCCCCGTGGATCATCCGGGCCCGATCTGCCGGGAACTTCGGGTCGAACCGGAATCGGCTCTGCCGAAAGGAGCCTGACGCCATCCGCATGACCGCTTCCCGCTCCTCCGGTTCGGCCTCCCTGACAACCACGTCAGCCCCTCGCTCGGTCCTCGCCTCGGACTGCCGCCCTCCGGGAAAACCCATCGTCATCCGGGTGTCGACGTAACGGAATCCGAGCCTCCCGGCATCCCGGGCAGTATCGGCGTCGTCCGCATCGAGCAGCAGGAACGCACACCTGATGTCGTTCTCCTCCAACCAGAGTCCGAGCTCGCCGCGACCGCTTGCGGCGATCACCTCCGGCTCCACCCGGGCCACCCCGAACCCCCAGAAGTCGCTGTCCCAGTCCAGCCTCCGGGGTGGCTGCGACAGACCGACGGCGTTCTCGGCTGCTGCCTCGCGGACGCCCTCGCGGTGATCGATCCGGGTTCGCTCGACGTAGCTCGGCCTCCCCATCACCCGGACGTGCATCCGGGCCAGATACTCCCCGAGGACCCCGAGCGCAAAGAGCTGTGCCCCGGCGAAGATCGAGATGATCGAGGCCAGGAACGGAAACCCCGGAGGACTGCCCCCTTCGATCGCCACGTGAAGCAGCACGAAGGCAAGCACCCCGACCCCGAAGACCGTAACCAGAAAGCCGAGGGTGGTCGCGATCCGGAGCGGTGCATTGCTGAAGGCGGTGATCATGATCACCGCGTGCCTGACCAGTCCCGGGAGCGAGTACCCGGATCTGCCGCGGGCCCGATCGTGATGCTCGACCGGAACCGTGGTGGCCGATTCGGTTGCCCAGGAGAGCAGGCTGTCGATCGACACATCCGGCCCGTCGTAGGAGTCAAAGGACCGACGGAGGTCCGTGCGAAAGGCACGGAAGCTGCTCACCATCGGGGCCGAGCTCCCGCCGAGCTTGCCGAGCAACCCACCCACCAGCCGGCCGGACCAGTTCTGAAACCGGCCGTGCCGTTTCGACACCGGTTTCCCGTAGACGACCTTCCAGCCGGCGGCAACCTCTTCAACCAGTTTCGGGATTTCTTCCGGCGGGTTCTGCAAGTCGTCGTCCAGGGTGACGGTCACATCCATTCGGGCCGCCCGGATCCCGGCCAGCAGGGCATTGTGCTGGCCGGCGTTCCGTTCGAGATCGATCCCGACCAGGTGCTCGTTCTGCTCGACGAGTGCCTCGATCACACCCCAGCTTCCGTCGGCGCTCCCGTCATTCACCAGGATCGCTTCCCAGTCCGGGTAGTTCGATCCGAGGGTCGCGTCAAGCCTCCGGACGAGCTCCGGCAGGGTCGCCTCGCTATTGAAGACGGGGACCACGGCGCTGACCCGGTCAACTCCAGTCAAGGCTCTTCCGGCTTCCGGACCGGTCGACCCGACGCGATCACTTCTTGAAGATGGTGTTCCCGGCTCCTGAGTTTCATTCCCGTGCCAACTGGTGATCCAACCCGTCGGCAGGAGTCTATGCTCGCCTGCGATGAACCCGGGTTCCACCGAAAGTCATGAATCAGCCGACTCGTACGAAGCTGCGGCCTTTGGCCGGCTTGAACGGATCGAAGCCCGGTCGTTCTGGTTTCGTTCGCGCAACCGGCTGATCGAGTGGCTCTTCCGACGGCACTTCCCCGACGCCGAGAGCTTTCTCGAGGTCGGGTGCGGAACCGGATTCGTTCTTCTCGGGATGCGTGAGGCATTTCCCGCCCTTGAGCTTGAAGGGATCGAGCCGTTCCCGGAGGGTGCGGAGATCGCTCGCCGAAGGCTGCCCGAAGTGCCGATCGTCGAGACGGATGCGGCCAATCTTCCGCCGGCAGCGGAGTTCGATGTGGTCGGTTGCTTCGACGTGCTGGAGCACATCGAGGACGACCCGACCGCCCTCCGGGGAATGTTCGATGCGTTGAAACCGGGTGGGGGACTCCTGCTCTCGGTGCCGCAGCATCCGTGGCTCTGGAGTGCCGCCGACGAGTACGCCCACCACCAGCGGAGATACCGGCGGCCGGAGCTCGTCGAGCGGGTGAACGATGCCGGGTTCGAGGTTCTCCGGGTCGGTTCCTTCATGACCCTGACCCTGCCGCTCATGGTCCTGTCACGGATCGGCTACGTGGTCCGCCCGGCCCGTCGCAACGACCCGCTCGGTGACCTCGAACTGCCGCCGCCGATCAACCGGTCGCTTGACCGGTTGCTCTCGGTCGAGCAGTTCTTCCTCCGCCGCGGGTGGAACCCCCGGTTCGGTGGATCACTCTTCCTGGTTGCCCGGAGACCTCCGGGCAGCGCCGGGGACCGACCTGACTCACCCGACCGGTGACGCCACCCCGGATCCGGCCGGGTGAGCTCAGCCGATCGCGTAGAGCCTGACTTCGTTTGCCCCGGTGGAGAAGGCCGTGTCCGGCAGGACGGTGCCGACCGTCCAGGCGCTGCTTTCCGGGTCGAACATTGGCCTGGCCGTTGCCGCGATCTTCCCGTTGACCGCGATCGCCACCGCTGCCCGGGGGTCGGTCGGACGGTCTGTCCGGAAGACCCATCTCCCGGCAAACGTCTTCGGATCGCCCGGGGTACCGGTCGGGGAGCCGAGCACCGGGCCCGGGAGCGGGGTCAGTCGGGTCTCCACAGCCACCGGGCGGCCGATCAGTTCAGGGTGGCCTCCGAGGGCGTAGAAGCTGCCGTTCCCGAACAGCCGGTCACGGAGGGCCTGGGCCTGCCGCCGGACCCGGTTGTACTGCCGACGCGAGGTCCGCACCGGCCCATTTTCATCGTAGGCGACCACCGGTCCGGCGGGATCACGATGCTCCTCGCCGAGCGGACGGCCATCCACTCCCGTCCGGTCCGGCAGGGTCACCCCGAGCTGACCGAGAATCGTCGGGGCGAGGTCGGCCGAGGTGACCTCGGCCCGGTCGATCCGGCCACGCTTCTGTCCCGGAAACTTCACAAACAGCGGAACCGGAAGGATCGCACCGGCACTCTCCCGGACCAGACTCCGCATGTCGTTCGCGGTCATCCGGCCGACCGGGCGGTTCCCGAAGCTGAGATCGATGCCGTGATCCGCAGTCACGATGAAGAGCGATCGGTCCCAGATCCCGGCTGACCGCATTCGCGCGATCAGCCGGCCGATCTTGCGGTCCACCATGGAGGTCTGGATCATCACCTGCTGAAAGGCCCGCTCGCGGGCGGGTCTTGACCAGGTCCGCAGGCCGAGCCGGAGATCCGGCATGTAGGTGGCGCCGTCGGGCAGATACATCCAGGCCTGATGTGGCAGTACGGAGTGCATGAAGTTGAAGGTCCGGGGGTTCCGGTCGATCCCTTCGATGAAGCGGTCGAGATCCTCCTTGCGTCCGGCGAAGGCATCGCTGATCGGTTCCGGCAGCCGGGTGTTCAGCTCGGTGCCGATCCGTGGCAACAGGTTGCCGGGAGGGATCACCCCCGGCACCATCGAGCGGGTGACCAGCTTTGTCAACCGGCTGATTCGGGCGTTCCGGCTGCCACAGAACTCGGTGATGGTTTCCCTGGTGTGCAGCCGGTATCCGCCCTCGGCCAGCAGTCCGCAGAGGTTGTCCGGGAAGTTCCGTGGGGAGGGAACCGGCAGATCGACCGGGTCCTCCGGATCCGGGTCGGGCAGGCTGCCGGTCATGATCGTCGGCAGGGCGAGCAGGGTCTGGGGGGCGACCCCCCGGGCCTGCGAATACCAGGTGGAGCTTTCGGCCAGCCGGGCAAACTCGGGAAAGAGCCGCGAGTCGATGCTGCCGCGTTGGTTCAGCAGGTTGTCGAGCGGGAACTCGTCGAAGACCACCATCACCACCGGGGTGTCGGGTTTGATCCGGGCGATCGGTTGCGGGTCCCTCTGCGGCAGAAGCTGATCGATGGTCGGGTAGGTCAGGCAGAACACGGCGATCACGATCGGGGTCGCCAGGGAAAGCAGCTCGGCGAACTGCTTGACCACCCTGGCCCGCAGGTAGAGGTGACAACCGCCCGCCAGCAGGAGGACCGCCGGAAGGAATCGGGCCACGGCCGGGAGTCCGTTCCCGACCGCGAACTGCCAGTAGAAAACCGCCAGCGTCGCCCCGAAAAGAGCCGCGTGGAAGATCCGGGCGGCCTCGCCGGAACCCAGCCGCCAGATCGCGATCTCCACCAGCCAGGCAACGGTGGGCGGCAGCAGTGCAACGAGGACAATGACCAGGAGAACGTCGAGCCGGTCGGCGCCGACCGCGGTGTAGGCCTCCGGACCGGAGGCAATCCGCTGGAACGACTGCTGACTGAAAACGATGGCCCAGAAACCGGTCAGCTCGGCCCAGGCCAGGAACGCCCGGCGTCCGGTCAGGAGCAGCGGGCCGGTCTCCCCGGCCTCCTTCACCCCCGTCTCACGGGCCGTACCCACCGGCTCAGTAGGTCCCGCCGAGCTTGCGGTGATCCCAGCTGACCGTGCGACGGGGTGCGAACTCGATCACCGTGCGTTTCGGGGCCTGGGCGCGGAACGCTTCCAGCGTCTCCGGGGACGGTTCTCCCCCGGCCGGGGCGTAGCGCCGGACCAGCGCTCCGGCAAACTCGAGGATCAGGTCGGGCTCGTCATGGAAGATCGCTTCCGCCTCAAACTGGACCCCACGGAGCTCGGCGTACTCCTCACCGGCCTCGACCAACACGGTCGCCCGCGGGTCGCGTTCGAGGTTCCTCACCTTCTGGGACTTGCGGAAGGTCCAGGACCAGATGTTGCCGTCCCGGACCACATACCAGAGTGGCATCGAGTGGGGCCAGCCTCGAGGGCCGATGCTGCTGACCACCGCAACCCGCTCCCGCTCGAGAAACCGAAGGATCTCCTCCGGGGACATCTCGATCAGTTTGCGGCGGTTCATCCCGGTTCTACAGCGCCCGCAAGGTGCGTTCGAGCCCGTCACGGAGTCCGGTGGACGGGCTCCAGCCGAGCAACTCGCCTGCCCTGGCCGGGTTCACCGCAATCCGTTTCACCTCACCCGGCCGGGCCTCGTCGAAGGTTGGGTCGAAACTACCCGCGGGCCGGTCACCGTTCAGGGTCGTGCCCGCGTCCGCGAGGGCTTCCAGAAGCTCCAGCAGGCTGGTTTCGACCCCGGTCCCCAGGTTCAATGGTCCTTCGAGATCGGCGATCGAAGCCGCGAGAATGGCCTCGACCAGGTCATCGATGTAGATGAAGTCCCGGGTCTGGGTGCCGTCACCGAAGACGATCGGTGCCCGGCCTGCAAGCAGGAGCTCCCCGAAGATCGCCACCGCCCCGGCCTCCCCCTTCGGGTTCTGGCGTGGCCCGTACACGTTGGCGAACCGCAGTGCGACCGAACTCAGCCCGTACATCCGGCGGTAGAGGTCAAGGTATCCCTCCCCGCCCAGCTTGCTCTGACCGTAGGGACAGAGCGGAGCCAGCGGTGACGACTCGACCACCGGCATCGGCAGGTCCGAGCCCTCACCGTAGATCGCCCCGCCGGAGGAGGCGAAGACGATCCGCCTGACCCCGGCCACCCGGGCCGCCTCGATCACGTTGACCGTTCCGACCACGTTGGCGGTCGCATCGAACACAGGTTCCTCGATCGAACGCCGCACCTCGCCCTGGGCGGCGAGGTGGAAGATGACCTCCGGCTGCGCCTCGCCGATCGCGCCGGCCAGGGCGGTCGGGTCGTTGATGTCCCCCACCAGCAGCCTCGCCCCCTGTTCGAGGGCGCCGGTCAGGTTCTTCTCCTTGCCGGAGGAGAGGTTGTCGAACACGGTCACTTCGTCGCCACGTTCGAGCAGTCCGTCGGCCAGATGGGAGCCGATGAAGCCGGCGCCCCCGGTGATCAGCGTCTTCATGGGAACGATGCTATTTCTCAGGGCCTCCGGATGCCTTCCGAACGGAGCTGCCACTTGACCGGCGGCCCGATCCCTGATCGAGTGTACGAATGGTCCGCGGCGGAAATCCACCCCGGAGACCCGGTGCCCGGGATCCCGGGGCCGGACCGACCCGGATCGGGGAGCTTGG
Source organism: Solirubrobacterales bacterium (assembly GCA_023958085.1). Taxonomy (GTDB): domain Bacteria; phylum Actinomycetota; class Thermoleophilia; order Solirubrobacterales; family 70-9; genus 67-14. The sequence goes on along the minus strand of JAMLGI010000001.1, from coordinate 179,747 downwards.
CTTCTGGCAGCGTTCACTGGGTGGGGCGCCGGTTCCGCGGGAGCCGCTGCCGGGACCGGTCGAGGTGGATGTGGCGATCGTCGGGGCCGGTTACACCGGTCTCTGGACCGGCTGGTACCTGAAACGGGCAGAGCCTTCGCTTGAGATCGCGGTGATCGAGGCCGCTTTCGCCGGGTTCGGGGCCTCGGGCCGAAACGGCGGCTGGGTGATGGGGCTCTGCGAGGGCCGGCCTGAGGTTTACGAGAAGGGGAGCTCCCCGGAGGCGGTACGGCGGCTCTACCGGGAGCTGTCCGGAACCGTGGACGAGATCGGCCGGGTACTGGCAGAGGAGAGAATCGAGGCGGATTTCCACAAGGGTGGCGGGCTGATGGTGGCGATCGGTGACGCCCAGGCGGAACGACAGGCGGCCCGGGCGGCGCTTGACGACCCGCGCTCAGAAGGGTCCGCCGTCCGGCTGCTCGATGCCGGGGAGCTGAGCGAACGGTTGCGGATCGCCGGGGCCCGCTCCGCCCTCTTCCGGCCGGATATCGCCCGGGTCCATCCGGCAAAACTGGTGCGGGGCCTGGCCGAGGCGGTCGAAAGGCTCGGGGTCAGGATCTACGAGTCCACCCCGGTCGGGGAGATCCGGCCGCATCTGGCGGTGACCGAACGGGGTGAGGTGAAGGCCCGCTGGGTGGTCCGGGCGACCGAGGCCTACACCGCGGGACTGGTCGGCCAGGGACGGAAGCTGGCCCCGGTCGCCAGCTCGATGATCGTCACCGAACCGCTGGACGATGCGACCTGGGCCGAGATCGGCTGGGAGGGGATGGAGACGGTCGGGGACGAGGCGAACCTGTTCGTTTACCTGCAGCGCACCGCCGACGGACGGATCGCGATCGGCGGCCGGGAAGGGGTTTCCTACCGCTTCGGTTCGGAAACGGATTTCGGGGCGACGGTGAGCCCGGCCACGGTCGAGGCGCTTCAACGGCGGCTGACCGCGATGTTCCCGGCTCTCGGGAACTGCCGGATCGAGCACGGCTGGACCGGGGTGATCGGGGTGCCGCGGGACTGGTGTGTGAGCGTCGATGCCGACCCGAAAACCGGGCTGGCCCACGCCGGCGGCTACAGCGGCGAGGGGGTCGGGTCGAGCAATCTCGCCGGCCGGATCCTCACCGACCTGCTGCTGGAGCGCCGGACCGGCCTGACCGATCTGCCCTGGGTCGGAAGGCAGTCCCCCTCCTGGGAGCCAGAACCGTTCCGCCTTGCCGGGATCCGCTCGATCTACGGGCTCTACCGGCTGGCCGACGGGATCGAGCGAAGAACGGGACACCCCTCAAGGTTCACCACCGCGGTCAACCTGATCTCCGGCCGGGGATAGACGGACGGCCGTCAGGCGGGAGTGGGAGCCTCATCCGAGGCCGGTTCGACCTCGACTGCATGGGGATAGAAGAGGATCGGCTCCTTGCCTTCAGCCACTCGAAATCCCTGGGACTCTGCCTTCCTGTGGATCTTCCTGGAATCTCCCTTGAAGCTCATGCGAGGGGGCCCCGGTCGGATTCTTGGCCGTGTGGCGGTCAAGCCGTGTGGCAAGGTTCTCCCCCCTTCTTGCACTACGGCATCCGGGTGGAGTTCGGCGCCAAGACGGTTCAGACCCACCGGTAACCTTTCGGTACGTCTGACCTTCGGGTCACTCGGCCAGGTCGGCGGGAATGCGGCCTTCGGCCTCCAGCTTCTGGAGGTGGGCTTCGAGGACCACGGCGGCGGTCGGGCGCAGGATCTCCGGGACGTCCGACCAGACCTCGTTCAGCAGTTCCATGCGTGAACGGATCCCCCGCTCCAGACAGGCGACCAGCCCGTCCTCCCGAGCCTGCCGGTGGTCGATGTACTCCTCGATCTTGTCTTCGGCGGCGGTGATCCAGGGTCCATGGCCGGGACAGAGCAGAGTCGGCTGCCGGGAGCGGACCAGCCGGAGTGAATCCATGTAGGAGGCGAGTGAGCCGCCGTCCGGGGGAACGTAGGTGGATCCCCAGCCGAGGATCAGGTCACCGGTGAAACAGACGGTCCCGGTTTCTCCAGGTCCCTCCGGCAGGTCGGCGAAAAAGCAGAAGTGATCGATCGCGTGACCGGGAGTGGCGACCGCCTCCAGCGGCCCGTAACGCTCCCCGTCGACCGGCTTGATCACCTTGATCCCGAGGGCCTCGACCGCCGGGACTGCCCCGGTGTGATCGGCATGCGAGTGGGAGACCAGGGCACCGGCCGCCCCGCCCCGCTCCCCGGCCGCCCGCAGGACAGCCTCGACATGGGCATTGTCTTCCGGCCCGGGGTCGATCACCCAGCAGGGGTCGCGCCCGACCAGATAGGTGTTGGTGCCGGTCAGGGTGAGCGGGCCAGGGTTGTCCGCAACCACCCGCCAGATGTCCGGAAATCCCGGTGCCTCCCCGTCACTCACTTCATCGCTCACACCCGGGAGGGTAGTCGGCGGACAGATCTTCGTCGCCCGACAGCGCGTCTGGCCCTGGTGAGGAGACAGTTCCTCCCTGAACCCCTGAGTCCATATCAGGCGACAACGGTTCCAAAGCCGGCGGCGCTGCCACCAAACCAACCCGGTGGGGCCCGTAGGTATCCCCGGGGATATCTCTCGGCCCCACCAGCAAGGCACTCCTCCGGGTGGGGCCCGTAGGTGTCGTATTGGATACTGGTTGGCCCCACCCCGGGGTGGTGGTCGGGCGGGGTGGATCGTCGCAGCGAAGCGTCCGGCGCGTTCGGTCACCTCGATCGGCAGGTCGAGGCCGGCCCGAAGGGAATCCCCATATTCGAGATCACCATCACAGACAGGACCATCTGGGCCGTGATTGCCCAAGCCGATCCGAGCTACATCATTACTCTGATAGAGAAGAGGAACCGATGAGAGCCGAATACGAAAAGGCAGCGGACCTGCTGGTCATCGAGTTGACGCCTGTGGTCGAGGGTGGGTCCGGGAAGCAGCTTCCCGATGGGCCCGTAGTCCAGTACCCCGGTGGTGGGCAGCCGACTGCACTTGGACTTACCTCGGCGTCAACCGGTGTCGGTGATCGTCTGGCAGTTGGTGCTCCGGTGATCGGTGAGGATCCAGACCAGCTCGTGAGCACCGACAGGGGAACGAACTCCTGATCAAGACAGGAGAGCAGGGCGTCCTCCCGGTCCTGACGGTGGTTTATGTACTCCATGATCTTCTCCCCGCCGCGGTGATCCAGGGTCCGTGGCCGGGACAGAGCAGAGTCGGCTGCCGGGAGCGGACCAGCCGGAGTGAATCCATGTAGGAGGCGAGTGAGCCGCCGTCCGGGGAACGTAGGTGGGATCCCCAGCCGAGGATCAGGTCACCGGTGAAACAGACGGTCCCGGTTTCTCCAGTCCCTCCGGCAGGTCGGCGAAGAAGCAGAAATGGTCGATCGCGTGCCCGGGGGTGGCGACCGCCTCCAGCGGCCCGTAACGCTCCCCGTCGACCGGCTGGGTCACCTCGATGCCGAGTTTCTCGATCGCCGGGATGCCGCCGGTGTGATCGGCGTGATGGTGGGAGATGACCGCCCCGGCGGCCCCGCCCCTCCCCTCGGCAGCCTCAACCACGGCAGCGACATGCCGATCGTCCTCCGGTCCCGGATCGATCACCCAGCAGGGGTCGCGCCCGACCAGGTAGGTGTTGGTTCCGGTCAGGGTCAGGGGGCCCGGATTGTCGGCAACCACCCGCCAGATGTCCGGGAAACCCGGGGCCGCCCCGTCAGTCACTTCATCGCTCACACCCGGGAGGGTAGTCGGCGGACAGATCTTCGTCGCCCGGCAACGCGTCTGGCCCTGGTGAGGAGACAGTTCCTCCCTGAACCCCTGGGTCCGTAAAAGGCGGCAACGGCTCCAAAGCCGGCGGCACTTCACCAACAACCAACCCGGTGGGGCCCGTAGGTATCCCCGGGGATATCTCTCGGCCCCACCAGCAAGTCACTCCTCTGGGTGGGGCCCGCAGGTGTCGTACTAGACACTGGTTGGCCCCACCCTGGGGGATTTTGGTTGGCCGGGGTGGATCGTCGCAGCGATGCGGCCGGCGCGTTCGGTCACCTCAATCGGTCACCTCGTTCGGTCGGTCGAACCCGTCCTCAGGGATGAGGGACCGCATCATTACTCTGATAGAGAAGGGGAAACGATGAGAGCCGAATACGAAAAGGCAGCGGACCTGCTGGCCATCGAGTTGATGCCTGCGGTCGAGGGTGGGTCCGGGGAGCAGCTTCCCGATGGACCCGTAGTTCAGTACCCCGGTGGTGGGCAGCCGACCGCACTTGAACTCACCTCGGCGCCAACCGGGATCAGTGACCGACTGGCAGTTGGTGCTCCGGTGATCGGTGAGGATCCCCTGCTGCATGAAGCTCTCGGTCGGCTCGCGATCGCAAGCCCGGACCAGGTTGTCGAACTCGGGGTCAGAGTCCGTAGTGGACACCTGACCCGGACCTAGGAAGCAAGGCCCGGACGATCCGGACAGGATGGGCGCACGACCCACCGGAAAAGAACTGCTGCTCGGCGGTGGCCATCTGGCCGCCGTCTGGGCGCTTGCCTTCGTCCAGCCGCTGCTTGACCTGCTGGGCCGGAACCCGGACTTCTTCGTCGCCCGGGGCAACGATCCCGGCGACGTCCTGATTCTCGCGATCGGCTTCACCCTGTTGCCGCCCCTGCTGCTGTTGGGGGTCGAGGCGATCGTGGTCCGGTTCAGTCCGCTCGTCTACAACTGGCTTCACCTGCTGCTGCTCGGCGGGATCGCGGCCGTCTTCTTCGTCGAGGTCATCTCGAAGCTGTTCGAGAGCCCGACCCTGCTGATCCTGCTGTTCGCCATCGGGTCGGGGGCACTTTTCGCCTGGGCCGCCCACCGGCTGGACTTCTTCCGGAACCTGCTTGACATCCTGATTCTCGCCCCGGTCGTGATCCTCGTCCTGTTCGTGTTCGCGAGCCCGGCCTCGAAGGTGATCTTCCCCGGCGAGAGCGAGGCGATCGCCCGGACCGGGGGCGGCGGAGACAGCCCGGTGGTGCTGATGATCTTCGACGAGCTCGGCAACTCCGACCTGATGTCCTCTCCCGGGAAGGTCGACCGGCGGCGCTTCCCCAACTTCGCCCGTCTCGCCCGCCAGTCCACCTGGTACATCAACCAGTCCACCGTGGACTTTTTCACCCCACGGGCGGTTCCGGCAATCCTCACCGGCCGCCACCCGCCGGACGACGCCCTGCCGACCACCCGCGACCAACCCGAGAACATCTTCACCCTGCTCGGCGGGGACCGTCCGGTTCACGCGATGGAACCGGTCACATCGCTCTGCCCGGTGGAGCTCTGCCCGGCCTCCGGAAGCGAACCGTCCCGCACCGAACGGTTGACCGCACTCCTCTCGGACCTCAGATACGTCGAGGGCAGGTTGATCCTGCCCCCGAGGCTGGCCGACCGGCTGCCGGATGTGAGCAGCACCTTTCAGGACTTCGGGCTTTCGGGCCGTGACCGGCAGTCGGAACGGACCGATCGGTTCTTCCTGAAGGAGCTCGGTTCCGGTCCCGACCCGGGCGGTTACCGATCGTTCATCCGGGGGATTCCGGACAGTCGTCGGGGCCTGACCGTGATGCACCTGGTCCTGCCCCACCAGCCGTGGCACCTGACCGCCGACGGACGGACCTACAACTGGTCACCGATCGATGTGCTCTGGAACCCCGAGAACGACAGGTGGCTGGTCGACAGCGACGGGATCGCCTCCGCCCAGGCCCGGATGTACACACAGGCCGGATTCGCCGACCGGCTGCTCGGCCGGATGGAACAAGCCCTCCGGCGGAAGGGCATCTGGGACGATGCGATCGTGGTGGTGGCCGCCGATCACGGGATCTCCTTCGAGGGTGACGGGGTGGCCCGCCGCCGGGTTGATCGGCGGGCGATGGGCGAGGTGGCCAACCCGCCACTCTTCATCAAGTACCCGGGCCGGCAACAGGGGACGATCAGTCGCAAGCACAGCACCACCCTCGACATCCTGCCGACGATCGCCCGGGCGGTCGGGGTGAGCGACGGCTACCGGTTCGACGGGGTGCCGCTGCAGGGGCCGGTCCCGAAGCGGCCGGCCACGGTGAAGGATGTGCTGAACGACGACCGGGAGCTCTCGATCGGGATTCCGCAGATGATTGCCCAGCGAAACGCCGCGATCGCCCGTTCCCGGGAACGGCTCGGCGACGGCCCGCTCTACACCCTGGGACCGGCCCCGGAACTGATCGGCCGTCGAGTCCGGTCGGTACCGCCGGACGTGACCCTGGCCGAACTCGACAGCCCGGGACTTTGGCAGGACGTCCATCCGGGACAGGAACCACTGCCGATCGATGTGACCGGCCGGCTGGCTGAGCCCTACGGTCCCGGGACCCTGGTTGCGGTCGCGGTCAACGGCAGGATCGGGGGCACGGCAAGATCGTTCGAGTTCCAGGCGGCAAACCGTTTCGGCGCCCTGGTCGACCCGGCCACCCTGAAACCCGGCCGAAACGAGATCGGGATCTACGCGGTCGAAGGCAACCGCCTGATGCCGTTGGGCGACAACCTGGAGTGAGTTCCAGGCGCTCAAGCCGCCGTAAACGCGAGTCGGCGATCAGGCGTTGAGGGTCAGGGTCTCACTCCTGCTGAAGTCCAGTGCCGACGGTGAGATCCTGTCCGGGTTGACCGGTTCTTCTTCGAGGTAGAGAGCGAGCGCCTCGTTCAATGACTCGGTGAGTTCCTCCAGAGTGTCGCCGGCAGCGAAGCACCCCGGCAACTCCTGGACCTCAGCCCAGAACGCCCCGTCCTCAGCATGCAGTTTCAAGTGAAGTTCCATCAAGACCTCTCTCGGAAATCCTTCAATCCGGCTTGCCTCAGGATAGCGGCGGTCGACCCGGAGTTCGCCCCCCCTGCGGTGGAATTCGCTTACCGGGTTGGCGGGATCGCGTGGACCGTTACCTGGTTGCCGAGGGCACGGAAGGCGGAGTCCGGCAGGATGATTCCGGCGGTCCACTCGCCGGTGCGGCGGTCGTACCAGGGCCGGACCGTGGCCACAACCTTCCCGTTGACCGCGATCGCCACCGCCCGACCCGGACCCGGCAGCCTCTCCCCGAGCCGGAACAGCCAGCGTCCGGGGCCGACCTTCGGCCCGCCGTCGGGACCGGCCGGACCCCGGTCGGCAAGCACATGCACCGGGACCAGACCGGGCCGGTCGGCCACCGCGGAGCCGATCAGCCCCGGATGTCCTCCGGTTGCGTAGAAGCTGCCGCGGGCGAACAGCCGCTGTCGGAGCAGGCGGGCTTCCCGGCGGGCGTCCCTGTACGTCTCCCGGGGCACGTTCAGGTTGCCGGTCCGGCTCAACGCCCTGATCGGATCGATCCGCGCGGGGCGCTCCTCCTGAAGGGGCCGACCGTCGAGCGGGTCTTCGGCCGGAGGATTCATCCCGAGTTCCCTGAAAACGGTCGGCGCGATATCGGCCGAGGTGACCTCCGCCCGCTCGGTCCGGCCGCCGTTCTGGCCGGGGAACTTGACGAACAGCGGGATCGGCAGCAGTGCCCCGGCGTTCTCTGCGGTCAGGTCGCGGCTGTCCCAGGTTGGCTGACCGGTTTCGGGGAGATCGTCCGCCTGGCCCCGGAAGGTCATGTTCAGACCGTGGTCGGCGGTCACCACCAGCAGCGAGTCCCGCCAGATCCCCCGGGCCTTCATCCTCGCGACCAGCCGCCCGATCTCCCGGTCGACGAACCCGACCTGAAGCATCGCCTGCTGGAACAGGAAGTCCCGCTCCGGACGACGCAGACCCCACGGCCTCGGATCGGGTGTGAACCGGCTCCCGTCCGGCATGTACATCCAGCGGCGGTGGGGCAGCATCGGATGGGCGAAGTTGAAGCTGCGTCGGTCTGTACCGATCGAGTCGATGAACCGGTTGAACTCCTCGGCCCGGCCACCCGAGAAGGACGGGATCGGCCCCGGGGGCGGGGCGACCAGGCTGTCGCTGATCTCCGGCAGAAGCCCGCTCGGCGGGACCACCCCGGAGGCGAGTGTGCGGGAGAGCATCGTCCTCAGCCGGTCCGGCCGGGAGTGCCTGGCCCCACAGAACTCGGTGATCGTCTCGACCGCGTTGACCCGGTAGCCACCGCGATCGAGCAGATCACAGAGATTGTCGGGCAGGGCGTGATCGGAGACCAGCGGGCGGGATCTGGAACTCGGCAGCCGGCCACTCATGATCGCCGGAACCGCCCGGATCGTCGATGCGGTCACCGCCCGCGCGTTCGGGTACCAGGTTGAGCTGCGGGCCAGCCGGGCGAAGTTGGGGAAAAGCCGGTGATCAACTCTTCCCTTCCGGTCGAGCAGCATGTCGAGCGGGAACTCGTCGAAGACCACCAGTACGACCGGGGTCCGGGCCGTGATCGGCGCGACCTCGGAGGGGGATTTCGACGGCAGCATCTGGGCCGAGGCGGGATAGGTGAAGGCAAAGATCGCGATCACCACCGGGGTCGCCAGGGCGAGCAGTTCGGTGAACTGCCGGATCACCCTCGCGTTCAGGTAGAGCCAGGTTCCACCCGCCCCGAGGGCGATCGCCGGCAGGAAGCGAAGCGGAACCGCCAGCCCCTGAGCGACCGCAAACTGCCAGAAGACGAGGCCGATCGCCGCGCCGAAAATGACCGCGTGAAGACGGTGGGCGGCAGCCGGGGAACGCAACCGGGCGACCGCGATCTCGACCAGCCAGGCGACGGTCGGGGGCAGCAGGGCCACCACGATGATGATCAGGATCAGATCGAGCCGGTCCGCCCCGATCTGGGTGAATGCGTCCGGGCCGGAGGCGATCCGATCGAAGGCCCGCTGGGCAAATACCAGGGTCCAGAGCCCGGCGAGCTCACCCCAGACGAGCCAGATCCTGCGCCCTGTGTAGTCGGTCCGGGCCATGGTCAACCCGGAAGGCTACGAGATCATCCGCCCCCTGTGGACATCACCCGACGCCGCAGGCCTCAGGCGGCGAGCTCCCGGCTGATTGCCTCACGGGCCTCGGGCGGATCGAGCACGACCAGGTCACCGGCGCCGCGGAGGATCTCCCGGACCAGCCAGGGGGTACCTGCGTACGGCAGCTCGACCACCACCGAACCGTCAACCAGTTCCTCGACCACGTTGCGTTCCTCCCTGAGCCAGCGCGAACGCTCGGGGGACACCCAGACCCGGGCGACCGAAGCCTCCGGTACCTTGCCGTCGCTCATCCAGCCCTCCACCCCGGCCAGTTCGATCGCCTCGGGACGGGGATCGAAGCTCTCCCCGGTGATCTCCGCGGTCTTGATCCGGTCGAGCTTGAAGTGGCGCATCGCCTTCCGATCGAGATCGAAGCACTCCGCGTACCAGCCCTCACGGCCGTTCTCCAACCGGTACGGCTCGACCGTGCGTTCGGAGAAGGTGTCCTCGTTCTCCTTGTAGTAGTTGAGTTTCAGCACCCGGTGCGCGGCAATCGCCTCGTTCACCACCCGGGCCGCGGCCGCACCCCCGGACTCGACCGCGATCGCCAGTCCCTCGCGGGCGGGGTCGTGGCCGAGCGCCTCGATGATCTTCTCCCGGGCCGAGTCGAGCCGGGTCTGGGGCAGATGGTCGCCGACCAGGTCGATCGCCGCGACCAGGGCCTTGGCTTCAAGCGGCAGCAGCCGGGCCGGCCGGGCAAACGAGTCCCCGTACGGTTCCGAGTCGATCTCGATCGAGCCACCCTTGATCTCGGCGTAAAGGACGTAGGTGCCGCCGCCGAAGTTGACCACGTTCAACACGTCGATGTCGTTCCGCAGCTCCTCGGCGGAGAGCTCGAAGCGACGGCAGAGATCGCTCACCGAGAGCAGCCGGTTCTCCTTGGCGGCACCGATGAGCATCCCGGCCAGGGTGACCAGCCGGCCGAACCGTTCCGGCCGGATCGCAGCCGGGCTGCGGCTCTTCTTGCGTTGACGCCGCTCCCGGGCTGGCGGTGCGGCCTCCTCGCTGGGGTCTGCCAGATCGAAGTTCTTGAGGTGACGGTCTCGCAGCAGGGCGATCCGGTCGTCGGCAACGTCACGCAGGCGTTCCGGACCGAGCACCTCCGCGTTCTGACGCCAGCGCAGCACCCAGGCGATCAGTTCCCGCTCGCTGGCGTAACCGGTTTCGAGCACGATGCCGGGCTCGCCGGTCTCCTCGGGATCGGCCTGGGTCACGGTCCCGTGGCGGCCGAAATCGCGTTCGATCAGCCAGGCGATCCGTTCCCGGAAGAACAGTCTGGCGGTCCCGGTCTGCTCCCCGAGCTGCCAGTCGGCGAGTTCCGCGTAGTCCCGCCGTTCGAACTCCTCCGGTGGGGTGAAGTCATGTTCGGACTTGGTCGCATAGCCGACCTTGCCGCGAATCCGGGAGAGCCGGAACACCCGGACCGCTTCGCGCTCATGGGCGTATCCGATCAGGTAGAACTGCCCGCCACGGAAGACCAGGTGGTAGGGGTCCACCTTGCGCCGGGCGACCTCGTCGCGCTCGATCGTGTGGTACTCGAAGGTAACCGTCTTGTGACGCGAGATCGCGGTCTCGATCCGGGCCAGACGCTGGGTCAGGTCACGCGAGGAGGTGGAGGCGAACTTGGCCATCGAGACCGGGGTCCGGTCGGGGTCGGCCAACGGGTTCGGGTGACCCCAGGCGACCTGCTGAAGGGCGAGCCGGAGCGGTTCGGCGTAGGCGAACTCGCCTTCGGTGAGCAGGCTGAGCGAGGTCCTGAGCGCCGCCAGTTCGTCGTCGGTGAACTCGATCACCGGCAGGTAGAAGTTCTCCGGCGGCAGGGTGTAAAGCTCCGCTTCGAAGAACCCGTCGCCCGGACGATCCACCTGAAGCTCAATCCCGAGGCTGTCCAGTTCAGCCCGGTCGGCGTAGAAACGGCGGGCGAAGGCATCCTCGTTCATCACGCTGTATCCCTCGACCTCGCGCTTGATCTCAAGCGCCGAAACCGGCCGTCCCTGGGCCATCAGGAACGAGATCAGGGAGAGCTGGCGGATGAGCTTTTCGGTGTCCTTGGCCATCGACCATCGAGGATACCTGCGCGGATGCCCCGGAGCGGCCTCAAAACGTGAAAACAGCCCGCATTTTGCGGAACTGTGACGGTTCCGTTACGGGGCCGTGAGCCCGGCTTGAGCAGGCGGTGGTCCGATCCGGGAGGCGTAACTTTCGGCCTGTGCGAGCGCCTCGTCCTGATCCACGTAGTGAGCCAGGATCCCGTAGAGCAGGTCCGGTCCGACCGCGGGCAGCAGTTCGGTCCGTTCGTCGACGATCTCGCCCCGAATCACCACCGCCGCGCCACCGACCACCATTCCGGCAACCGACGGGGGGACATCCTCGTTGCCGGGCATCCGCTGGCGGCCGGTGTCGATGAACCCGGAGATCAGACGCAGCGCGGAGAGATACCGGTCGAGGGCGGACTGTCCGGCCGAGAACATGTCGACGATGCACATTCGGGCGAAGGCCGGTTCCGCGGCAAGGAAGTTGAGCGAGGTCTCGATCCCGATCTCGACCTGCTCGGTCCAGGTCAGGCCCCGGTCCGAGCAGGCCCGGATCACTTCGCTGACGAAACGACCGAGTATCGCGTCGTAGGCGGCCAGGAAGCAGGCTTCCTTGTCGGGAAAGATCTCGTAGAAGGTGGATCGGGACACCCTGGCCCGAGCGACCACGTCGGCCACCGAAACCTCGGCGTAACGTTTCTCGGAGCAGGCTTCAGCCATCGAGTCGAGCAGCCGGTCGCGCTGGGAGTTGATCACGAACTCCCGCGGCAGATTGTGGCGCCCCGAGGGCAGTCTCCTGGTCTCCGGCGAGGTCACTTGGTGCCGTCCGATCCCGGATGTTCCGATGTGGAAGCGGTGGCCTTGACCACCCTCGCCTCCTCAAGCTGCCGGGTGGTTTCCTTCATCGCCTCGCGGGCCTTTTCGCGACCGAGATAGAGCGAAACCACCATGTAGACCATTTCGGGGAGTCGGGCCGGGAGTTCGTCCGCCCGTCCGGCGGCGGCCTCATCGAACATCAGGGTCGAGAGGGCCCCAACCCCCATCCGGGCGGTCTTCGGGGGAATCCGCTCCGGATCGGGCGAGCCGGCGCGAGCGGCGTCCATGAAAGGAAAGAAGGAGCTGACCGCCTGCTGGTAGCGGTCACGGGCCCGGGCGCCGGCCCCGAAACCCTCGACGATCCCAACCCGGGCGGCAACCGGATTGGTCGCGAAATAGGTGAGCAGGGCACCGATCGCGCCGCGGATCTGATCGATCCACTCACCGGAGCGCCGCTCGGTGAAGCCCTCGGCGACGTACTCCAGCATCCGGCCCATCACCGTTCCGTAGGCGGCGATGAAGCAGTCCTCCTTGTCGGTGAACTGCTCGTAGAAGGTGGCCCGTGACACGCCGGCGGCGGAGATGATGTCGGCCACGGTGGTTTCCGCGTAGCCCTTGTTGGCGACCACGGTGATCATCGCCTCGACCATGCGCTCACGCTGGGAGCGCACCACCGCCTCCCGCGGAAGGCCGTGACGTCCGCTGGGCAGCTTGCCGGTCCCGAAAGGATCGAGCTCTTCCTGATGGTCCGCTGACTCCATCATCTGTGATCGTACCCGCCATCGGTGACGAACGGCAGCGGGACGGGCAGCGACGACCGAACCATCCGGTGGCAACGGCTCTCCACCGGGCAGGACCTACACTACCCCCGTGAGTCCGGCCGGAGATGCGTCAGTAACTTCTCAGATCGACAGCGGCAAGGTCGGGGTGATCGGCCTCGGCTACGTCGGGCTTCCGCTGGCCGTCGCCTTCGCGGAGAGCGGCCGCGATGTGATCGGGCTTGACACGGTCCCCGGGAAGATCGCGGCTCTGAACCGGGGGGAGAGTCACGTCGAGGACGTTCCCTCAAGCGCCCTGTCCTCACTGGCCGGTTCACTCCACGCCACAATGGACTACGGCGAACTGCGGGGCTGTGAGGCGGTGATCATCTGTGTCCCGACTCCGCTCACCGGCTCGCGGGAACCGGATCTGAGCTACCTCGAGAGCGCCGCCGAGGGCCTCGCCGGAGTGCTGCAGCCGGGACAGCTGGTGGTGCTCGAGTCAACCACATACCCCGGCACCACCCGGGATCTGATCCGGCCGATCCTGGAACGGGACGGGCGCCTGGCCGGCACCGACTTCCATCTTGCCTTCTCGCCGGAGCGAATCGATCCCGGCCGGGTCGACTTCACGGTGAGAACGACCCCGAAGCTGGTCGGCGGACTCACCGATGCCTGCACCTCCCGGGCGGCAGCCCTCTACGGGGAGATCTGCGACACGGTGGTGCCGCTCACCACCCCCGAGGCGGCCGAACTGGCGAAGCTGCTGGAGAACATCTTCCGCTCGGTCAATATCGCCCTGGTCAACGAGCTGGCCCAGCTCTGCGCCCGGCTCGAGGTGGACGTCTGGGAAGTGATCGACGCAGCCTCGACCAAGCCGTTCGGCTTCATGCGCTTCGAGCCGGGCCCGGGCATGGGTGGCCACTGTCTGCCGGTGGACCCGTTCTATCTCGCCTTCAAGGCCCGGGAGCACGGCTTCTATCCCGAGTTCGTTGAGCTGGCCGGCAAGATCAACCAGTCCCAGCCTCTGTTCTGCGTGAACCGGATCGAGCGGGTCCTGAACGCGAACGGCAGGCCGGTCAACGGAACCCGGATCCTGGTCATGGGGGTGAGCTACAAGGCCGGGGTCGGTGACATCCGGGAGTCCCCGGCACTCCGCATCATCGGTCTGCTGTCGGAACTCGGCGCCGACCTGGCCTACCACGACCCGCACGTTCCGGAGCTGGCCGAAAGTGGTCTGGCCTCGGTCACCGATCTCGACGCGGCCTGTGACGAATCGGCCCTGACCGTGATCGTCACCGCCCATCCCGGGATCGAGTGGGAACGGGTGGTCGAACTGAGCGAACACGTCCTCGACCTGCGCGGTGTGACCCGGGATCTGGGACCCCGTCCGGACCTGACCCTGCTCTGACCGGATGGCCCTGCCGCTTCGAATCCCGGGACGAAGAAGGCGGCACTCGCACTGGGAGACGATGCGCTCGGACGCGGTGACCGGCGGCCTGGCGGTCGGGACCCTGGCGATCGCAGCCGCGGTCGGGGCCGGACAGTTCACCCGGCGGCTGGGACGACGGGTCCACTCGCCGGAAACCCAGGGGCTGCTGGACTCGACCCCGGCGGCGGCGATCGACACGATCGTGGTCGCCCGGGAGGGCTACACCGCCGCAAGCGAACGGGAGACCCTGCTGTTCAACTTGATGGCCGGGTTCCTCGGGAGTTTCGCCGCGGTCCGGTTGACCACCTGGGCGATCCGGGAGGGGCGCGGCCCGTTCCGGAACGTGCGGGTTGGTGGCCGCCACATCCACCACTTCGTACCCGGCATCCTGATCGGTTTCGGGGCCGGGGTCACCGCGCTGCTCGGGAACGGCCGGCGGACCAGGGGCGGGTCCGCGTTCGGACTCGGCATCGGTGCCGGCCTGACCTTCGACGAGGCGGCCCTGCTGCTGGACATGCGGGACGTCTACTGGAGCCGGGAGGGTCTGCTCTCCGTTCAGATCTCGCTGGCGACCGTCGCCACCCTTGGCATGACGGTGCTGACCCTGCGGCTCCTGGACCGCGGGGAGCGCCGTCAGGAAGAGGCGGGCGTGATCCCCACCGCCGACAGCAGCACAGAAACATAGCGGTACTGAGAGACCGTTTCCGGAACCTGCCGACCGGGATCGGTACGCGGCGGTTCCGGTAGGGCCCCCTTAAATGCCGGTGGGCGGACCGGCTCAAGGGAGAGTGAGTCGATCCGCCCTGTTTATCCGGCTAAGCGCTGCTGGAGGTAGGGAGGGACCCCAGTCAACGTCGTTGTTAGCAGTGAGTCACATCCCGTGACCTGTGCTGATACAGCATTGTACACAAAACACGGACGTTTATGTGGAACGGATCGGCGAGATCAGGTTCGACCGGCATCCGGGCCGGTCCAGATGACCTCTTCCCGACCCGGCCCGACCCCGACCAGACGGATCGGGACGCCGACGAAATCGCTGATGTAGCGGATGTAGTCGCGGGCGGCCCGGGGCAGTTCGGCTTCGCTGCGGCAGCCGGTGATGTCCTCGGAAAATCCGGGCAGTTCCTCGTACTCGGGGGTGACCCCGTGGAGGATCGACTGGTGGTAGGGGAAGTGGTCGAGTTCGGCTCCCTCCCGGGAGCGGTACCCAACCGCGACCCGGATCGAGTCGAGTCCGCTGAGCACGTCAAGCTTGGTCATCGCCAGGGCGGTGGTGCCGTTGAGCCGGATCGCGTAGCGCAGGGCGACCAGGTCAAGCCAGCCGCAACGTCGCGGCCGGCCGGTGGTGGTGCCGAACTCATGTCCCTGTCTGGACATGTGGCCTCCGACCTCGTCGAAGAGCTCGGTCGGGAACGGCCCGGCGCCGACCCTTGTCGTGTAGGCCTTGACGATCCCCCAGACCTCGTCGATGTCGGTCGGTCCGACCCCGGCCCCGACACAGGCTGCGCCGGCGATCGGGTTCGAGGAGGTGACGAACGGGTAGGTCCCGTGATCGAGGTCGAGCAGGGCCGCCTGGGCACCCTCGAAGATCACCTTGCGACCGGCGTCCAGTTCGGTCCAGCAGAGCCGGGCGGTGTCGGTGATGTGCGGCTCCAGCCGGTGACCGTAGCTGAGGAACTGCTCGGTGATCGTGTGCAGGTCGAGCCGGTCGTCGATCGGGAGCTCCTGGTCCGGCTCCGCCTTGCGATTCAGCTTGCGGCGGCGCACCGCCAGTTCAGCCAGCTCCTTGCGCTTGCTCTCCAGCGCGGTCATCACCTTCTTGCGCAGGATCTTCTCGTCGAGCAGATCCTGGACCCGGATCCCGATCCGGTGGGCCTTGTCGGCGTAGGCCGGGCCGATCCCGCGACGGGTGGTCCCGATCGAGAGCTTGCCGAGCTTGAGTTCCTCGGCCGCGTCAAGCAGGATGTGGTACGGCATGATCAGGTGGGCGTTGGCCGAGACCTTGAGGTTGGCGACCGAGATCCCGGCCCGGTTCAGCCCCTCGATCTCCTCCAGCAGCACCCGGGGATCGACCACCACCCCGTTGCCGATCACGCAGTACTTGTCGGCGTGGAGGATTCCGGACGGGATCAGATGGAACTTGAACTCCTCGCCGTCGCGCACGATCGTGTGGCCGGCGTTGTTGCCGCCCTGGAAACGGACGATGGCGGAGGCGTCGCGGGCGAGCAGATCGGTGATCTTGCCCTTGCCTTCATCGCCCCACTGGGTTCCGACTATTACCAATCCCGGCATGAACGGGGCAGTCTATCCGCGGCCGCTCCGAGCGGCCCGGGCGACCGGTCAGCCCTCGGGTGGGCGAAAGGTGATCCGCCGGTCGTCCCCGTAGAGCGCCAGCGGATCGCCACAGATCTCGACCAGCCGCGAGACCACCCGATCGCCAAGCTGCTCCTCCAGCTGCTCGAGCGTGGAGTTGGTGGTGACCATGATCGAACGCTGCCGTTCGTAGCGTTCGTTGACCAGGGCGTAGAGCTGCTCCAGCACCCACTCGGTGCGGTACTCGGTTCCGAGATCCTCGAGGTGGAGCATGTCGACCTCACAGAGGCGCTCGAAAAAATCGGCGTAGCTCTCCTCTCCCTGGTCGGCTCCGTAGGTCGACCGGATCCGGGCCAGCAGCTTCGGCAGGGAGTAGATCGCGACCGTGTGCCCCTGCCGGAGCAGTTCCTTCGAGATCAGCATCGCCAGGGTGGTCTTGCCGGTTCCGGTGTCGCCCATCAACCAGAGCCCCCGACCGCGTTCAAGGTTTCCGTCAAGGTCCTCGATCCATTCACGGACCGGATCCACCACGTTCGGATCGATCTCGGTGACCGGTGGGCGTTCGAACGAGACCCCCCGGTAGCGCCGCGGGATCACCGAGTTGATTCCGGCCGCACGAACCCGGTCAAGCCGCGGCTGGAGGCAGGCGCAGCGGGACGCGGTGAGACCGTCCTCGGCCAGGATCCAGCCGCTGCCGTCGCAGCGTCCGAGCGGACAGGCGGGCAGGCCGTTGGGCGCCTCGGGCGGGCCGGGGGCCATCAGGCGGCCGTCTCGCTCTCGGCCCGGACCGCGGCCGGGGAACCCTCCCCGGCCGGATGGGCCGGTGCCGGTTCAACGAACTTGGGGATTGTCGCCATGAACGCCAGTGGCACCATGCCGACCGGTCCGTTCCGGTGTTTGGAGACGATCACCTCGGCCGAGCCGTCCCGCTCGTTCGGATCCCGCCGGTAGACGTCCTCCCGGTACAGGAAGGCGACGAGGTCCGCGTCCTGCTCGATGTTGCCCGAGTCACGCAGGTCGGAAAGCACCGGCCGCTTGTCCGGTCGGGACTCGTTGGCCCGGCTGAGCTGGGATAGCGCGACCACCGGCAGTTCCAGCTCGTTGGCGAGCAGTTTCAGTCCACGGCTGATCTGACCGACCTTCTCCACCATGCTGGCCCGCGACTCGTCCATCCGCATCAGCTGCAGGTAGTCGACCACGATCAGCGAGAGTCCGACCCCGTTGCGTTTCTGCTCCTGGGCATGGAGGCGACGGGCCTTGGCCCGAAGGTCGAGCAGTCCGAGATCCGAGGTCACATCGATGAACAGCGGCGCCTGATCCAGCTTGTTGCAGGCGTCGATCACCTTGCTCCAGTCCCGGCTCCGGTCGCTGGTGCTGATCTTCCCCTTGCGCAGGCGATCACCGGGGATCCCCGCCTGGGACGCGATGAAGCGCTGGGCCAGCTCGATCTCCGACATCTCCAGCGAGAAGAAGGCGACCGAGCGGTTCTCTCGGACCGCCACGTTCTCGGCCAGGTTAGCCACGAAGGCGCTCTTGCCGACCGAAGGGCGGGCGGCGACGATGATCAGGTTCGAGGGCTGGAGACCTCCGGTGAGGTCGTCCAGCTTGGTGAATCCGGTCTTGACCCCGCTTGAGGTGAGTTCGCCGCTGGCCAGCTTGTGCAGGCGATCGACCTCGTCGTCCAGCACCTCGTTGAGCTGCCGGAAATCGCCGGCCTGCTCCTTGTGGGCGACGTTGAAGAGCAGGGCCTCGGCCCGTTCGGAGAGCTCGTCGGCGGGCGCTTCACGCTCGTTGACCCAGGCACCGATCTGGTGGCTGGTTTCGAGCAGCCGCCGCAGCAGGGCATGCTCCTTGACGATCTCGGCGTGGTGACGGACGTTGCCCGGTGCCGAAACCTTCGCCGAGAGTTCGAATACAGCGTTCTTGCCTCCGACCTCTTCCAGCAGACCCTTCTCGGCCAGGGCCTCGTTCACCGTGAGGTGGTCGCAGGGCTTGTCGGCGGCGTACAGGTCGACCATCACCCCGTAGATCGCCCGGTGGCGGTCCAGGTAGAAGTCGCCGGCCTTCAGTCTGACGTCATCGATGACCCGGTTGACCGCGGGCTCGCTGACCAGCATCGCACCGAGGACTGTCTCCTCGGCCTCGATGTTCTGGGGAGGGGTCTGTCCCGCTATTTCTCTTCGGCGACGATCGTCTTGACCGAAGCGATCGCGCCGCCCGCCACTTCGACATCGATCATGTAGGTGCCAACCTGGTGGATCGGCGCCGCCAGCTGGATCTTGCGGCGATCGACCTTGATGCCCCGGGCATCGCGGATCGCCTCGGCGATCTCCTTGTTGGTGACCGAGCCGTAGAGCTTGCCGTCTTCACCGGCCCGGTGATGGATCGTGAGCACCGTGCGGGAAAGCAGCGAGGCGTTCTCCTCGGCCCTGGCGATCGCTTCACGCTCCGCCTTCTCGGCTGCCTCCTTGCGGCGTATCGCCGCCTCGAGCGCCCCCGGGGTGGCCGGCTGGGCCAGGCCACGAGGCTGAAGGTAGTTGCGCAGGTAACCGGGCGAAACCTCGACCGCGGTGCCGTTCTCACCAAGGCCCTCGACGTCGGCCAGAAGGATCGCCTGGGCCATTACCGGTTGTCTCCGACGTAGGGCAGCAGGGCGATCTCGCGGGCCCGCTTGACCGCGACCGAGAGCTGGGCCTGATGCTTGCGGGACAGTCCGGTGACCCGCCGCGAGCGGGTCTTGCCGCGATCGGAGATGAACCGGCGGATCAGGGTCAGATCCTTGTAATCGATGTTTTCCGCGGAAATCTTGGTGTACTTGCGAGGGCGCATCCGCTCGCTCATGCGGCGGCCGCGGCGCGCCGGACCTGCTTCTCGTGTCTTAGCCACTTACTCTGATGCCTTACGTAGTTTCGGCCCGGTTCGGCCGGGCAGCTCGTCTCGTCCGGGAGTCCGGACGCTCAGGACCAGCCATCCTAGCGATTTCGGCATCGCATCGACCCGCGCAGCCACGATCCCCGCCGGCCGAACCGGGATTTTGCGGAAGATGCCCGCCGGCGCCGGAACCGTCCCGGCGCGCCGACGGGCGTCAGACCCCGCTCAGAACGGGATGTCGTCGTCGCCACCGCCGCCGGTCGGACCAAAGTCCCCGGTGTCGGCCGGTACGTCCGACGAGGGCGTGAAGCCCCCCGATTCGGGCTGGTTGGCGTGACCCTGGCCGCCCTGCTGGCCACCGGGCGCGCCCCCCGAGTCACCGCGGGAACCGAGGAACTGGACGGTGTCGGCGACGATCTCGACGGTCTGGCGCTTCGATCCGTCCTTCGCCTCCCACTCGCGCCAGTCCAGGCGGCCGTCGACCGCAACCGGCCGGCCGCGGGAAAGGTAGTTGTTGCAGTTCTCTCCCTGGGCGCCCCAGACCACCACGTTGAAGTAGTTGGGCTTGTCAACCCACTGTCCGGACTGGTCCTTGCGACGTCCGTTGACCGCAACTCGCAGTGAGCAGACCGGGGTTCCGGAGGGGGTGTGCCGCAGTTCCGGATCCGAGGTGAGGTTGCCGGTGATCGTGACCCTGTTGATGTTCTCAGCCATTGGGTGTTCGCTCCTTGTCGTGCCTCTGTGTGCATCACGGGACGTCGCCCCGTGGGTCAGGGCAGAAATCTAGCGATGCCGGTGGAGGTCAAAGTGACCGGCAGGGAAACTTCGCCCCCCTGGAGGCCCGGGCAGCAGGAAGCCAGGGCCCCGGGCGGGAAACGGCGATCCGGACGGACCGTCAGTCGTCGTCGCGGTCGCGGCCACGACCGCGGCCACGTCGCTCGTCATCGTCCCCGGTCGGGGCCATGACCTGGGCGGTCGCCGGCGGAGCGGGAAGCACGGGCGAGTCGGGATCGACCCGGAAGATCCGGAACCGGACCACGCCGTCGGCGATCTTCAGGCTGTGATCGAGCTGCCCCAGCAGTTCGTTCGACGCGTTGAACCGATACAGGCGGTAGTCGGACTCCCGCTTGTGGTTGATCTCGTAGGCCATCTCGCGGATGCCCCAGTTGTCCTCATGGGTGAGAGACCCCTGCTTTTCGATCGCCGAACGAGCGTCGGCGGCGAGTTTTTCGCGCTCGGATTCCTCGAGATCGGGATCGAGCATCAGGACAAGTTCGTATTGGCGGGCTGAGTCAGTCAAAATCGACGCGGGACTATATCGGGGATCGCTCCGCGGGCGCTCTCCGGCCCTGATCCCGGTAGGCAGAGCCTGACATCACACCGCTCGACTCGCCGAATCGGCACGCTGAGCTACACAGCCCCACCGGTGTGAGGGGGCTGTGGGGGTGGCCTCGGGATGCAGGGGGGCGAGATTCTGCCGCTGCTCCCTTATCTCCCCATGAAGTCGATTCGGATCGACCGCGAACGGGCGATCAGGACTGCCGCTCTGGCCGCCCTGATCCTGCTGACCGTGACCTTCCTGCCGGACCTCCTCCGCCGCCCGAAGCCACCGCCGGTTCCGGCGAACGTCGGCTTCACCGCATCCGAGTCGGATCGCTTCCGTCAACCGGGGCTGCCGACCGGGCCGATCGCTCCCCCCGACCCCCGGCAGACCGAAGCGGACCGGCCTGATCGCGTCCGTCCGAAGCGGCGTCGTGGCCGGCCGGAACGGTCGGACCGCGAAAGCTCCCGGGACCGAAAAACCGAAACCCGGAGACGCAAGAAGAGCAGGTGGAGGAGCAGCCGGCCGGACCGGGATCCGGCGCCGAACCAAGGCGGAGCACCGACCGGACCTCCGGCCGCGGCCTCGTCGCCCCCGGTTCCCGCCCCGGTCTACTCGCCGCCTCCTCCGCCCCCGGACCCACCTCCCCCGGATCCCCCCGGAGACGGTTCGGAGGAGTTCGCTCCGCGCTGATCGACGGTGGCGTCGCGCGAGCGTCGGCCCGGCCCCGCTACCGTCCCTGCCAGGATGATCGCCACCTGGACAGCGATGCTGATCGTCATCGCCGCCTCGCTGCTGGTCGGCCGGGCGGTGATGAGAACCGCCGGGAGCGTCCGCTGGAGCGGACTCGAACCGGCGGTCGGGCTGGCGGCGATCCTGGCGGTCGAGGGGCTGCTGGCCCGGGTTCCCGGCAACCGCTGGGGCCTCCTGCTCGGCCTCGCTCTGCTGCTCGCCGTCGCTCTCTGGCTGCTCATGGACGGTGGACGGGCCGATCTGCCGGAGCTTCCGGGCGGTCTCCTGGTCGTGCTGGGAGTGGTGTTCCTCGCGATCAACCTGCCGTTCGCGCTGGCCGGACATTTCGGGCTGCCGGGGGTGGGCTACAACAACGACCTCGGACTCCATCTCGCCTGGGCCGACTGGCTTCGTTCCGGCATCGGCACCACCCCCGAGAGCGGCTACCCGCTCGGTCCGCACGGGTTGGCCACATCGCTCTCTTTCGTTCCCGGGCTCAATCTGGCCACCGTCTTCACCGGCCAGTCGATGGCGGTGATGATGCTCACGGCCTGGACCGCCTGGTCCGCGGTCGGGCGTCTGGGGAGCTGGAAGCGGACGCTGGCTTCGGTGCTCGTCGCGACCCCGTACCTGCTGGTCTCCTTCTACGCCCAGGCTGCGTTCAAGGAGGTGATCGCGGCGCTCCTCCTGCTCGCCTTCGTTGTGGCGATCGATCGGGCCACCTCCGATTCGCCTGCCGAGGGAGAGGGTTCGGGCCGGTGGCGCCTGCTGCCGTTCGGGGTGCTCGCCGCGGGAGTCGTGTTCACATACAGCTTCCCGGGTCTGGCCTGGCCGGCGGCGGTACTGGCGGCGGTGGCGGTGGCGGATCCACGGATCCGGGCGCGGATCCGGACCGGATCGGTCTGGGGAGCTCTGCGCCGACCCCCGGTCGCGGCCGCGATCCTGGTGTCACTCGGGATCCTGCTGGTGCTCGCCTTCGCCGGTCCGTTCGGTTTCGGTTCCGACTTCACGGTGGTCGCCGGCAGCGACGCCTTCGGTCCGGTTTCGGCGATCGAGGCTCTCGGGGTCTGGCTCGATCCGGACTACCGGCTGGACGGCATCACCTCAACCCCGGTGCCGATACTGCTGGGCGCAGTCAGCCTGCTGGCCCTGCTCGCCTCACTCTGGTGGTGGCGACGCGAGCCGAGCCGGGTCTGGCCGGCCGCGTTTTTCGGCTGCGCACTGCTCTACCTGATCTCGCTGCCCTGGATGGGCGAGTACTCGCTGGCCAAGGCGCTTGTGGTGCCGGCGCCGGTGACCATGACGGTCATCCTGACCGGGCTGCTTTCCGGTCCGCCGGAGTCGGGGACGCCGCGCCGCAGCCTGCTTCGCGGCGGATGGACTGCGCTCGCTGCCGCCTTCATCGTCGGCGCGGTCGCATCCAGCTTTCTGGTCCTGCGAGAGGCCTCGGTGGCGCCGCCCGGGCACGCCGCGGAACTGACCGCCTTCCGGGGCAAGATCGACGGCAGGTCGGTGCTCTACCTCGACCAGGACCGGTTCGCTCCCTGGTATCTGAGCGGTGCCCGGGTCGGAGTGCCGCTGGCCGAGTTTCCCGACCCGAAGGTGATCGAAAACCCGAAGAAGCCCTTCCGCGGACGCCATGTCGACGTCTTGATCGACTTCGATTCCTTTGCCCCCGAAACCTTCGGCAACTTCGATTTCGCGATCACGACCGCCGCCGGATGGCAGAGCATGACCCCGCCCTTCTACCACCAGGTGGCCCGCACCCCGAACTACATCCTGTGGCGCCGAACCGGCCGTCCGTTCGGCCGGGCGATCATGCCGGAAGGATCGATGCCGGCCGCCCTGGTCGACTGCGAGAAGGAAGGCGGCCGGTTCTTCCGCCAGGTCGACGGGGAGGCGACCCTGATGCCCAACTCGGTCGTGGTCGGCGGGGATCAGTGGAAGCCGACCCCGAGGCCCGGGCCGGGAGAGTCGGTCTCGGTGACCACCGATCTCGCCCCCGGCCGGTGGCGGGTGTCGCTCCGATACTTCAGCCCGGACGGGTTGCGACTCACCGCACCGGGCTACAGTCGCCGGTTCGAGGCGGCGCTCGATGGCCAGCGTCTGGCCAACATGGAGGTCGGCGGGGTCGGACCGTACTGGCCCGGCGGGGTGATTCGGGTCAGGAAGCGTGGCCCGGTCACCTTCACCGCAACCACCGCGTCGCCGTCCCTGCTGCAGAAGCTCACCGGATACTCGGGCAAGAGCGTTCTCGGGCACCTGGCGCTGATGCGGGTGGAACCCCGCCGACGGACTCCGATGAGCGCGATCTGCGGTCGCTGGGTCGATTTCTTCCGCTGGAACGCGAAGGGCGGCTGACTATCCGAGGTTCGCCACGAAGTGGCGAATCCGGGGGACCGCCTTCGAGGTGAACGGAAAGTAGAGCTCCGAGACGTGTCCGCGACCGGGCACCACGAAGAGCCGCCCTCGGGGGAAGCGTCGGACCACCTGGCGGGCCTCGGCGGCCGAGGTGATCGTGTCGAAGCTGCCGGCCAGAACCAGGGTGGGGAGATTGGCCGGCATCGCGCGGCCGGGCGGGATCGGTGGCTCGACCAGAGGTCCCGGTTTCGGCCAGTCGATACAGGCGTTGAGGTCGGAGGCCGAGTCGGTCATCCAGTAGCGACGGGTGAACGGGGCAAAGAGATCCCGCGGACGGAAATCCGCGACCGCCCGGTTGAACTGCCGGCGACGCTCCGCGATCGGGGAGCTCCGGTTCCAGAGGACCGGGTAGTCGTTGCAGATCGTCGCCACGTACATGCCGGTCGAGAAGTAGGAGTAAGGCCCGGCCCCGGGCGGCGGTGGTGCGATCAGCCTCCGAAGCGGCGTCCGGTTCCCCCGGAGCCACCGTCGGATCGCCCGGTTCAGCCGGTGGAAACTCGCCGGAGCGTAGTTCGCCGCGTCATCCATCAGGAAGGCGAGCAGGTTGTGAACCACTCGGCGCGGAGCCTGCCGGGCCACCCGGCGGAAGCGGCCATCGGCGTCCCCGGAGCAGCGCGGTGACCAGCGGCAGGAAACCCGGATCGCCCTGATCGCAGCCGGGTAGAGCGTGCGCCAGTAGGGATCGTTTCCCGGGTAGGCGGAGGAGAGAATCAGCGCTCGCAGGTGGTTCCCGTACCTGGCCGCGTAGGCCTGGCCGAGATAGGTCCCGTACGAGTCGCCGTAGAGGATCACCTTCCTCAGCCCGAGCGCCCGGCGGACCGCTTCGATGTCACTGGCCGACTCGGCAGTGGTGAAGCCGTCCCGCCGCGGCCCGAGCTGCCGGGCGCAGCGCCGCACCGCCCGGTTCCAGTCCATCCGTTCACGTTGCAGGCCGCGGCACCTGACCGGCCGGGAAAGCCCGGTGCCGCGCTGGTCGATCGCGATCAGTTCGTGTCGCTTCAGAAACGGTGCGAACACCGCCGCGGTCGGCTTGATCGCATCCGCGTTGGTCGCGGCGTAACCGGGTCCGCCCTCGATGAAGAGGATCGCCCCGCGGGACGGCCGACTCCGGTCGTCCCGGGGCCGGATCGCGAATCCGATCTTCTGACGTCCGAGCCGGGGCGCACCGCGAACCGCCGGAACCGAGATCTGGCCGCAGCGGAACGGCCGGTTGGCACCGATGTCGCAGCGATGGAGGTCGGGTTTGGCCGTCGCCCCGGGCGGGACCGCGATCAGCGCAAGCAGAAATGTCAGGCAGAGCACCGGCGTGAGCCGGGTTTTCAACGGTCCTCCCGGGTCCGCCGAACCCGCTCGATATCGGCGAGCTGGCCCTCGATCCAGTCGGCCGGCACCCGGGAGGCGATCGTCCGCCGCAGCCCGTCGGCCCGCCGCCGCCTCTCCTCCGGGGACATGGTCAGGGCCCGGTAGATCGCATCCGCCTGCTCCTGGATGTCGAACGGGTTGACGGTCAGCGCATGTTCCTCCAGCTCCCGGTGGGAGCCGGTGTTTTCCGACAGCATCACCGCGCCGTCACGCAGGTTGATCGAGGGGGCTTCCTTGGCGACCAGGTTCATCCCGTCGAAGATCGCGTTGACCATCAGCAGGTCGTAGTGCTTGTAGCGCGCAACCGCCTCGGTGAAGTTCTCGTACACCCGCAGGTCGATCGGCATCCAGTCGGTCGTTCCGTGGCGGTGGTTGACGACCGCGACCAGGGCCTCGATCCGCTCCAGGTACTCCTGATACTGCGGGATGTCCTGACGCGACGGCTGCAGATGGGCGACGAAGGTAACTCGCTCACGGAACTCGGGGTGGTTGTTGAGGAAGGTGTCGAAGGCGGTGAAGCCGCGCAGCACGTTCTTGGAGAGGTCGGCCCGGTCCACCCTCAGGATCAGGTGTTCGCGCCGTCGGGCGAGGATCTCCTTTTCGGCCTCCTGTACCTCCGGGGTTCCCGCGACCTCGTGGAGGTGACGGGAATCGATCGGAAGCGGGTAGGCGCCGACCCGGGTCCTGCCGCCCGGATGCTCGACCAGGAAGGTGTCGTAGTCGACCCGGTAGCCCATCAGGGCGTGGCAGCAGGCGAGGAAGTTGACGCAGTAGCTCTCGGTGTGGAACCCGATCGTGTCGTTGGCCAGCATGCCGTTGAAGATCGCCTCCCGGATGCGGGTCGGCAGCACCCGCCAGGAGTCCGGCTGGGGCCAGGGAATGTGGACGAAGTGATGAAGCAGCACCTCGGGGCGGGCGGCACGGATCTTGGCCGGAGCGGTGTACAGGTGATAGTCGTGAAGCATCACCAGCGGGTCCTCGCGGTCCGCTATCTGCCCGATCACCGCATCGGCGATGTCCGCGTTGACCACCTCGTAGCCGTCGTACCAGGCCTCGAGTTCCTCGATCCTGATGTCGGGCGCGTTCGACAGGTCCCAGAGGTAGTGCTGGATGAACCAGAGAATCGGGTTGGCGATCACGTTGTAGAACCGGTCGTAGGCCGCCTGCTCGCTCTCGACCAGAAGGACCCGGCAGGAAAGTGCCCCGAGTTCCACGTCGATCGGCTGGAACCGGTTCTCGGCGGCAACCGCGGCGTCCTCGGTGGTCATCGCCGATGCGATCCAGAGTGCATCCCGTTCGGCGACGAGGGCGGAAAGCGCGGTGACCAGACCGCCGGCCCCCCGGGTCATTACCCGCTTGCCGTCCCGGTCGCGATCGAACTGGGCAGGCCCCCGGTTGGAGACGATGATCAGTGGATCTTTGTGCCCGGTCGCCACAGCCCTGAGTCTATGGCCCCACTGCCGGGCGGTTCGGTGCTGCCGGGATGGGTCAGCGAGGGGCGACCCGCTCGGGACGCTCCGTCAGCTCGACCTTGATCGTCTTCTTGCTGCCATCCCGGAGTACCTCCACCTCGACCGTGTCCCCGGGTTCCTTCCGGGCGATGATCCGGCCGAGCTCCTCGGGATCGTTGGCCGGGATCCCGTCGACCTTGAAGATCACGTCCCCACCGACCGTGAAACGGTTGCCCTGGAACTCGATCTGACGGCTGCCCGCCTTGAGTCCGGCCCGGGCTGCGGGACCGCCGGGGAGCACCTGGACCACGGTTGCGCCCCGCTCCACGTCAAGGCCGAGCTTCTCGGCCAGTTGCGGGTACAGCGGCTCGGTCGAAACCCCGATGTAGGCGTAGCTGACCCCGCCGGTCTCCCGGATCTGGTCGGCCGAACGCCTGATCGTGTTCGCCGGCACCCCGAATCCGACCCCGTCGCTGGCCCCGGAACCGGTCTTCATCTGTTGGCTGATCGCGATCACCCGGCCCCGGCTGTCGAGCATCGGTCCGCCCGAGTTGCCGGGGTTGATCGAGGCGTCGGTCTGGATCGCATCCTGGATCTCGAAGTCGGTGAGTGAGGTGACCGACCGGCCCACCTGGGAAACCACCCCGGTGGTCAAGGTCTGATCCTCTCCGAACGGGCTGCCGATCACCGCGACCGGTTCGCCCACCGTCACCCGGCTGCTGTTCCCCAGTTCAAGCGGGGCCAGCTCCACTTTGGCCGGGTCGACCCGCAGCAGCGCCACGTCGGAGAAACGGTCCACCCCGATCACTCGGGCGGGCAGGATGTCACCGGAACCGAACTCGACGTAAACCCGTTCGACCGGCTCCCAGCCGTCACCGGTCTCCTCGCTGACCACGTGGGCGTTGGTGATCAGATCCCCGTCGTCGTTCAGGACAAAGCCCGATCCCCCCGCCGCGCGCGGACCCAGTGGACCGGTCTCACCGCGGTCGAAGACCGTCCGGATCGAGACCACACCGTCGATCGAGTCCCGGTAGATCCGGCCGGGATCGAAGGCAACCGCCGAACGTGTCGCGACCCCGTTGCCGGCCGCTGCCGGGGCCTGGTCGCTCGTCCCGGAGTCGGAGGAGCCCCCGCCGCATCCGGCCAGAACGAGCCCTGCCGCGAGGGTCGCCAGGAAGAGTCGGAGGGCGTTTTTCACGGATCGTGGTCGAGGCATCAATGAGGGTTCCACCAGGGCGCAGGTTATTGACCGTGGGACCGCCGGTGCGGCGGGGTCCGGGCCCAGCGGGAAGGAGAGCGTTCAGGCGAAGTGGTCGAAGCCGGACGGATCGGGACCGACCGGCTCTCCGTCCCGGCAGGTCAGCACCGGGGGGTCGGTCGGGGCGGCGGACTCGATCCTGCCGATCACCGTCAGTCGGAGCCCGGTGGCCTCGACCGCCTCGACCGCTTCAGCCTCCCGGTCGGGCGGAAGCGTCACCACGAGCTCGTAGTCCTCCCCGCCCCGCAGGACCGGCGTGAGCGGATCGAGACCGGCGGCGACGGCGACCGCTTCCGCTCCACGGGCGGACGGCAGTCGTTCGGCCTCGATCCGGGCCCGGAGCGGCCCGCCTGCGTTAGACGAGCTCCGGACGATGTGAGCGAGATCGGCAACCAGGCCATCACTCAGGTCGATCATCGCCCGGGCGCCGGCTCGGGCCAGGGCAGCTCCGGCAGCGAGCCTCGGCACCGCCTCCAACTGACGGCCGATCAGTTTCCGGCGGTCCTCGGGCGAGACCTCCGGTGAAACCGGCAGCCCGGGGTTCTCGAGCAGCCACAGTCCGGCGCTGGCCGCCCCGAGGCTGCCGGTGACCGCGACCAGGTCTCCGGGGCGGGCACCGGAACGGGTGGTGACCGGTTCCCCCTCGTCGATATGGGCGGTGACCGTGATCCCGAGGAAAAGCGTCGGTGAGGACACCGTGTCGCCCCCGGCGAGGGTCGCGCCATGGATATCGGCGGTCCGGATCGCTCCCGCCGCGATCCGCCGGAGGAAGTCGCTGTCGGTGTCCCGCGGGGCGCCGAGGGAGATGTAGAGGTCGGCTCCGTTCTCGCCTGCCCCCATCGCGGCGAGATCGGAGAGTGCCGAGCCGACCGCCTTGCCGGCGATCTGTTCCGCACTCGACCACTCTCGCCGGAAATGGACCCCGTCGACGGCAGTGTCGACCGAGGTGATCGTTCGATCGGCCGCCCGGACCACCGCGGCATCGTCGCCGATCCCCTGAAGGATGCGGTCCGGATCGGGCGGTCGTTCAGCAAACAGTTCGATCAGCTCGAACTCGGAAAGTCTGCTGTCTCGATCCCCGGTGTCCGGCATCACCGTGAGTATGACCGTGCGCGGGACCGGTGGCCTCGAATCGCTCAGCCGGTACCGAGACCGCCGCCGGTACCGCCGCCTGTGCCGCCGGTGCCGCCACCCGTGCCGCCGCCGGTGCCGCCACCCGTACCGCCGCCGGTGCCGCCACCCGTCTCGCCGCCGGTGCCCCCACCGGCCGGCTCCTGCTCCCCGGCTCCGGGGGTGTACTGGTCGGGGTTGTCGGTGTCGTCATCGGCGTCGGTGCCGGTCCCGGTGTCGTCCCCGGTCGCGTCGGGGTCGTACGGGCTGGCGGTCCCGGGGGCCACCGTGTAGCCACCGGTGTACGAACTCCAGTCCATCGACTCGGCCGGCACCGGGGTGTCCTCGCACGGAAGACCGGCATTGACGAAGAAGTTGTGCCAGATGCTGGACGGTTCGCCGCTGCCGGAGATGCCGGTGCTGATGTTGTTCGACTCGGGGTACCCGACCCAGCTCGCAACCGCCATGTTCGGCTGGTAGCCGACGAACCAGGCGTCGGTGTAGTTGTCGGTGGTTCCGGTCTTGCCCGCCTGGCCGGAGCAGCCGGTGTAGGCGTTGGTGCCGGTGCCGCTGGTGGCGTTGTTGTGGAGGATCTTGGTGACCTCGTAGGCGGCGGCCTCGCTCATCACCCGTTTCGGCTTGGAGCGGCCCGGATGGTCGATGTCCCCGTTCGGGAAGACGATCTTCTTGATCGCGACCGGATCGTGTCGCACCCCGCCGTTGGCCAGGGTCGCGTAGGCACCGGCCATCTCCAGCGGGGAGACGCCGATTGTCAGACCGCCCAGGGTCTCGGCCGGATAGCCGTCTAGCTTCGTCTTGATCCCCATCGCCTTGGCCATCTCGGCCACCTTGTCCGGACCCACATCCAGGGCCAGCTGCGCGAAAACCGAGTTGTCCGAGGCGAGCAGCGCCTGGGCCACGCTGACCGTCCCCGAGTAGGAGTGGGAGTAGGTCGAGACCTCCCAGTGGCCGTAGACCGGATCGTCGATGTTGAGCGGCTTGGACTCGTAGTAGGTGGTGTTCGGATCCATGCCCTCGTTGACTGCGGCGGCGAGCGTGAAGGTCTTGAAGGTCGAGCCGGGCTGGCGCTTGCCCTGGGCTGCGAGGTTGAACTTGCTGTCGGTGTAGCTGGAGGAAGAGACCATCGCCCGCACGTCACCGTTGCGTGGGTCGACCGCGACCAGGGCACCCGAGGGGCCGCCGGGATAGAGCACCGAGGTGATCGCCGAGAGGCCGGCGCTCTGCAGGGCCGGTTCGATCGTCGTGTAGACCTTCATGCCCCCGTTGCGGACGGCGTTCACTCCGTACTTCCGGATCAGTTCGCTCTCCACGTAGTCGAAGACGAACGGTTCTTCGCGATCGAACATGTTCTTCGCCGGATCAAGCTGAAGGCCGCTGCGCTTGGCCGCGGTGGCCCGTTCCGGGCTGATGTATCCGCGCTTGGCCATCGAGTTGAGGACCTCGTTCCGGCGGGCCTTGGCCCCGCCCGGGTTCTGAACCGGGTTGTAGTCGGTCGGGGCCTGCGGCAGCCCGGCAAGCAGGGCCGCCTGGGGCAGGGTCAGCTTCTCGGCCCGCTTCGAGAAGTACACCCGGGAAGCAGCCTGCACCCCGATCGCCGTTCGGCCCTGGTTGGTCCCGTACGGCGCGGTGTTCAGATACTTCTCGAGAATCTCGCGCTTGCTGTGCTCCTTCTCGTAATCGATCGCCATCTTGGCTTCGACGATCTTGCGCTCGTAGTCGCGCTTGGGATTGGTGATGTAGAGGTTTCGCATCAGCTGCATCGTGATCGTCGATGCGCCTTCGGTTATTCCGCCCTGCTCGATGTTCTTGACCAGCGCCCGGAGGCCGCCGACCACGTCGATCCCGTTGTGTTTGTAGAAGCGCTCGTCCTCGATCGCCACGGTGGCGTTGCGGATGTTCTGCGGCATCTTGCTGTAGCTGACCGGGAAGCGGATCTCGTCCGAATCGATCAGCCCCATGCGGGAACCGTCTCCGGCGTAAACGATCGAGTTCTCGCCCTTGTTGATCGCCTTGAGGTTGGCCGGGTCGGGCGCATCCTCGGCAATGCTCAGCACCCAGCCGCCGGCAGCTGCCGCTCCGGTCAGGATCAGACCGCCGATCACCGCTGCCGCCGCGATCAGCTTCTTCCGCGGGGTGCTGCGATGCCGGCGCACTCTTCTCTGGCGCCTGGTCATTCGGATAAGGGTAGCTGGCCGGGAATCTGTTCTACCTAAAGGGAGCCGGGCTGAACCGGGGACTGCCGTTCACCCGGGCGGTCCGGACACCCGGGTGAGGCCTCGTCCAACCGGGAAGCTGGGAGAATCCCGGCGATGCCGGACCAGCCACCATCACCACCCCCCGCCACGCAGAGCACCCCCGCTGCGCCCCGACCCGGTCTGGGGGGACGAACGAGCTGGGGACCGTGGATGGCGGTCGGCGGGACGATGCTCGCCCTGATCCTCGGCCTGCTCCTCTCGCTTCCCCTGATCGCGATCGATGGCGGCGACACCGACGATCTCGGGACGGTCGCCCGGATTCTGCTCCAGGTGTTCACCGCGGTCGGCTTCCTCGCCGCCCCGTTCCTGATCGCGTCCCAGGCTCCGGGTGGCCTGAAGGCCGCGGCCGGCCGCCTCGGCTTCGTCTCGTTCCGCCCCGGGCTGGCCGCCAAGTGGATCGTCATCGCCCTGGTCGGCTACATCGCCTTCGCGATCGTCTGGGCCCTGATCTTCGGTGAACCGAAGCAGGACGACATCGCCGGCGAGCTCGGTCCGCTCTGGGTCCAGATCGCGCTGATCGTGTTCATCGCCCCGATCAGCGAGGAGGTCTGCTTCCGTGGTTTTCTGTTCGGCGGGTTCCGTCGCCGGTTCTCGTTTCCGGTGGCGGCGATCGGTGCCGGTCTGGTGTTCGGCCTGCTCCACTACTCGACCGGCTGGTCGACCGTGCCGCAACTGGCGGTACTCGGCGCCACCTTCGCCCTGGTCTATGAAAAGACCGGTTCGATCTGGCCGCCGATCATCTTTCATGCGTTCAACAACGCATTCGTCCTGACCACCCTGAACTGATCCGACCGGAGGAGCGACCTTGACCGAACTCGAAGCCGTCCGTCAGGAGCTGATCGCCCTGCTCAACCGGTACTCGCTGATCCTCGGGGAGGTGACGCTTTCCAGCGGTGCCACCACCTCGTACTACATCGATGCCCGGCGCACCGTGATGCGACCGGACGGTCAGCGGGCGGCCGGAACCCTGATCGCCGCCCGGGCGACGGAGCTCGGTGTCACTGCGGTCGGTGGCCCGGTGATGGCCGCAATCCCGCTCGCCTGCGCCGCGATCTCGGTGCCCGGCGGCGAGGGGTTGACCGGGTTCTTCGTCCGCAAGGAACGAAAGGCCCACGGCCTGCAACGCTGGGTTGAGGGCGGGGCCGAACCGGGCGACCGGATCCTGGTGGTCGAGGACACGGTGACCACCGGCGGATCCACCATCAGTGCGATCGAACGTCTGCGCGATGAGGGTTTCGAGATCGCCGGGGTGCTCGCCCTGGTCGATCGCCTGGCGGGCGGCGGTGAAGCGATCGCGGCCGCCGCGGAAGCGCCGTACACCACCCTGACCACAGTCGACGACATCTACCCGGACCGCCCCGACCGGAGCTGACCACCGGGCCCCGGGGACGCATCCGGGGCCAGAGGGCGCAACCGGGAGCCGAGGAGTCATCCGGGGCCAGAGGGCGAATTCAACCCCCGAGGACGCATCCGGGGTCCTAGGAAGCAACCGGCCCCGAGGACTCCTCCGACCCCCGGGAACGCACCCGGGTTCCGGGGATCCAGTACTGCCGAAATCGTCCGGATCAGTTGCAATTGCCGGCCCAAATCGGCAGCACTGGCGATCCGGGACCGAACCGGGCTCAAACCAGCAGCGCTGGCGATCCGAGCCTCTGAGTCGGCGGCGGAGTCTGGGACTTCAGTGACGGTCGTCGGCGTCGGCCTTGGTGCTGGTGGTCATCACCTTGGCCGCCCCTCCCGAGAGGACCCGGCGGACCAGGCCGGGGACCATCACCTTGAGCAGCGCCACCAGCGCGTACGGGCGAGGTACGTAGCGCTCGGCCACCCCGCCGGGGCCGGCCGCGAAGATCGCCTCGGCCGCGTTCGCGGCGTCGGAGACCAGCCACCGGGTGGCCGCCTTCGCCGTGAGTTCCTCTGCCGGGAAACCCTCGGTGGCGATGAAACCGGGCAGGACCAGCCCGACGTGCACTCCGTGGGGTCGCTCCTCCAGATAGAGCGAGTCGGACCAGCCGATCAGGGCATACTTGGAGGCCGAGTAGGCGCCGGATCCGGCCCGGGAGATCCTCCCCGCGGTGCTGGCGACGTTGACGATCGCTGACGGAGCGTCGGCCCTCAGCTTCGGCAGCAGGACCTCGGTCAGGCGCAGCACCGCATCGAAGTTGAGATCCATCGTGCGCCGCACGTTCTCGTGGCCGCCTTCGGCGAAGGTGGCCCGCCAGGCCGCCCCCGCGTTGTTGACCAGCAGGTTGAGTCGCTCGCAGTGTTCCTCGACGTGGGCGAGCACCCGTCCCGGAGCGTCCGGTTCGGTCAGGTCGAGGGCGATCCAGGTGACCTCGCAGGGAAGTTCTTCGGCCAGTTTCCGGAGTAGTTCCTCACGACGGGCAACCAGGACCAGGCGGGTTCCCGGTTCGATCGCGAGCCTTCGGGCGGTCGCCTCGCCGATGCCGCTGGAGGCACCGGTGATCACGGCGGTTATCGGCAGCGGGATGTGGCGGTCGGTCGGCACCGGTCGAAGACTACCGTGGCAACCAGGCATTCAATCCCGGATCAGGCGGGACTGCCCTCCGGCTCGATCTTCTTTCGCCGCCAGAGAACGACCAGGCCGATCACGACCTCTGCCGGAATCGCAAGCTGGGTGAGGCTGTGGGCCTCACCATCTGCCCCCAGCTCGCCGGAGAGCAGACTGAAATCCCACAGTGCGTGCAGCAGTATCGGGATCCAGATCGCCCCGGAAACCCGGCGCGACAGGTAGAGGAAGTAACCCATGAAGGTGACGATGACTGCCTGCGAGATCGCCGATGATCCGGAGTTGATCGCGTTGGTCAGATGGGCCGCACCGAAGATCAACGAGGTGAAGAGCGCCACCTTGACCTCGGTGAAACCTCCCCGCCTCAGGGTCACGACCCCGATGCCGCGGAACATCACCTCCTCGGTGAACCCGACCAGCAACATGGTCAGGGTGAAGGCCACGAGAAAACCGATCTGCTGACCGGCCAGATTGGCCCAGTCCGTCATGGCGAGGCTGACCACCAGATAGGTGACCGGGATGAACCAGAGCCACTTGCGGACCCGGACCGGTTCCCTGATGATCCCGGTCCGCCAGCCCAGCCAGGTCGAGACTCCGACCACGAACAGCATCGAGATCGCGATCGGCCCGGTGAGCGCCCGCAGCATGCTGTCCAGGCCGGACATCCGGTCGTCGGCGTCGATGTCGCCACCGATCAGGAGCTCGCCGCTCTTGAGGATCACCAGGTAGGCGACCACGATGAGCGGGAAGCTCCATCGGCTCAGGGCTGGACGGGACACGGGGCGATCGTACAGTCCCGCCACCGCCCCGGGTCAGGCGTCCCGGGTACCATCCTCGGTCCGGCCCCGATAGCTCAGCTGGATAGAGCGACTCCCTCCTAAGGAGTAGGCCCCAGGTTCGAATCCTGGTCGGGGCGTTGTCGACCCCCGCTGAACGGGACTCAGGACTTCTACCGAGCCTTCTTTTCTCTCTTGCAGGGCGGCGACCGGAACTCGCCGCGGTCCATGTAACGGGCCCGGGGGAAGTAGGGGCCCATCACGGACCGCTCGGTGCCGAGCTCGGCGATCTTGTCGATTCCGTTCCGGAAGGAGCGGGCGGCGAGCAGGTTCCGCAGGATCAGGAAACCGGTGCCTTCGCGACCGAGCGGGTCGACGTAGCTTCCCCAGTCGAGCCAGGCGACGCCACAGGCGGCCCGGGCGTTCCGCGGCCGGTCCGCCCTGGTGCTGACCACGATCGTGAACTGGCGTTTCCGGGTGAGCGGAACCTGGGAGTCCCGCAGGCAGGAGACCACCGAGGTGGTGACCGGGGTCTGGTTCTGGCAGAGCGACCAGTACCGGACCTGGCCCGTCTTCATCCGGGTGTCCCTGCGGCCCTCGGTCGCCGGGAAGGTCGGCATCCGGCCCCTGATCACAACCAGCGACCCGTAACTCCGGTTGATCGCCGCCGTGATGTAGCGGGTGTCCCGGTTGCTGTACTGACCACCGGACTGTTCCCGCGACAGGGAATCACGATCGCCTGCGTACGGGGTGTTCCGCTTGTAGATCGAGAGCGCCAGCGGCATGTTGAAGAAGTTCTCCCAGTGCACCGGATTGAAGGCCGGGACGGTCTCCCGGTCGGCCCCGAAGGTGCGGACCAGCGCCGTGTATCCGGGCACCCCGATCGTCAGCGGGGTGATCTCCCGGACCGGGTTGTTGACCAGACCACAGGCGGCCGCACCGGTGAGCCGGGTGCCATCCGAAAGCACCACGGTCGGGACCGGCAGCCTCACCCCGCCGCGGGAGTCGCGGCCACGGTCGGGCGTGTACACCCGGTAGAGCAGCTCCTGGACACCGGCCTCGGGCGGGGCATACAGGGTGTTGACGCCGCGATCGGCCGGATCTGACGGGGCCGGGTCGTTCAGCACCCGGACGGTCCAGTCCCGCCGTGTGCTGTTCAGGTTGCGCCGCTTGCCGGTCCGGAACGGGTTGACCGAACCCCGGTCGGGCCGGAACTGGACGTCGGTCAGCGCGTCGACCGGGGCGCCGCTGCGATAGGCGTTCAGCGACATGTACCGGGCCCGGGGGAACTTGCCGTTCAGTTCAAGCCGGGCGCCCTCGGGCAGGTTGAACCGGGCGGCCCAGTAACCGACCCCGGTGTCCGGGTAGGCGAAGTTCAACCCCGGACTGTGCAGGGCACCACGATCAAACGGGCCGATCCAGAAACAGGTGGCCTGCGGCTGGGCGGCCCGGGCAGCGGTCGGCGCGAGCATGACACTCAACGCCATCAGCAGCGAAACGAGTCCGAGCGCCGTGCCGACTCGCGCAACCCTTCGGGACATTTCCACCCTGTCGCTCATTCCCATCGGGCGAGAGTAACCCGTGATGCCTCTGGCCACAAGGGTCGGATCCGGAATCCGCCCGAGACCACGACGGATCCGGCCGCGAACTTCCGGACGGGCGAAACCTCCGGTCAGTAGCGAAGCAGGGCGAGTACCCCGGAACCCTTCTCCAGGGCCGGAACCTCGCTGATCGCGGCCGAGCTGATCTGGGCATCGGTGCGGATCGCGAGTTCGACCAGAGCCTCCGGCACGGTCGCTTCCCCGGCATCGTCGACCGCTTTCCGGGCTCCATCCGAGAGCCCCTCTTCACTGAACTCGAGGTACGGGTCGAGCAGCAGGTGCCCGACCCGCCCCTCGGCCAGGGCGAGCAGGACCTGGTCGGCCCCGGCTGCGGCCCGGTCGGACCCGTCGATCCGGGCGGCCGCCCGGTCGGCCGCCTCGTTGACGCGGGAACGCCATGCGTCCCGGAGATGCGGATCGAGGCTGGCCGCGGCTTCCGCCGCAGAGAGGTCGATCAGGTTGGTTCGAACCGTGGCCTGAACCAGGTTCCGGGTGTCTTCCGGCAGGTCGGCGGTGAACTCCCGGCCCGAATCACCATCGGCGGCGATCACCAACCGGTCGAACTCCAGCTCACGAGCGCTCTCGGCGACCGCCTTGGCCGCAGCCTTGAAGAACCGTGCCCGCCACTCCTCGACCCGGCCGTGGTAGGCGGAGTCGTTGGAGATCGACTGCCCGCCTCGCTGGAGGCCGGGCCGGGCCGTCCCGCGATACTCGCGCCAGTCGCCCAGTTCGAGATCCCAGGAAGACTGCTCGAGGTCGTGCGCGGTGCCGTCGCGCCACTCCAGCAGCCGGATGTGGTCGTGGCTCAGCAACACCAGGCCGGTGCGAAGTCCCCGGTCGATTACATCCAGCATCGGCCAGACCACCGGACCCGAATCGAGTGCCACATGGTCCTCCCGGAACGGAATCTGGAAGGTGATCAACCGGTCCAGGCTTTCGTCTGCGCCGAGGAAAAGAGCGACGCTCCGGCCCCGTTCGGCCGCCGAGGTCTCCGCCAGCCGGCGTTCGGCCTGGTTACCGAGGCGACGGGCGACTTCATGCAGTTCACGGTCATCACCCGCCGACTCGAGCACCTGCCGCAGCCCGTTCCTCAAAGCGATTCCCCAGGCGGGCGACTCCCCCTTGTTCGACGGCTCGCGTGGGTCCGTCCGACAGAAGACCGAGAGCACAGGCCCCTCCGAAGTGTGGTCGATAAGGCCGCGGAGGTCCTGCATCCGGTTGCTGTTCATTCACGGATACAACCAGACAAACCCTGATTAACCAAATCAGGTGATCGTGCAGGACTTTA
The DNA here is from genome assembly GCA_023958085.1 of Solirubrobacterales bacterium. Lineage (GTDB taxonomy): Bacteria > Actinomycetota > Thermoleophilia > Solirubrobacterales > 70-9 > 67-14. Next base: position 142,439 of record JAMLGI010000001.1, on the reverse strand, counting down.
TTCGGCTGTTTCGGGCTCTTCCTCGTTCTCGTAGAGGCTCTCCCGGGCGACCTCGCGACCGCGGGAGCTCCAGAGGCGGATCTCGAGGTAGGCCTCGTCGCCGTAGTTCTGGAGATTGTCCGGGGCGATCAGGGTGAACCGGTCGCCCGGGGCGTCCGGACTCCCGCCGAAAAGCACATCCTGGTCGACCGTGACCTCGGCCAGTTCTGCGGTTGCCGCGAACGCATCCCGCACCAGGGCACGGCCCCAGACCAGGGTGATCGATGCCTCGCGACCGTTCTCCCCGTGCCAGGCTCCGATCACCTCGTCGCCGAGGTCAATCTGCCACTCCGGATTGTCGGCGGCGACCACATCGGTGAAGTCGGCGGCCGCCCTGAAGTCGGTCGGGTCACCACCCTCGGGCTGGACGAAGCTCACGTACCCGAAGAACTCGATCTCCTCCGGTTCACCACCGTCCTCGAGGACGGCCTCGCCGACCGCCGAAGCCGGAACCCAGACCCGGCCGCTCCAGGAGCGCTCCGGAAACCAGGTGACCTCGTCCGGGGTCGCCGTGCCCTCGGGCAGGTCCTCGATCCCGCCGCAGGCTTCGGCAAAGGCGGCGACGAGACGCTCGGCGAAACGGCCCTGGGGAATGCCGTGGCGCGAGGCGTCGGCAACGAAACGGGGTATCGGCTTGCTGTCGATCGACATGGCCCGGACCCTACTTCAGTCCGGCTCGATCACCGCACGCAGATCGGCAGCCGCCCGCTCGGGCGCAACGATGTTGATCCCGACACCGGTCGCGATCTCGAAGGCGGCAACCGGTTCGATCCGGGGGAACAGATCGAGATGCCAGTGGAAGTGCTCGATCCCGCGGGGAGCGGTCTTGACCCAGAGGCTGAGCTGGGGATCCCCGCCGAGCAGGGACCCCAGGGCCCGTACCGCCCGGCCGAGCATCGCGGCACCGGCTTCGCTTTCCTCGAACCGGGCTTCGGGGCGACGCGGGACGATCCGCATCTCCCAGGGAAAGGCGGAAGCCCACGGGCAGATCAGCGCGACCTCCTCATCGATCGCGACGAGCCGGTCTGACCGACGGATCTCCTCCCGCAGAATCTCCCCGAGCAGGCTCGCCCCGGCGGTCCGTTCCCGATACGCCCCGAACCGTTCTCTTTCGCGGGCAACCTCGGCGGGAACGAAGTTCATCGCGCCGAGCTGGGCATGGCTGTGTTCGATCGAGGCCCCGGCGGCCGGCCCCTGGTTGAGGATGAGCTGAACCCAGGCAGCATCCCGATGGGCCCGCATCCGTTCCCGCCAGGCCCGGACCGCGGCTTCCAGCCCGGCCTCGTCCAACCGGCCGAGCGAGGCGACGTGCCGGGGGGAGTTGACGATCACTTCGTGGTGCCCGATCGCGGGCCGGGAGGCGAACATGTCCGGCTCGGTCCGGCCGGAAGCCGCCAGAAGGGGGTCGGCCGGACTGGCGAAAGCCGAGCCGGGACCCGCCCCCGCCACGCCACCGGCACGTTGACCGCCGGATGCATCGGTTCCGGCCGTGCCGCCTGCGGCGGGTTGAACCGCCGGATACAGATTGGGGACGGTCCGGGTCAGCCAGCCGGGTCCGTCAGCCGCACCGCCACCGGGCCGTTCGGCCGCGACCTCGGGCGGGGTCCGGTCCTCGCGACCCTCGCAGAACGGGCAGTCGTCCCCGTCCTCGACCTCCCACCCGGCGGGTTCGAACTGATCGGGACGACCCAGCCGCCCGGGCGTGACCAGTACCCGTCCGCCGGTGAGCTGGTCGATCCTGATCTCTGGTGCCGCCACGTAGGCTGCTTCTCAGCCCCCGGAGCTGCCGGTTCCGGCGGTGATCTCCTTGAGACCGTCCTGCAGCGAGGTGATCAGGTCCATCGGCAGTGGCAGCACGATGGTCGAGTTCTGGGTGTTGCTCACCTCGATCAGGGTCTGCAGGTAGCGCAGCTGGAGCGAGGCCGGGTTGCGGCTGATGATGTCGGCCGCCTGGGCCAGCTTTTCGGCCGCCTGGTACTCGCCCTCGGAGTTGATGATCTTGGCGCGACGTTCGCGTTCGGCCTCGGCCTGGCGGGCCATCGCCCGCTGCATCTGTTCCGGAATCTCGACGTCCTTGATCTCTACCGTGGTCACCTTGACCCCCCACGGCTCGGTCTGCTCGTCGATGATCTTCTGGAGCGCTTCGTTGAGGCGCTCCCGCTCGGCGAGGATCTCGTCCAGTTCCGCCTTGCCGAGAACGGCCCGGAGCGAGGTCTGGGCGATCTGCGAGGTGGCGATCAGGTAGTTCTCGACGTCGGTGATCGCCCGGTTCGGTTCGACCACGCGGAAGTAACAGACCGCGTTGACCGAGGTGGGCACGTTGTCGCGGGTGATCACTTCCTGCGGGGGAATGTTCAGGGTCACGGTCCGCAGGTCTATCTTGACCATCCGGTCGATGAACGGAATCAGCAGGATCAGCCCGGGTCCCTTCTGGGTCATCAGCCGTCCGAGCCGGAAGATCACCCCCCGCTCGTACTCGCGCAGGATCTTGATCGCCGAGAAAAGCACGATCAGGGCGAGGATCGCCAGGATCACGATCAGGGTGCCGACGACTTCCATTACCGAACCTCGTTTTCCTCCGGAGCGGCTCCGGATTCAGCTTTGTTTGAACTGCTCTCCAGCGGCTTCACCACCAGGGTGAGTCCGCGCACCTGCACAACCTCGACCTTCTCCCCGGTCGAAAGGGTTGCTTCCGGATCGGTCAGCTCGGCCTGCCAGAGACCCCCGTCGACGAAGACCTGACCGTCCGGCCGCAGCGGAGTCCGGACGTCCCCGGTCCGCCCGGCCAGATCCTCCGGCCCGTAGCGGACCGGCTGGCTCTTGGCCCGGCTGGCCCGCTCGATCACGAAACCCATCAGGGCACCGACCACCAGCGAGGCGATCAGAACCGCCGGGATCGAGGTCGGATCGGTACTCCGGTCGAACATCCAGATTCCGGCCGCCGCCAGGGTGACCGTGCCGACCGCGGAGAGTGGCCGGTACAGCTTGAGTGCAACCGCGGCGATGAAGCTGGCGATCGAGGCGAATAGCAGGCCGATCCCGAGCGGGGTCGGCCCGAGGTCCACCAGGCCGATCACTCCCAGGATCAGTGCGATGATGCCGACGATCGCCGGGACCAGACCGCCCGGGGTGAGGCTCTCAACGCCGAGCCCGACCAGTCCCAGGGTGACCAGCAGAAAGATGAGTGTGGGGTCGGAAATCACCACGCCCTGAGCGTATCGGTCCCGCCCCGCCGGTCGACCCCTGGTGCCGTCCGGCCTATCCGGCCTCGCCGGCGATGGCGTGGGTCCTGATGTCGGCCTTGAGCGCGGACAGGTCCGGATAGGCACCGAGTTTCTCGAAAGTCTTTCTGCCCTGCCTGTCGAAAAACACGGTGGAGGGGATCATCTGCGGCACGTCGAGGCTCTCGGCGATCTTGCGGTCCGGATCGAAGTAGCTCGGATACGGGACCGGACTGGATTCGAGGAAGGTGGTGGCGGCGTCGGCATCGTCGTCCGGATTGACCGCGAGGAAGGCGACCTTCCGACCCATCGCGGCCGAGGCGTCCTGGAAGTGCGGGAACTCGGCCCGGCAGGGGCCGCACCAGGAGGCCCAGATGTTGACCACCACCGGGTATCCGCGCAGCTCGGTCATCCGTTTCTCGAAGGCCGGCACCCCGCCCTCGATCAGCTGACCTTCCTGCTGGTGAAGGCGGGCCAGCGGCGCCGGCGAACCGGCCAGCTTCTCCGAGTAGTCCGGCCCCGGCGAGGGCTCCTCGGTGCTGCCACATGCACTCATGAGGAGTCCCCCCGGGATCAGACAGAGCAGCAGGATCGCCAGATGGCGCCGAAGCCTGGCCGCTGTCCGGAGGCGGGGCTGAAACCGTCCGGAACCGGTGATGTTTGCCGAAATCCTCACAAGTTGATTAAATACAGGTATCTGATCCGCCTCTGTGTGGATCGCGGAGATGGCCGGTGGCCGACACGTCGATGTCGTTGCCGGGCAGCTTCTTTCATCCACTCGTCCGGACCGGAAAGAGATCCGGACTACCTGTGAAGGCTTCAGTTGGCCCCCAGTACAGCAGCACCCGCAACGGATGCGGTCCCTTCAACCAAGGACGTCGAGCGCGCCTCGGAGTTTGCGCGTGAGCCTCTGCTGCTCAATGGCGACGGCCCGGAGACCCTGACCCCGGGAACCGCCCGCCGGCGGGCCCTGGACTCCGCTCTGGAGGAACTGAATGCCGGCCGGACCGAGCCCTCGATCGAGTGGCGGCGGAACTTCTCGCTGCTGCTCGGTCTCGAACGGCTGATCGGAAACGAGCCTCCGACCCTGAAAGACGGAGCCGAACTGAACCCGCATCAGATCGATGCGCTCTCCGGCACCCTGACCGAGCTCCTGGCCGAGCAGCAGGTGGCGGCCGGGATCGCGTCCGACCCGGTGGACCTGACCGATCTCGAACCGATCGAACCGGAACCGGAACTCGAGCTCGAACCGGAGCCGGAGTCCGAAGAACCGGATCAACCCGACGATCCGGAGGAGGAGCCTCTGGCCCCGGTTGACGAGGTGGTCGCCGAGGACGAGGAGCCCCAGGACTGGGAGGAACCGGACGAAGACGACCAGGAGGAGCCGGTCACCGAGGCCGCCGAAGATCCCGGTGCCGCCCGCCGCTTCTGGTTCGAACACGCCACCGGCGCCGGCAAGACGGTCGCCGCGGTGGGGTTCATCGAGGCGACCCGTACCGGCGGGGTGCTGATCCTGACCCACCGCCGCAACCTTGTCGACCAGTTCATCGGGGAGATCTCCGACCGTGGCTACCGCGACCGGCTCCGGCCGCCGCTGCTTGACGGTCGTGACGAGGCCGACGGTCCGGTCACGGTTGAGACCTACCAGTGGTTCGTCCGCAACTCGAAACGGGTGTCGGACGCCTACACGGTGGTGATCTGCGACGAGGCCCACACCGCCCTCGGCGAGAAGACCTCGGCCACGATCCGGGCCTGGAACGGTCCGATCTTCATCGGCATGACCGCGACTGGTGCCCTGATCGCCCGTCACGTTGCCGACCTCTTTCCCACCCAGACCTCGCGTTTCGATCTCGCTCAGGCCGCCCGCCGTGGCGTGATCGCGCCACTGCGCTGCCTCAGGATCCCGCCCGGACCGGGAGTCCGCACGATCGCCAAGGTGCCGCTCCGGAAGGGCGAGGTGGATCAGGATTTCGATCAGGAGGAGCTGGCCAAACTGCTCGACCAGGCCCCCTTCAACCTGGCGATCGCCGACCTCTACAAGACCCGTTTCCGCCGGGCTCCGGGTGTGCTCTACACCGCCGGCGTCCAGCACGCCAAGAACGTCGCCGCCGCCTTCCGCGAGATCGGGATCAAGGCCGAGGCGGTCTCCGGAGAGACCCCGAAGCGACAGCTCTCCGAAACCCTCGCCGCCTTCGAGCGGGGCGAGGTGGATGTGCTCTGCAACGCCCAGCTACTGGCCGAGGGGTGGAACTCACCGCGGGCAACGATCTGCATGCATCTCGCCCCGACCGCCTCCCGGCGGATCTACCAGCAGCGGGTCGGACGGGTCACCCGTCGGTCGCCGCAGAAGGAAGCCGGGCTGGTGATCGATTTCGTCCACCCGGCGACCACCCACGACGAATCGATCGTCACCCTGCACAGCCTGCTCGACCGTGACGTCTATCGCGGCGGGGCGATCGTGGTCGGCCCGGTCCGCCGTGGCCGGGGTCGCAAGGTCCGGGTGGAGAAGAGGATCGTGCCGGTCTCCGATGACGCGCAGCGTCGGGTCGAGGTGCTGGAGCGGGAGATCTGGCGGATCGCGGTCGAGAACCTCGACTACGCCGAGCAGCACGTCTGGGCGGCCCTCGCCGGATCCCGGGTGACCACCCAGGGCTGGCGCCGGGCCAAGGCGATGCTTCAGCACGACCAGAGCAAGGAGCTCCGCCGCCGTTTCCTGCTGACCTGCCTGCAACGCAACAAGAACGCCCAGCTCCGGGTGAAGGCGCTCGGCGAGATCGCCGCGATCCGGGATCCGGAAGCCTTCGATGACGCGATCGACATCGTCGGCAGCTGGAGCCGGGAGGACAAACGGGCCGGGACCAAGGTGCTGCTTCAGGCCCTGGTGGACAAACGGATCGGCCGGCGCGACCAGGCCCAGGCCTGGGTCTGGCGGCTCGCCTCCTACACCCGGGAGCTTCACGAGGAGTATGCGGTCCAGCGCTGGCCGGAGACCAAGCGGCTGCTCGGCCTGCTGGTGAACTCGGCCGGCCGGGCCCATGGCAAGAACGCCCGCAAGCTGGTTCAGGCAGCCCGCAAGCAGGACCGTCGGCTGGCGATCGCCCTGATGGCCGCCGCGGTCGCACACACTCCGGAGGGGGAGGAGGTCCTGCGGGGCGCCCGGATGAGAATGGCCCGCAAGCCCTCAGCCACCGCCCGCGAGCTGCTCCGCAACTTCCCCAAGGGCGGCAAGAAACGCCGCCGCCGCAAGAAGGGGAAGAAGGAAGCAGAGTCAAACGGGGCCGAGCCGGCAGCGGAGGCCACTGGGACGGGGATCGAGGAACGCGAGGCCGAGAGCCGGAACGATCCCGAACTCGACGCGGTACCCAGCCCCGACCAGGAGTAGCGGGCCTGATTTCCCGGGTTCGGGGCAGACTCCTGAACAGGTGGAAGTCCGCGGACTTCCAGCAAGGCCGAAAGCGAGCTCGCCGAATGGCGAGCCGGCACCGTCCTCCGATGGTCGCCGATGTCTGGACGGAGTCGACCAGGAGACTGGTCGGATCAACTGAGCATGTGGCAGACCGCTGCCAGCTGGGACTGGTCCATTACTGCCGAGATTTTCTTTGAACCGGGGACCGGGAACTCGGCGGTGGTCTGGACGTTGGTCACCCAGACCAGGGAGCGCTTGCCGCTGGCGGACGCCGCCACGAACAGGCGGTAGCCGGGGTAGTTGCCGGTGTGTCCGTAGACCGTGCCGCATTTCGTGCGGTACCGGTAGAGGGAGAGTCCGGCGGAGTTTCTGCCCGGGCCGGGGGGTCCCCCTCCGCCCTTCACCCACTGTCGCTGGGCGCGGACGATCCAGGGGCCGAACAGACGGCCGCCGACATAGGCCCGGAAGTACCGGCCGAGGTCCGGCAGGGTCGAGATCATCCCGCCCGAAGCCCAGGCCAGGGCCGGGTTCATCGCGAAGGTCTGGTTCAGCGGCGGGTTGCCCGGTTCGACCACGTAGCCGGGCATGAGCGGCTTCGGCATCGCCAGGCCGTTCGGGAGCGAGGTTCCCGGGAGCCCCCCGGCGCGCCGTCCAAGCTGCCTGAGCAGACGTCGGTAGCTCTTCCCGGCCGCCTTCCGGGCGATGATCCCGGCGACGATGTTGTCGGTATCGGAGTACTCGTAACGGGAGCCCGGCTTGAACCTGAGCCGCTTGTGGGCGACGAAGCCGACCATCTTGCGGGGGCTCATGTAACGGTGGGGGTTGGCGATCAGCAGCTTGACGAAGGGCTTGTCCTTGATGTAGTCCGGCAGGCCGGCGGTGTGGTGCAGCACCTGGCCGATCGTCGCCCTCCGGGCCTTCGGCAGCAGGTTCGGGACCCACTTGCCGAGCCGGTCGCGGAGCCGCAGTTTCCCCTGGCTCGCCAGCATCAGAACGATTCCGCCGTTGAAGGCCTTGGAGACCGAGGCGATCCGGAAATGCTGCCGTCGGGTGATCGGCACCCCGGTCCCGACGTTCGCCACCCCGCGTCGGAAGAGCCGGCTCTTGCCGTTCCGGTTGATCAGCACCGCCACCCCGGGTGGTCCGTTCTTCTGGGCCACCACCCGGCCGAGCAGATCGTTCAGTCGCTTGGCGGAAGTTGAACCGGATGCGGCCGCGTTTCCGTCCGGGGCCGCGCCGGCCGGTCCGCCGGTGATCCCGGCCAGGGCGATCACTCCCGTCAGGATCGCTGCTGCGACCAGTCCCCTCGAAGCACCCTTCAGTTTCATCGTCCGTCCCTCCCCGTGTTCAGTTTCCTCAGCCTAGCCAGTTTCGGTATTCCACGGAGACGGAGTTCGGAGAAAGACGGGACCTTTCAGAAACACTCTAAAGCTGATCGGATTACCGCTATTCTCCCCGACGATGTCAAACCAGGCGGGTCGATGACCGGTCGCACAGTCGCAGGAGGGCTCCCTTGAGCGAGCACCACAGAGTTGTCATTGTCGGAGGCGGTACCGCCGGGATCTCGGTCGCGGCGAGGCTCTGCCGTGCCCTCGACGAGCCCGATGTCGCGATCATCGAGCCGTCCCCGACCCACTACTACCAGCCGCTCTGGACCCTGGTCGGGGGCGGAGTGGTCGGCCGGGAGAAGAGCGCCCGCCCCACCGCCGGGTTGATCCCCGAAGGGGCGAAGTGGATCCAGTCCGAGGTGACCGCGGTCAACCCGGAAGAGAACGGAGTGACCACCGCCGACGGCGAAACCGTCACTTACGACCATCTGGTTCTCGCCCCCGGACTGGTCGTCAAGTGGGATGCGATCGAAGGTCTCGAGGGCCGGGTCGGTCGTGACGGGATCGTCTCCAACTACGCCTACGACCAGTGCGAGCAGACCTGGGAGACGATCCGCAACTTCGAAGGCGGCACCGCTCTGTTCCACATGCCGGCCCCGCCGATCAAGTGCGCCGGAGCACCGCAGAAGATCATGTACATGGCCGACGACACCTTCCGCAAGAACGGGGTGCGCAACCGCAGCGAAGTGATCTACGCGGCGGCCACTCCCGGCATCTTCTCGGTCAAGAAGTACGCCGAAACCCTGAACCGGGTGATCAAGCGGCGCGAGATCGATGCCCGCTACCAGCAGACCCTGAAGGCGATCCGCCCGGACGAACGCGAGGCCGTGTTCAGTGACGCGGACGGGGCCGAGACGGTGATCGGCTACGACATGATCCACGTCGCCCCGCCACAGGGCCCGCCCGAGTTCATCGCCAACAGCACGGTTTCCGGCGACGGGGGCTGGGTCGAGGTGGACAAGTCCACCCTGCGCCACCCGCGCTACCCGAACGTCTTCTCGCTCGGCGACGCCTCCAGCCTGCCGACCTCAAAGACCGGGGCGGCGATCAAGGCCCAGGCGCCGGTCCTGACCGAGAACCTGCTGGCGGTGATCCGTGGCGGACAGCCCACCGCGACCTACAACGGCTACACCGCCTGCCCGCTGGTCACCGGCTACGGCAGGCTGGTGATGGCGGAGTTCGACTACGACCTGAACCCGACCCCGACCCTGCCGCTGATCGACTCCGGCAAGGAGCGGTGGGGCTGGTACCAGTTCAAGCGTCTCGGCCTGCCCTGGTTCTACTGGAACCTGATGCTGAAGGGCCGGGGCTGAGCCGGACGGTCGGAGTCGGGGTCAGGGAACCAGACCGAACACCTCGGCCGGGGTCCCGGACCCTCCCTTGAGCCGCAGGGCCCCGATCACGATGGTGGAGCCGGTCGCCGGAAGCTGATCCAGATTGGTCAGGTTCTCGAGCACGATGCGGTTCTTCCTCAGGACCTCGGTATTGGTGGTGTAGTTCTCGTCGAGGCTGGGATCGACCCCGTGGGTGTCGATCCCGACCCCGGCGATCTTCCGCTGATCGAGCAGGAACCTGGTGGTATCGCCGCCGAAACCGGGGAAGTGCATGTTGCCCTTGGCGTCGAAGCCGAAAAATGCTTTCGGGTCGTCCCACTTCTCTGACCAGCCGGTGTCGAGCAGGACCACGCTGCCTTCCGGCACCTCGCCGTTCTCCTCCTCCCAGGCCTCAAGGTCCTGTTTCGTCAAGGCGTAATCCGGGTTGGCAGCGGCCTGCTTGCGCACGTCGATCACCACCGCCGACTTGATCAGGTCCTCGTCCCGGTAGGCGTCCATTCCGGCCCCGCCCTCATGGAATGAGTTGGGGGCGTTCATGTGAGTGGCACTGTGCTCGCCGATCGAGAACTCCCGCAGGAAGTAGCCGTCATCCTTGAAGTTCGCCACCTCCTTGAACCGGACTTTGGGGTCGCCCGGCCAGAGCGGGATGTCCTCCGAGATCGGCTGGCTGAGCCCGACGACCTTGCTGATCCCAAGCGGATTCGAGGAGTCGGCCTTGTCCTCGTCACCCGACCCCTTGAAGAGCGCGACCGCTCCTCCGCCGATGATCAGGCCAACCACGAGCAGGGCAACGGTCTTCACGGGAACCTCCAGGGGGACGAGAGTTGGACCCCAAACCTAACATCGCGACCCGACCCACGTGGGTCGACTCGACCGGCGTTCAAGACGGTCAGAATCGGTCCTCGCTCTGCCTCGAAATCCTGAAGCCGTGGTTGCTGGCCGTCTGGACGCAGGAAACACCGTCCTCTTCACTGGCGCAGAGGAAGTCCCCGACCTGGGTCTGCTCGCCGTACTGGAGGATCGGCGCATCCGGGTTCATCACCGTGTCACCGGCACAGACCACCTCGCCCTTGCCGCTTCCACCCACCTGGAGTCCCCCGCCCCAGTCGACCGGGCAGTCCGACGGACGCGGACCGGGGTTCCACGACTTCTCCTTGATGTCGCAGCGGGCAACGGCCCCTTCGAGATTGCAGGCGATGTTCCCCGAAGGGGTCTGGAACGAGCCGTAGCTCAGAGTCGGGCCCGGTTCAGGTGCCGGGGAGGGCCGGTTCGCAGCCTTCCCGGCCTCCCTCAGCTGGCGACGCAGCCTGGCGTTGCGTTGCCTGAGAGCCCGGTTGCTGCTCTCAAGATTGGCGACCTGCGTTTTCAGGGACGCAATCTCGGCGGACTGGTCCGCGGAGTCGTCACCGGATCCGCCACAGCCGACTCCGGCGACAACCACAGTCCCGGTCAGGAGCAGCGCGACCATCAGTTTCCCGTTCATGAACTCCCCCGTGTCCGTTCGCCGGACAGACGTGTGGTCCGGACCTTCCAGGTCAGGATAGCGCCGGTTTCCAGGTCAGGAGAGCCCTTTCGTTGTTTCGGAGCCACAGGGCCTGCTCCTTCCAGCCCGGCATCGCCCGGGTGAGGGCGTTCCAGAAGCGACGGGAGTGGTTGTGATGCTCGATGTGGACCAGCTCGTGAAGCACCACGTAGCGCAACGGCTCCGGTTCACCGATCACCAGCCGCCAGTTGAAGGAGAGGGTTCCGCTGGTCGAGCAGGAACCCCAGCGGCTGCGCTGCGCCCGGACGGTGATCTTCTTCGGATGGAGGTCCAGCCGCTCGCTCTCGACCGCGACGACCGACTCGATCCGGCGTCGCGCCTCCCGCCGGTACCAGCGGTCGATCGCCGCCATGGCATCGGTCCGGCGGACACCTCCGACCGTCAGGTGACCGGGGTTGGGCGAGATCCGGGCCACCGCCCGCTCGGCCCCGGTCAGCTCGATCGGGATCGCCTCACCCGCAAGCCAGACCACTCCGGGACGATTGAGGTTCAGACTCTCAGTCACGGCTCTCATCATCCGGGAGGGAGAGATGAACCTCGCCGGCATTCAGGGTGGCAAGGCAGCCGACCGAGGACTCGACCAGCAGGTTGCCTGCGCGATCGATCCCGGCGGCGAGCCCCGACCCTTCCGGCCAGGAGACGGTCCGGCCCCTCAGGGCATCCCGCCGGGAGAACTCCGCCGTTACCTCGTGCGGGGCGGCGTCCAGCCAGCGGCCGACCGCCTCGTTCAGGGCGAGTGTGGCCGACCGGACCGTGGCCCCGTGGCCGACCGAGGTCGCCCTGCTGCGCAGATCCTCCGGGAACTCATCCCCGGCGATCGTGAGGTTGAGTCCGACCCCGATCACCGCCCAGCCGGCCTGCGGCCGGGCCTCGATCAGGATCCCGGCACACTTCCTGCCTTCAATCCAGACGTCGTTCGGCCACTTGACCAGAGCCCGGTCCACACCGAGCGACTCGACTGCCTCGCAGATCGCCACACCAACCGCCAGCGGCAGGATCCCCGGGATCTCGATCTCCCGACGGAGGACCACCGACCAGGCCAGGGCCGAACCGGCCGGGGTCGACCAGGGCCGTCCCTGCCGGCCCCGGCCCTCGGTCTGCTCCTCCGCCGTGAACAGGGTGCCGGTAACCGCCCCGGCGGCGGCCGCATCGCGGGCCAGCTCGTTGGTCGAAGCGACCGAACTGAAGTGGTGATGCGGTTGACCGATCTTCATCCCCGGGGAGGCTATCCGCTGGTCCTTCGACCACGCCCATGCGCCAGAAACGCCGCAGCCGGTGCGCACTCCCTGACCGCCGCGTTGCCGATCGGCGCGGGTCTTGGCACTTCGGGAAAGAGGGGCTAGCATGTTTCCGCTGGTGTTCAAATTCCAGGGAGGATGAGATGCGCAAGAAGCTTGCTGGTCTGTTTGCCTTGCTGCTGGGGGCCGCCCTTGCTGCCGGGCTGCTCGTGTCACCGGTTTCCGCGAACGCGAGTCCGCGGAACGGTGCCTACTCGCAAAACGTCGGGACGGAGTTCGCGTCGATCAACGTCGAGAACGGCCGGATCAAGATGGCCCTTTCCCGGCTGAAGTTCCGGATCGGCGGACGCGGAAGATCATGCGTGCCGGCCGGCACCTTTCCGGACGGGTCGCATGTCATCATCCGGGCCGTCCCGCGCCCGCGAATCTGGCCCGACCGCCGGGGGCGGTTCTCGTTCCGGCTGAACGCCCTCGGGGCCCCCCGGGTCAACGTGAAGGTGGCCGGCCGCTTCGTCAACGACAATCGGGCGAGTTTCAGAGTCAACGTCTGGCAGGGCAGATGCAAGGCGTCGGTCACGGCCGGGAACGCCAGGTACAGCCGGCTCTGAGGATCCGGAGCTGATCGCCCGGAACCGGTCCGGCGGTCAGCTCTGCGGGTCGGTCTGCTCCGGCCGGGGAGTTTCAAGCTCCCCGGTCAGACGATCGATCTCGCGATTGAGGCGCTGATACTTGCGGGCGAGGATCCCGACGTAGATCAGCAGCATGACCAGGAAGACGGTGTAGGCGACGAACACGTATCCGGTCGCATCGGTAGGTACAGAGTCGTTGAACATCTTTCGTCCTCGGGGTTGGGGCAGCCGCGTCAGCGCGACTCCATTTTCGGGGCGATCCGACTGCCGGTGGAGACGCCGGCCCGGGGGGCATCGTCACCGTCGCCGGCGGCCCTTGCCTCGGCACTCAGCCGGGCCACCCGGCCGGCGGTCCGCTTGCCGAGCAGCTCCAGCTTGACCAGGGTGACGTAGAGCAGGGCGAGACCGGCCAGACAGACCAGGAACGGGAAGAGCATCGAGCCGGGAAGACCACCCTCGGCGGTGGCGAACACCCGCGGGTGGACCAGGTTCTCGGCCATCCGTACCGCCATGAAGTTGAGCGGCACGAAGAGGCCGGCGGTGATCGCGAAGATCGAGGCGTAGCGGGCCTGGCGATCGCGGTCCTCGATCGCGTAGCGGAACGGGTAGTAGGTCGCGTAGAGCAGGAAGACGATCAGGAAACTGACCAGGCTCGGTTCGTCCCAGACCCAGTAGTGGCCCCAGGCGGCCTTGGCCCAGATCATGCCGGTGATCAGGGTGGCGGCGCCGTAGACCACCGAGATGTGGATGAAGACGTACGAGTTGGCGTCGTGGCGCGGGTCGTCGGTCATCAGGTGCCGATAGCCCTCGATCCCGGCGGCGATGAAACCGGCCAGGGCGACGATCGCCAACGGAACGTGGATGTAGAAGATCTTCTGGACGAAACCGAACTCGTCGATCGGGGCCCGGAAGACCGCGAGTGCAACCCCGGCTGCCAGAACCAGCAGGGTGGCGATCGAGAGCTGTTTGAGGCCGCGGTCGGACATGGTTCGAACGTACGGGGCGGGTCAGTCTTCGAGCAGGTACTCGAAGGTGGAGTAACCGACCAGCCAGAAGATCCCATCGTATAGAGCCAGAACGAGAAGCCATGTCCCGAACCGGGTGTAGTCCGGGCCGGCCGCATCCAGCAGCTTCGCGGTGGCGGAAGTCGCGGCGATCATCAGCGGCACCGAGAGCGGCAGCAGGAGCAGCGGAACCAGCAGGTCACGGGCTCGCGAGTTGACCGCCATCGAGGAGATCAGGGTGCCGATCGCGGCCAACCCGAGGTTGGCGCCGGCCAGGACCGCCAGCAGCGGCGGCAGGCCGGCCCAGGAGTCGAGGAAGAAGCCGGCGAACACCGGGACCACGACCAGTTCGACCGCGCCGAGATAGAGGAAGAGGACCACCGCCTTGGCGGCAAAGAGCACGGAGCGGTCGACCGGAGCCAGCCGGAAGGCGTCGAATCCCCCCTCCTCTCGTTCGGGCAGAAAGACCCGGTTGATCCCGAGGATCGCCGCGAACAGCAGGGTGACCCAGAGCACCCCGGCGGCCATCGATCCGGACAGCACCGTGCGGTCGAGTCCGAACCGGAAGATGATGAAGGCGGTGACCGCGAACAGCACCATCGCCGGCAGCGAGCGCAGGGTGCGGAGCTCGGTCCTCAGGTCCTTCGCGACCACCGCGGTGAAAGCCCGGCGGGAGGAGTTCATCCGGAATCTCTCCCGGAAGTTGCCGCGCCGGCTTTTCCACCGGCGAGCGGAGCGGTTCGGCCGTGACGGGTCAGCTCCAGAACCTGGTCAGCCTCGGCCCGGGCCCGATCCGGCTCATGCGAGACGACCACCCGGGAGATCGGGGAGCCGGACGACCAGGACAGGTCTTCCGGGCGACCGATCAGGGCGCGCACCTCCGCCCGGCCCTCGGGATCGAGGTTCGAGTCCGGTTCGTCGAGGAGCAGCAGCTCCGGCCGGGGAAGCACCGTCCGGCAGATCGCCATGCGCTGACGCATCCCGGCCGAGTAGTCCGCGACCCGGTCCCGGGAGCGGTGGGTCATGCCGACCACGGCGAGATCGGCCTCGATCCGGGCGGCCGCCTCGGCCGGGGGGATGCCGTGCATCCGGGCCTGGAACTCGAGGTTCTCGCGACCGGTCAGGTCCTCGTAGAGCAGCGGTTCATGGCCGAGATATCCGATCCGGCCACGCAGCTTGAAGACTTCGCGGGGCAGGGCGCAGCCGAAGACCGACACCTCGCCCCGACCGGGGCGCAGCAGCCCGGCGAGGACCCGCAGCAGGGTGCTCTTGCCGGAGCCGTTCGGCCCGAACAGGGCCAGGGTTGCGCCGGTCCGGAGCTCCAGGTCCACCCCGTCGAGCGCCGGGCGATCGCCGTAGTCCCGGGTCAGTCCCCGCACCGAGATCGCCAGTTGGGAGGGGTCACTCATCCGGGGCAGTCTCTCACCTGGCGCCGGGCCGAAGCCGTTGCGGGGGTCGGGGGGCGACAAATTCGTGTCGGGGACTTATCCCTCCATGACGATGACGGTTGAACGCTACACTCGTAGCATGAGCGTAGAAGTTGCATCACGAGAGCTCAGAAACAACACGGCAGGCCTGCTCCGGAGAGTTGAGGCAGGTGAGGAGATAGTGATCACGGTCCGGGGCAAGCCGGTGGCCCGGCTGGAACCACTTCGGCCAACTCGCCGACGACCGATCCCCCGGGCAGAGATGGCCGAACGTCTGCGAAACCGGCCGGTCGATCCAGAGTTCCACAAGCTGCTGGATGAGTTGAGTGAGTCAACCGCGGAAGACGGTCTGGATGAGCTGTGGCGCGAGGACTCCTAGATACGAGCATTCTCGTCGCGTTCGAGTCGGGGCGACCGATCGCCACCGATCACTTGCCGGACGAGACCGTGATCTCACCGGTGACGCTGGGTGAGCTCCATGCGGGGGTTCTCACCGCCGGGGATTACAGAACCCGGGCCCTCCGCATGGCAACTCTCGATACCGCATCCGATATTGAGCTGGTGCCGATCGACGACTCGGTAGCTGAGGCGTGGGCGCTCCTTCGCGCCCATCTGCGAGCCTGCGGTCGCACAGTACGCGTCAACGACCTCTGGATAGCTGCCACTGCCTTGGCCCACGGTATGCCCCTCTACACACAGGACACGGACTTCCGCTCGCTAACGGATGTGGACGGGTTGACCGTGATCAAGGTCTGAACGCCGGCCGACACGGGGCTCAGATCTCGGGCCCCGGCCATCGGGATCGAGGGGAGGGCTGCCCGCGCTATCGACTGAAAGACCTCCCCTCGGTGCCGGGGGAGTCAGCGGGCGACGTGGAACTCGGTTACCTCGATCTGCCGCTGGCCGTGGGAGCCGGTGTAGACCGGGCCGAGCCCGCCGACCAGGTCCCCGGGACCGGGCAGCGGCTCGGGCCGCAGGTCCGCCCGGACGTCGAACACAGTCAGTCCGCCGCCGGTCACGTCCTCCTTGCTGACCGTGACGAAGTGGGCGTCGCCGTCCCCGTCCGGATCATCCTTCTCGACATAGATCACCGTCCCGCTGGCAACCACACAGTTGGCCAGGGCCGGATCGCAGGCCATCGCCGGCAGCTTCGGGCCGGATGGTTCCTTTCGATCCTTCTGCTGCTTCGGTTTGACCGGAACCGCCGGCCGACTTGCCGGGTCCGGCTTCGACGTTGAGTCCCGGCTCTGGCCGCAGGCGGTGAGGCCGATCCCTCCCGCCACCAGGATGGCTACAGATACCGCTGTGAGGTGCTTCCGCTTCAGGAGCCGCGTCTGGTGATTCGCTTGCCGACCTCGAGCAGCGGCAGCGCTCCGGTCTTCAGAGCCTCCACCTTCTCGGTGGCACTGCCGTAGAGCAGGTGGGCCGAGGATCGCATCGCCTTGACCAGGGTCTCGTCGTAGGGATGCCACCAGAAGTTCCGGGTCAGACCCCGCTCGTAGGTGACCAGCTTGATCTCGACGCACTCCAGGAAGCCGTACTTCGAGTGAGAGTGGCCGAGCCCGGAGTCCTTGACTCCGCCCCAGGTGGTCTGGCAGGCGCCATGGGTGAACATGTGGTCGTTGATCCAGACCATCCCGGACTCGATCCGGTTGGCCAGCCGTTCGCCCCTCTGGCGGTCCCTGGTCCAGACCGAGGCACCGAGACCGAACTCGGAGTCGTTGGCGAACTCGACCGCCTCGTCGGCCGACTTGACCGTGAGGATCGGCAGCACCGGGCCGAACACCTCCTCGTTCATGATCCGCATGTCCTGGGTCACGCCGGTCAGCACCGCCGGCGCGTAGAACTTGCCGTCGGGAAACCCGTCGATCTCGACCGGTCCGCCGCAGCGCAGTTCGGCCCCGTTCCTGACCGCATCCTCGACCAGTTCGACCACGATGTCGTACTGGTCGGCCGAGGTCATCGGACCGATCTCGGTGTCGTAGAGCGAGGGGTCGCCGACCTTGAGCGCACTTGCCCCGGCGACCACGCCCTCGATGAACTTCTCGGCCACGTTCTCCATCACGTAGACCCGTTCGATTCCGGCACAGGTCTGACCGACGTTGGCGAAACCGCCCCAGACCGCCCCCGAAACCGCGAAGTCGAGATTGGCGTCCTCAAGCACGATCATCGGATCCTTGCCGCCGAGCTCAAGCACACAGCCCTTCATCCGCTTGGCACACTCCTCGCCGACCTTGTAGCCGACCGGGACCGAACCGGTGAAGAAGATCTTGCGGGCACTGGACTTGGTCAGGGCGTCACCGATCCGGCCGCCGCCGTGGACGGTGCGGATCAGACCCTGGGGGAAGCCGGCATCCTCGAACACGGACTGGATCGCCTCGCCCAGCAGCGGGGTCAGCGAAGCGGGCTTCAGGACCACCCCGTTGCCGGCCATCAGGGCGATCGCGATCTCTTGCATCGGGATCGTCCACGGGTAGTTCCAGGGAGCGATCACCCCGACCACCCCGTACGGCTCGTAGCGGAACTTCGAGCTCTTGGTCTTGAAGAACGGTTGCGGGTAGCCGATCTTCTCGTCCTTGAGGATCTTCGGCCCCTCCTTGGCGATCCACCTGATCGCATCGATCGAGGGGATCAGCTCCATCGTGTAGGCCTCGGAAATCGGCTTGCCCTGTTCGGCCGAGAGCAGGGTGGCGATCTCGTCGAGCCGATCAAGCAGGACGTCCGCGGCCCGCTTCATGTAGACGGCCCGGTCCGACGGCTTCAGTTCAGCCCAGGCCGGCTGGACCCGGCCGACCTCGTCGACGATGCCCTGAACCTGGTCCGGGGTGATCGTGTCAACGGTGCCGACAACCTCACCGGTGGCGGGGTTGAGCGAGTCGAGGGTTCCGGTGGACTTCGTGTCGGGCTTGCTCGGTGCTGCGGTCTCGGTGGCCATGAATGCAAGTGTACGCGAGCTCCGGAAAGGCCCGCAGGGGAAAGAAAGGGCCGGGGATCCCCAGTCCGAATCCCCGGCCGCACAGCACCCCCCTTGGCGTCTTGCTCAAGTCGGGTTACATCGAAAACCCGCTGGGCCGGGAAAAGTTGCTGAATCACCCGACCTGTCACAAGCCCTGGATACCGGTGTGGCGCCCATGCGCGGGCCGAGAGTCAGCCGGCGGCGGAACGGATCCGATCGACCGCACGTTTGCGACGGGCCAGCTCCTGCTCCAGGCCGTACTCGGTCGGCTCATAGAACCGCAGTCCCTCGAGCCCCTCCGGCATCAGCGACTGCTCACTCACCCCGCCCTCGAGATCATGCGGGTAGATGTAGCCCTCGCCCCGGCCGAGCTCGTCTGCGCCGGAGTAGTGGCTGTCGCGAAGCCGGTCCGGAGGCAGTTTCGGCCCGTTCCTTTGGACCTCCTCACGGGCCCGGTTCAGGGCCATGTACGAGGCGTTCGATTTCGGGGCCAGGGCCAGATAGGTGGCAGCCTGAGCGAGGTTGATCGCCGCCTCGGGAAGCCCGACCCGATCAACAGCTGCGGCGGCGGCGGTCGCCACCGAGAGTGCCTGCGGATCGGCGTTGGAGATGTCCTCGGAGGCGAGGATCACCATCCGCCGGGCGATGAATCGTGGGTCCTCGCCGCCCTCGAGCATCACCGCCAGGTAGTAGAGCGAGGCGTCCGGGTCGGAGCCGCGGGTCGCCTTGATCCAGGCCGAGATGTAGTCGTAGTGATGGTCGCCGCCCTTGTCGTAGGCGATCGCCTGCGCCTGGAGTGCGTCTCCCGCCTCGGCGACCCCGGCAGTCCCGCCCGCGGCGGCGAGCCGCTCCAGGGCGGCGAGGGCCGCCCGGGCGTCACCGCCGGTCCGCTCGGCCAGCAACACGACCGCCTCCGGTTCGAGCTCGACCCGACCGGCGACCCCGCGGTCGGGATCGGCCAGAGCCCGGTGGATCAGGGCCTCGATCTCGGTCGCCCCGAGCGGCTGCATTTCGTAGATCTGGCAGCGCGAGATCAGGGCCCGGTTCACCTCGAAGTACGGGTTCTCGGTGGTCGCCCCGATCAGGGTGAGCACTCCCGACTCGACCGCCGGCAGCAGGGCGTCCTGCTGGGCCTTGTTGAACCGGTGGATCTCGTCGAGGAAGAGCACCGTGCGACGATCGTGCCTGCGCCGCTCATCGGCCCGGGCGATCACCGCCCGGATCTCGGCCCGGCCCGCGTTCACCGCCGACTCCTCCTCGAACGCCCCGTCGGAGGCGGCCGCGATGATTCGGGCCAGGGTTGTCTTGCCGGTGCCGGGCGGGCCGTAGAGAATCATGCTGTGCGGGCGACCGGACTCGACCGTTCCCCGTAGCGCGGTTCCGGTGGCGAGGATGTGCTCCTGGCCGACCACCTCGCCGAGTTCGCGGGGGCGCATCCGGGCGGCCAACGGGGCGTCCGGACCGACCGGATCGGTCCCGGGGTCCCCGGCCCGGTCTTCGATCCCGCCTGCATCGAAAAGCTGGTCGGACATGGGCCGGAGTATGAACCCCGGTCCGGCGCAGTCCCGAACCGTCCCGACCACGCCATCGATCCGGGCTGCTGGGATACTGCGCCGATGAAGGCACCCGGCCTGCTCCAGCAACTGATCCGGTTCAACACCGTGAACCCGCCCGGAAACGAGGGTCCCGCCCTCGAGTTCCTCAAGGATCTGCTCGAGTCCGCCGGGTGGGAGTGCGAGCTGCTGGCGAGGACCCCCGACCGCCCCAATCTGGTCGCCCGGCTGAGAGGCGCAAGGCCCGGTCCGGTTCTTGCCCTGATCAGCCATGTGGACACCGTTCCCGCCGATCCGGAGGAGTGGTCACACGATCCGTGGTCCGGCGATCTTGAAGACGGCTACATCTGGGGGCGCGGGGCGCTCGACATGAAGGACCAGGTCGCCGCGTCGACGGCCGCCTGCATCACCCTGGCCGAACGGGGCTGGCGCCCGGAGGCCGGCGATCTGCTGCTGGTGGTCGCCGCCGACGAGGAGACCGGGGCCGACCACGGGGCCAAGTGGCTCTGCCAGGAGATGCCGGAGAAGGTTCGCTGCGATTGGGTCGTGAACGAGGGTGGCGGCGAGACGGTCGAGTTCGACGGACGTCGCTTCTTCACCCTCTCGGTCGGGGAGAAGGGCACCTTTCACTTCAATCTCCGGGCGAAGGGGGAGGCCGGTCACGGCTCACTGCCCCGGGTCGGGGACAACGCCCTGCTGAAGCTGGCTCCGGCCCTGTCCCGGCTCCACAACCAGCCGAATCACGAAGCGACCTCGGACACCGAGCGTTTCCTGG
The DNA here is from genome assembly GCA_023958085.1 of Solirubrobacterales bacterium. GTDB lineage: Bacteria > Actinomycetota > Thermoleophilia > Solirubrobacterales > 70-9 > 67-14. The sequence goes on along the minus strand of JAMLGI010000001.1, from coordinate 121,926 downwards.
AGCGCCTGCTCGGCCATCTGCCGGACAACCTTGAGGATGCCCTGCAGGAGGTGGAGGACGGGGATCCACTGATCGCGAAACTGCTGGCCGATCCGATGCTTGGGGTGACCCTCGCCCCGACCATGGCCACCGCCTCCAGCCGCGAGAACGTGATCCCCTCCCGGGCCGGGCTGGTGGTCGACTGCCGCACCCCGCCCGGGATGACCCCGGACCAGGTTCTGGAACGGATCGAGTCGGTACTCGGGGAGGGTGAGTGGGAGATCGAGTTCCGTCGGCCGGTTGTCGGTTCCAGCTCCGAGTACGGCGGTCCGCTGGCCGAGGCACTGGAGGAATGGACCGCCGAAACCGAACCGGGGGCGACCGTCCTGCCAATCGTGATGCCGGGGTTCTCGGACAGTCACTGGTTCCGCAAGGCATTCGGAGCCACCGTGTACGGGTTCGCCCCGCAGCGGATGACCCTGGCCGAAACCAAACCCCTGGTTCACGGTGCCGACGAGCGGATCACGGTCGAGGATGTGGAGCTGATGGAGAACCTCTACACCTGGCTGCCGCCGCGCCTGCTCGGCTCGGCCACCTGACCCGAAACACGAAGGGCCGCGTGGCGGCGTAGGCTTCGCCTCTCATGTTCACCCGAATTGACCACATCGGCGTGGCGGTCGAGGACCTGGATACCGCCATCAAACTTTACGAGCGGAGCTTCGAGATGGAACTCGTGCACCGTGAAACCGTCGAATCGCAGGGAGTCGAAGCGGTGCTGCTGGACGTCGGCGACGGCCACGTCGAGCTGTTGGCGCCGTTGAGTGCCAACACCCCGGTCGGCAAGTTCATCGCGAAGAAGGGGCCGGGGATCCATCACGTCGCCTACGCGGTCGAGGACATCGAGGCCGAACTGGAACGGGCCAAGGAGCTCGGAATGCGACTGATCGACGAAAGCCCCCGCACCGGAATCCGCCAGAGCCGGGTCGCCTTCATCCATCCCGCGGCTACCGGTTCGGTGCTGACCGAGATCGTCCAGCCGGCGGAGGGCCACGGATGAGTTCCACCCCGACCGAGATCGGTTTCGAGGGCGGTCAGGTTCTGCCGGTCCAGCTTTCCGATGACCAGGTGAAGGCGCTCCGCAAGGCGCTGAAGACCGGGGAAAGCCCCCACGAGATCGAGACCGAGTCGGGCAGCCTGCTGCTCGATCTCGGCAAGGTGATCTTCGTCCGTTTCAACTCGGCCGACAGGACGGTGGGCTTCTAGGCTCGTCCGGCTCCGCCAGCAGATTCAGATAGCGAACCCGGCGGCTGAAGGTCTCCTTCATCTCGTCGGTGATCTGGGTGAGAAACTCACGGCGGTAGAGGTCGTCGGTCAGCATCGAGATCGTGAAGTACAGCCCGGTGAAGGCCGCGATCGCCGCCGCCACCTTGAGCAGCTCAACCGTGAGCTCGGCCTCACGGCCGCCGAGCCGGAAACCGAACAGCACCTCGACCGGAGCCTTGATCCAGTCGGCGATCAGGGTTGCGTCCACGGTCAGGAGCCCGAAAACGACAAAGAAGCCGGCCACCGCCAGCGACACCACCAGCACCTGAAGCGACTGGCCGACGAACAGCACCAGCCCCACGTTGAATCGCTGGCGAGGCCGGAGGGGTGGACCACCGGCGGCCGCATCGGCCTCCAGCAGGGCGACCTCGCGGGGCAGACGTGCAACCAGGAATCCCACTCCGAGCAGGACGAAGAGTCCGATCATGATCGCCAGCGAAGCGTCCGGCAGGGTGCCAAAAACCTGCCAGAGCTCCGGGGTGAGAAAGAGGATGAGGGAGAAGATCATCAGCAGCGGAACCGCCTTGGCCAGAAGCCCGAGTGATCTCGAGAGCTCATCCAGCAGACGGGACAGCGCCCACCACAGAATGTGGATCAGCCCGAACCCGATCACCGCGAGGATCAGCAGGAGCAGCGCGAGATTGAACAGCGCGGTCAGCGCCGCGATCCCCCAGTGCCCCGAGATCAGCCCCGGGAGCAGGGCCGGGATGACCACAAAGGCTGCCAGTTCCGGCCGGCCAACCCGGCGCGGCAGCGAGAAGAACGGCCGTCCGCGCCCCCGGTTGACGAGACCGAGAGCCACCCCGAGAAACAGCATCGCGGCGATCACGGCCAGCAGGTTCTGGATCAGGGTGAAGCTGCGGTTGAGTGGGCCGAGTACCTCCAGCACCAACGCCAGGCCGAGCAGAGGGGCCGCCCGGTTGAAGACGTCCTCGGCCGCCGAGTAGTCCTCGGCCAGAAGCGGGAGCCCCGCCCGGCGGAACTCCCGTTCGTACTCCTGCCTGGTCATCGGTTCCCGGACCACGTGGCGATCATCCCCGATCGGGACGGGTCCATATCCTGTGGCCCGATGAAGAACCTCGACTTGCGACTTCTGCGGTTCATGCGGACCCGGGGCCACTGTCCGGCCGCCGAGAAGGCCGCGATGAGCCTCTCGAAAACCGGTGAGAACGGCTACCTCTGGTTCGGGATCGGGGTCACCGGCGCCCTGCTCGACCGGCGGCGTCGCAGGCAGTGGGCGGTGGCGGCACTGCTCGGTCCGGCCGCGATCGTCTTCAACTTCGGGATCAAGCTGGTGGTTCGGCGCAAGCGCCCCGCCCTGGACGGCCTGCCACCGCTCGGCGGGGCACCCTCGTCGCTCTCCTTTCCCTCCGCCCACGCCACCGCCTCGTTCGCCTGTGCGGTCGCGATGTCACGAATCGCCCCGGAACTGAAGGCGCCGCTGTTCGGAGCCGCTGCCCTGATGGCGGTAACCCGTCCCTACCTCGGAATGCACTTCCCGAGCGACGTCGCCGCCGGTGCGGTGCTCGGAACCGCGATCGGGACGGTACTGCCACTGCCGTCTGCCGAGCCGGCCGATCCCTACGACTTCTGACCCCGACGCCCGACCGGCCGGCTGCGGGCGTCCGGACCGGGGAGATCCCGGAGCCGGACAGGTGGCGGGTCGGCAGGGGGCCGAACGTGTGTCCCTGCCAGAATGCCTGACGAGGGAGTCACATCGTGGATCGGTAAGGATGCGAGTGTGGCGACAATGAGGCGGCCCGGCCGCCCCGGAATCGAGGTTGACGTGGATTACAAGTTGCTCCTGGCAGGTGAATGGATCGAAACCGGCGAATGGGCGGAGGTCCTCAGCCCCTGGGACCGGAGTCCGGTCGGCCGGGTGGCCACCGGCAACGAGGAACTGGTGGACCGGGCGGTGCGGACCGCACACCGGGTCTTCACCGAACAGCCGATCCCCCAGTACGAACGGGCGGAAATCCTTGAACGGGCGGCCCGTCTGGTGGCCGAACGCCAGGAGGACCTGGCCCAGACGATCTCGGCCGAGGCCGGCAAGCCGATCAAGACCGCCCGTGGCGAGGCCGCCCGGACGGTCGACACCCTTACCTTCTCCGCGGTCGAGGCCCGCAAGCTGACCGGGGGCACGGTGCCGATGGAGGCCTCCGAGGCCGGGGTCGGGAAGCTCGGCGTGATGCTGCGGGTTCCGCTTGGCGTGGTCGGCGCGATCAGCCCGTTCAACTTTCCGCTCAACCTGGTCGCCCACAAGCTGGGTCCGGCGATCGCCGCCGGCAACGCGGTGGTCCTGAAACCGGCCAGCCAAACCCCGATCTCCTCGATCAAGCTGGCCGAGATCCTGATCGAGGCGGGCCTGCCCGACGGCTGGCTCTCGGTGATCGAGGGTGGCGGCAGCACGGTCGGCAACGCCCTGGTCGAGCACGAACTGACCACGGCGATCTCCTTCACCGGATCGGCCCCGGTCGGCTGGGGAATCCGCAGCAAGGTCCCGCACAAGCGGGTCGGACTTGAGCTCGGTTCGAACGCTCCCTTGATCGTCAACCATGATGGCGACTGGGAGACCGCCGCCGACAAGACCCGGATCCACGCCTTCTCCCACGCCGGACAGTCCTGCATCTCGACCCAGCGGATCCTGCTGCACGAGTCGATTGCCGACCGGTTCATCGAGCGGGCGGTGGCCAACATCGAGTCGCTCAAGGTTGGTGATCCGCGCGACCCGGCCACCGATGTCGGGCCGTTGATCACACCGGGGGATCGCGACCGGGTGAAGGAGTGGATCGATGAGGCCGTCTCCGGCGGCGGCCGGATCCTGACCGGCGGCGAACTGGTCGACGAGGGCCGCTGCCTGGCCCCGACCCTGATCGAGAATCCGAACTTCGAGGCGAATGTGTGGTGTGCCGAGATCTTCGGGCCGGTCGCCACGGTTCACCGTTTCAGCGATCTGGACGAGGCGATCCGGATGGCCAACGACTCACCGTACGGACTGCAGGCCGGGGTCTTCACCCGGGACATCGGCAGCGGACTCAGGGCCGCCCGGGAACTCGAGTTCGGCGGAGTGCTGATCAACGAGATGCCGACCTTCCGGGCCGATCAGCAGCCCTACGGCGGAGTCAAGGACTCCGGCAACACCCGTGAAGGCCCGGCCTACTCGATCATCGAAATGACCGAGGAACGGATCATCACCCTGCAGGGCTGAACCGACCGGCCCGAACTCAAGCCAGGCAACCCGGCCGCCACGGTGGGCGGCCCATTCCGGGCTTGTCCGCACCAGACCGGGCTTCCCCGGAACACCGCAGACCGCACCTCCGACGCCGTTTAACGGTTATCTTGAGTGACCGACCCTGAGCGTTCCACCGTGCGTGGACGCCGAAGCCGAACTTGAATCCCGGCCGACGGGATCAGAGGAGACCGCATGCATTCGATCCGGACCAAAATCGTCGCCCTGAGCGTGGCCGTACTGGCGCTGGCGGTGGTCACTGTCGCGCAGGCGGCCGGGGGCGGCACCTTCGGCAAGTCCACCCTCACTCAGCGGATCGAACCGGACGGAAAGCCCGGATTCAACTTTCTCGGGGTAACCGGCGCGGGCGAGAACTACACCGTGCGGGACGGCTCCGAGGACGGCGGGGTCGCACTCGGCCAGGTGAAGGCGAACCGTGACAAGCGGCGCACCTCGATCTCCTACTTCGGCCAGCTCACCGACTTCCAGCTCGCCGATGAGGAGAGTCCCGCCCGGGTCGAGTTCACCGATCCGATGGGCGGCGCCTACACTTCCGCCTGGCGCCCGCAGGAAGCCCTCGCCCCGTTCGAGGCCGACCAGATGATGCGCCAGTTCAACTACTTCTCCACCCGTCCGCCGACCGCGGCCGGCAACGGCGCGAAGCCGAAGATGGACTTTGTGGTCAACACCGGCGACGTCTCGGACAACGACCAGTACAACGAGACCCTTTGGAACCTCCAGATCATGGACGGGGACACCGTCAGCCCCGGCAGCGGTGTGGACCCGGCGTCTTCGCTCGGCACCAACCCGCTCTGCCCTGCGAGTCTCGCCGCGAGTCTGAACGGGATGAACCCGGCCGAGTACGCCGGGGTCCAGGATCGTGATCTCTGGCCGACGAGCTCCAAGCCCGGCTACGAGACCGACCCGGCGATGGGCTACTTCTGGGATCCGGACGACCCGAACCCGACCGCCGCCAACCCTGCGTGGGTCAACCCGTACGCCGATGCCCCGGACTACCCCGGTCTGATGAACCGGGCCCAGAAGCCGTTCAAGGCAACCGGACTCAAGGTTCCCGGCTACATCGTGTTCGGCAACCACGACAACCTGGTTCAGGGCAACGTGTACGCCAACAAGATCTACAACCAGACCGCGGTCGGCTGCCTCAAGCCGATCGACGATGACGCGGCAAACAGTGGTCGAGACAACGGCCCGCTGCTCAGTTTCGTACTCAACCCCAACTTCACCGCGAACGACATGAACTCGCTCTACCAGTCACAGCCGAAGCTCTTCATGCCGGTCCCGCCCGACCCGGACCGCCGCCTGATCTCCCGCAAGGAGTACATGAAGATCTTCGAGTCGGGCAAGGACCGGAAGACCGGGCACGGTTTCGGCCTGGTCGACAGGTCCGAAGCCCAGGCTTCCAACGGCTACGCCGGGTACTACAGCTTCAGCCCCCGGCCCGGAGTCCGGTACATCGTGCTCGACACGACCGCCGCGGCCGGCAAGTTCCGCACCTCACCGCTCGCCAGCTCCTCCGAGGGGAACATCGACGATCCCCAGTTCAAGTGGTTCGAGAGCAAGCTCAAACTGGCGAAGAAGCAGAACGAGGTCGCGATCGTGTTCTCGCACCATGCGATCCCGAATCTCGACGTCGAGCTCCCCGATGAAACCGCGCCATCCTGCAAGCACGTCAATATCACCGAAGTGCCCGGCTGCGACGGCGATCCCCGGTTCTCCGGCCCGATCCACCTGGGGGCCGACGCCGAGGCATTGATGCTGAAGTATCCGAACGCGATCGCCTGGGTGGCCGGCCACAGCCACGAGAACAAGATCACCCCGTATCCGTCCGCGGATGGCAAGAGCGGCTTCTGGAGCATCCGCACCGCCGCCCTGGCCGACTGGCCGAAACAGAACCGGCTGCTCGAACTGTTCGACAACCGGGACGGAACCCTCTCGCTCTTCGGAACACTGGTCGACCACGCCGCTCCGGCCGAGACTCCGGCTCCGGGAACAAGCGCCGCGGCGTTCACCCCGGAGCAGCTGGCCTCGATCGGTCGTGAAATCGGGTTCAACGACAGCCAGGTCGGTGGCCGCGCCTGCGGTGGACCCTGTGGTGAAGGCCAGGCCCGGGACCGCAACGCCGAACTGCTGATCAAGGATCCGCGACGCCCGCAGACGATCATCAACTCGGTCAGGCTCACCCCGAAGAAACGGACCCTGAAGGCCGGCAGGAAGATGAAGCTGACCGTCTCGGTCTCGAACTTCACCACCGCGACCGCGGTGGCCAAGCGGGTCAGGGTCGCGTTGAAGTCATCGAACCGGCAGCTGAAGGTGAAGCGGGTCGCGGTGATCGGCAAGATCGCCCCCGGCAAGACCGGCAGAGTGAAGGTCGTGGTCCGGGCCACCCGGAAGGCGAAGGGCAAGGCGAAGATCACCGCCAAGGTGGCCGGGAAGAAGGCGACCGCAACGGTGACGATCAAGCCGGTCAAGAAGAAGCACAGGAAGCGCCGCTGAGCGACCCGGTGATCCGGCCGGATGCGGGACTCTGCCCGCTCCGGCCGGACCGGTGCAAGCGGGCGATTGAACCAGAGGGGGAGACTTGAAAACGGGAGCGGTTCGGATTTTGGTGATGGTGGCCGTGCTGCTTTCGGTCGGGACTGCCGCAGTGGCGCAGGCCTCGGGCGGGGACACCGCCGGCAGGTCGACGCTTCAGCAGCGGATCACCCCGGACGGTGGCCCCGGGTTCAACTACCTCGAACTGACTGACGGTGAGGGTTACACGGTCCGGGACGGCTCCGAGGAGGGTGGCATCGCGCTCGGCCAGGCGATCCCGGATCGGCAGAAGCGACGCACCTCGATCTCCTACTTCGGTCAGCTCTCCGACTTTCAGCTGGCCGACGAGGAGAGCCCCGCCCGGGTCGAGTTTCTCGATCCGCTCGGTGGCCTTTTCACCTCCGCCTGGCGGCCCCAGGAGGCGCTGACCGTTTTCGAGGCCGACCGGATGATCCGCCAGTTCAACCATTTCGCCGGTAACCCACCCAACCGGTCCGGCAGCGGCGCAAAGCCGAAGATGGACTTCGTGATCAACACGGGAGACATCGCCGACAACAACCAGCTGAACGAGGTTCGCTGGAACCGCCAGCTGATCGAGGGTGGCACGATCAATCCCGGAAGTGGAGTCAAGTCCGCTCCCTACCTCGGCCGGCATCCGCTCTGCCCGTCCAGTCTCGCTTCGCAACTGAACGGCATGAACCCCGCCGATTACGCCGGGGTTCAGGATCGTGGCCTCTGGCCGGCCTCGACCTCCCATCCGGCCGATCCGGCGATGGGCTACTTCTGGGATCCGGACGATCCGAACCCGACCGCGGCCAACCCGAACTGGGTGAACCCGTACGCGGACGCGCCGAGCTGGCCCGGCCTGATGAACCGGGCCCAGCAACCGTTCAGGGCAACCGGCCTGAAGGTGCCCGGATACGTGCTTTTCGGCAATCACGACACTCTGGTGCAGGGCAACGTCTACGCCAACCGGATCTTCAATCAGATCGCCACCGGCTGCCTGAAACCGGTGGATGACGACAAGGCGAACAGCGGCCGCGACACCGGGCCGCTACTCAGCTTCGTGCTCGACTCCGGCTTCTCCCAGGATGATCTGCTGAGTCTTCACCAGTCGACCCCGGCCTACTTCATGCCGGTGCTGCCCGATCCGGATCGGCGGTTCGTGTCCCGGCAGGAGTACATGAAGGTCTTTGGCGCCGGAAGGGACCCGGAACGGAACCACGGTTTCGGTTTCGTTGACCGGACGGAGGCTCGGGCTTCCGCAGGCCAGGCCGGCTACTACAGCTTCAGCCCCCGGCCCGGTATCCGTTACATCGTGCTCGACACCGCGGCCACGGCCGGCAAGTTTCCGCTCGGCCCGGAGGGCAATATCGACAACCCGCAGTTCAAGTGGTTCGAGGGCAAACTCAAGCTTGCCGCCAGGCAGAATGAACTGGCGATCGTCTTCTCGCACCACGCGATCACCAGCCTGAACATGAACATGCCGGACGAATCGGCCCCCGCATGCAGCGAGGTCGATCCGGCGCAAGTGCCGGGCTGTGATGCCGACCCCCGGAACTCAGCTCCCGTCCGCCTCGCGGCCGACGCCCAGGCCCTGATGCTGAGGTATCCGAACGCGATTGCCTGGGTGGCCGGTCACAGCCACGTGAACCGGATCAAGCCGTACCATGCGGCCGGCGGTGGCAGTGGTTTCTGGAGCATCCAGACCTCTGCCCTGGCCGACTGGCCCAAACAGAACCGGCTACTCGAGCTGTTCGACAACCGGGACGGCACCCTCTCGCTGTTCGGCACCGTGATCGATCATGCCGCCCCGGTTGAAGCCCCGGCTCCGGGAACCGGTGCCGCCGGGTTCACCCCGGATCAGCTGGCCTCGATCGGGCGGGTGGTCGGACTGAACGACAGCCAGGCCGGAGCCGGCGGTGAGGGACAGCCCCGGGACCGGAATGCGGAGCTGCTGATCAAGGACCCCCGCCGCCCCCAGGCGATCATCGACTCGATCAAGATCACACCGAAGAAGCGGACTCTCAAGGCCGGCAGGAAGGCAAGGCTGACCGTCTCGGTCTCCAATTTCACCACCGCCACGGCGGTCGCCAGGAGGGTGAAGGTGGCCCTGAAGTCCTCAGACCGCCAGGTCAAGGTGAAGCGGGTTGCGGTGATCGGCCAGATCACCCCGGGCCGGACGGGCAGGGTGAAGGTCGTGGTGAGAGCCACCCGCAAGGCAAGGGGCACGGCGAAGATCACCGCGAGGGCTGCCGGCAAGAAGGCGACCGCGACCGCGACGGTCAAGCCACTCAAGAAGAAGCACAGGAAGCGCCGCTAACACACCCGACCTTTAACAGTGGTCCTGATGCCGGCCACTAAGTGAACGTGAACCGACCCGCCTTGGGTGCGGGGTGCTACACGAGCGTGTCTCCGGCGGGTGGCCGGGTTTTTTGCTTTTCGCACCGAGCGGGAGCGAATGCGAAAAGAAAAAACGTGGACAGGACCCGCCGGCCTCAAGGCTGGTCCCTTCACCGTCAACCACCAACATCCCTTCCAGCGGGTGGCCGGGTTTTTTGCTTTTGGTACCGAGCGGGAGCGAATACCAAAAGAAAAAACGCGGACAGGACCCGCCGGCCACAACGGCCGGCTCAGCCGTGGGGGTTGGCCATCTTGTGGTGGTCGAGGGCCTGGTCGAGCGTGGCCTCGTCCACCCCGAGTTCGATTGCTACCTCGCGCAGCAGGCGACCCGATGCAGCGGCCTCCTTGACGATCTCGCTGGCCCTGTCGTAGCCGATGAACGGGTTGAGAGCGGTGGCGGTGGCCAGGGTGGCTTCGGCGTGATGCTCGTTGTTCTCGCGGTTGGCGTCGAGGTCCCGTACGCACTTCTCGTCCAGCATCCGGGTGGCGCTGGCGAGGATCCGGATCGAGCCGAGCAGGCTGCGGGCGATCAGCGGCACCCGCACGTTCAGTTCGAACTGGCCCTGGGAGCCGGCCACGGTGATCGCCGTGTCGTTGCCTATCACCTGGGCGGCGACCTGGATCACCACCTCGGGGATCACCGGGTTGACCTTGCCGGGCATGATCGAGGAACCTTTCTGAAGCTCCGGCAGGACCAGCTCGGCCAGGCCGGCCCGGGGTCCGGAACCCATCAGGGCGAGGTCGTTGGCGATCTTGTTGAGCGAAACCGCGTACACCTTGAGCGCTCCGGAGAGCTCAACCAGCGAGTCGCGGTTGGCCTGGGCCTCGAAGCGGTCGTCGGGGGCCTCGATCGTGAGGCCGGAGCGTTCGGACAGCTTCCGCCTGACCCCGGCGGCGAAATCGGGATGGGTGTTCAGGCCGGTCCCGGTGGCGGTGCCACCAAGCGGAATCTTCCCGACCCGGCCGAGGGTTCCCTTGACCCGATCGCTCCCCTGGCGGACCTGGGAGGCGTAACCGCCGAACTCCTGGCCGAGAGTGACCGGAACCGCATCCATCAGATGGGTCCGACCGGCCTTGACCACGTCGGCGAAATCCCGGGACTTCGTTTCAAGCGCCTGGGCCAGGGCGTCCATCGCCGGCAGCAGATCGCCGGTAACCCGATCGAGGGCGGCCAGGTGAACCGCCGACGGGAAGACGTCGTTCGAGGACTGGCCCATGTTGACGTGATCGTTGCGGTGAACACCCTCGCCGGCCAGCGCGGCGATCACCTCGTTGGCGTTCATGTTCGAGGAGGTACCGGATCCGGTCTGGAACACATCGACCGGGAACTGGTCGTCATGTTGGCCGGCACCGACTGCGTCACCTGCGGTGGCGATCCGTTCGGCGATCACCGGGTCGAGCAGGCCGAGTTCAGCGTTGGTGCGGGCTGCGTCTGCCTTGATCCAGCCGAGCCAGTGAACCACCGGCGCCGGGATCGGCTCGCCGGAGACGGGGAAGTTCTCGATCGCCTTGGTGGTCTCGCCACCCCACAGCTCTTCGCTCACGTCATGCCTTTCTTCGGGTCGGACTCACGCGGGGCACCGATTCGCCGTCCCCGCAGATTCAGGAAGTCAACCACTTCGAGGGCCGAGACCGAGGGCCCGCATTGCCTTGAGACCGAACCCGAGCCGCTCGCGTCCGTCAGTGGTCTGAAGGTCGTGGCCGCAGAGGTCACGCACCCGCCCCAACCGGTACCGGATCGTGTGACGATGGGTGAACAGCTCCTCGGCGGTCGGGGCGATGTTGCCGTCGTTCTTCAGGAAGGTTTCGACCGTACCGACCAGGTCGCTGCCGTACTGCTCGTCGTAGGCGGCGAGTGGCGCCACCGTGTCGTCGTAGAACCACTCGAGTTCGGCCGGGTTTTCGCTCATCGCCGAGAGCAGCAGCCGGTACGAACCGGTCGCCTCGAAGGCCAGCCGGGCGGTTCCCTCGGCCTCGGCAACGTTGACTGCGAGCAAGGCCTCCTTGCCCGCCCGAAAGAGGTCATCCGGCCGCTCGACGTGACGGCTGTAACCCACGGTGAGGTTCCCGGTCTCCGCGCCGACCGCTCCGTCCAACTCGGTCTCCAGCGCCCGCGCCGCCTTCTCGATCTGTTCACTGTCAACGGCCGTCACGATCGCTCTGATCTCGCTCCGGCTGCCGTCTTCAGCAAGCGCCACGAGGGCCCCTCGTCCCCCGCCGCGAAGCGCCCTGAGACCGGCCGTCAGCGCCCGGCGGTTGCGATCGGCCGGCTCCGGGGTCGGGTCGTCACCGGTTGAACCGAGCCGGGCGATGACCGCGCCGCCGCCTTCATCGAGGTCCACCCCGAGACCGGTGGCCCGGTTCGCGATCTCATCCGGGCTGGTCAGATCCCGGGCCAGGACCGCATCGACGAACCCGGTCATCTCGTCCTCATCGGCCCAGTCTCCTGACCGGGTCCGCTCCAGTTCAAGACCGATCAGCACCGCGACCAGCTCGAGCAGCCCGGGATCCACTGTCGTACTCCCCGGCGTCCGCAGGCGCAACTCACCAACCGGCTGGCCGGCCACCCTCAGGCGATGCCGCTTCACTCCGCTGCCGCGGGAGCGCAGCCGGTCCTCTTCGTCGGGCGAATGGGCGGCGATCGCCAGGACCGCCGAGGAACGATCAACGATCGCGAGGCTCAGGTCCAGGGCCCGGGCGGCAGCCCGGGCCACGGCCGGGAGACCGGCCCCTTCGGCGACGGCTTTCGCCAGGGCGCCGAGGTCCGGTTGGTCCTCATCAGAGGATGGGGAGGTAGCGCTCAAGTTCCCACCTGCTGACCTGAACCCGGTACTCCTCCCACTCGGCCCGTTTCAACTCGATGTAGCGGTCGAAGATGTGATCGCCGATCGCCCGGCGCACCATCTCCGATTCGGCCATCACCTCGATCGCCTCGCCCAGTGTTTCCGGCAGACGCTCGATGCCCCGCTCCTCCAGCTCCTCGGGGGAGAGCTCGTAGAGGTTCGTCTCCATCGGGTCGGGGATGTCGTAACGGTTCTCGATCCCGTCCAGCCCGGCGTGAAGCAGGGCGGCAAAGGTCAGATACGGATTGCAGGATGGATCCGGGCAGCGCAGCTCGCAGCGGGTCGACTGCTCCTTCCCGGGCTGGTACATCGGCACCCGGACCAGGGCGGAACGGTTACGCTGGGACCAGGCCACATAGACCGGCGCCTCGTAACCCGGAACCAGCCGCTTGTAACTGTTCACGGTCGGCGCGAACAGGGCCGACAGCTCCCGCGAGTGATGGAGCAGCCCGGCGATGAAGTGGCGGGCGGTCTCCGACAGGTGGTAGCGGGCATCCGGGTCGTAGAAGGTGTTTCGTCCGTCGCGGAAGAGTGACTGGTGGACGTGCATTCCGGAACCGTTCTCGCCGAACAGCGGCTTCGGCATGAAGGTCGCGTAGACCCCGTGTGCGTTGGCGATCTCCTTGACCACGATGCGGTAGGTCATCGCGTCGTCGGACATCTTCAGCCCGCCCTGGTAGCGCATGTCGATCTCGTGCTGGGAGGGGCCGACCTCGTGGTGGCTGTACTCGACCTCGATCCCCACCCCCTTGAGCGCGTTGATCGTGTCGCGGCGCAGGTCGGAGCCGACATCCAGGGTGGTCAGGTCGAAGTACCCGCCGCGGTCCAATGGGGTCAACCGGCCGTCCTGGTCCGGCTGATCCGAGGCGAAGTAGTAGTACTCGAGCTCGGGTCCGATGAAGAAGTCATCGAAACCCATCTCCCGCATGCGATCCAGCGCCCGGCGCATCACGAACCGGGGATCGCCCGCATACGGTTCGCCACCGGGGATCAGGATGTCGCAGAAGAGTCTCGCGACCCCTCCTTCGCCGTCCGCACCGGGGCGCCAGGGCAGCAGGCTGTAGGTGCTCGGGTCCGGCATCGCGACCATGTCCGACTCCTCGATCCGGTTGAAACCGGTGATCGAGGAGCCGTCGAAGCCCATACCTTCCTCGAGGGCGGCCGGGAGCTGGTCCCGGCCGACCGCGAAGCTCTTGAGCTGGCCGAGGATGTCGGTGAACCAGAAACGGACGAACTCGACTCCGTCCTGCTCGACCCTGGCGAGCACATCGGCCGCGGTTGTCTGTCCGGGGGAGTTCATCGGCTACCTCCCACGCTCAGCTCCTCCGGTCCAGCCACGCCGGCGAGGGGCGCATCCGTCTGCGCCACGCCATTGGCGGCTGGCTCGACCGGACTCCCCGAAGGAGCCGGGGCGACACCGTTGCCGGTGAGCGGCCGGACGTACGGGTCGAGCATCGACGCATCGCCGGGCCGGTCGCCGAACAGGCTGTCCGCGAAGTACTCCGGGTATCCGTATGTGCCGTGTGAGCTGATGTCAAGGCCCGCCAGTTCCTCCTCTTCCGAAACCCTAATGCCGATCGTGGCCTTGAGGGCCGCGAAGGTGCCGTATGAGAGCAGGAATACAGCGATGAACGTGGCCGCAACTCCGAACGCCTGGACCCCGAGCTGCCCGAGGCTCGCCCCGAGCGGCTCGCCCCCGAAGAGCCCGTAGAAGACCCCCGGTGCGGCTCCGTCAAGGACCAGACCGGGAGCCGCGAACAGACCCACCGCGAGGGTTCCCCAGATGCCGGAGAGACCGTGGGCGGAGAGAGCGCCAACCGGATCGTCGAGACCGACCTCGTCCAGCTTGATGCAGCCGTAGACCACGATCACTCCACCGATCGCGCCGATGATCGGTGCCGCCCAGAAGTCGACGAACCCGGCGCCGGCGGTGATCGCGACCAGGCCGGCGATCGCGCCGTTGGCAACCATGCCGACATCGACCGTGCGCCGCTTGATCCAGATCGTCAACAGGGCGCCGAGCACACCTGCGGCAGCGGCCAGCTGGGTGTTGAGTGCGACCACCGCCATGAAGCTGTCTTCGGTTCCGTAGGTCGAACCGGCGTTGAATCCGAACCAGCCGACCCAGAGGATCAGGACACCGAGTCCGACCATCGGGATCGAGTGGCCGGGAATCATCTTGACCGAGCCGTCCGCCGCGTACTTGCCGAGCCGCGGTCCGAGCAGGAGCAGGGCCGCGAGACCGCCAACCGCACCGGTGAGGTGAACCACGGTGGAGCCGGCGAAGTCCATCACCGGACGGCCGCCGATGTCAGCCAGGAAGCCGCCGCCGTAGACGCTGTGGGCAACCAGCGGGTAGATCACCGCGGCGAACACGATCGCGTAGATCACGTAGGCACTCAGCTTGATCCGTTCGAGGGTCGTACCCCAGACGATCGCCAGCGAGACCGCACAGAACAGCATCCCGAACAGCATCAGGGCCGCATCGGGTGGGCCCATCTCCAGCCCGCCGACGGTCTGACCGATGTGGAAGAAGAAGCCCTCCGTCCCGAACAGCTTGTTACCGGAGGAGGACGAGATGCCCCATCCGATCGCCCACCAGGCGAGACTGGCGATGCCGAGGTTGACCAGAATCTTGGCCACCCCCGAACCGACGCTCTTGCGACGGGAGAAGCCGATCTCCAGGAAGAGGAAGCCGGCCTGCATGAACAGGACCAGCACAGCCCCGATCATCACCCAGGTGATGTCGAGTTCGGAAGCAAGGTTGCGGGCCATTTGAGGGGTCTCCTTTCGGTACTGCGAACGGGACGACCCGAACCCGTCCCAGGTGGAGCGGATCCGGCGTCGTGAGAAAACCCTAGAAACGGGATCGCGGCCGGTCTTTATCCCGGTGGCACATATCTGCGGGAACATTCTGTCCCGATGTTCAGACCGTGATGTGGTCGGCGACGGGCCGCGGGAAGCTCGCGTACCACCGCGTTTATTCGAAGTCACGCCATCCCCCGGCTCTATAGGCTGAGGTCCATGCCTACCGTGCGCGATGTCACCTTCGACCTGTTCCGCAAACTGGAGATGACCACGATTTTCGGCAATCCGGGATCGACCGAACTGCCGATGCTGACCGACTTCCCGGATGACTTCAAGTATGTGCTCGGCTTGCAGGAGGCGGCTGTGGTCGGGATGGCCGACGGTTACGCCCAGATGACCGGCAGGCCGGCCCACGCCAACATCCACACCGCGCCCGGTCTCGGCAATGCGATGGGGGCGATCTTCAACTGCCAGGCCAACCACTCTCCGGTGGTGATCACGGTCGGCCAGCAGGTGCGGGCCCAGATCACGATGCAGGCCAATCTGACCAACCGGGACGCAACCCGGGTGCCGCATCCCTTCGTCAAGTTCTCCTTCGAGCCGCCGCGCGCCGAGGATGTGCCGCTGGCGCTCGCCCACGCGATCCACCTGGCCACCCTGCCACCGATGGGCCCGGTGATGGTTTCGCTGCCGATGGACGACTGGGACCTGGAGATGAACAGCGGTGACGCCGAGCTCCTGCTGGCCCGCAGCGTGACCGGCAAGGCAAGCGCCGATCCGGTCGCGGTCGAACGGCTGGCCTCCCGGCTCAGAGATGCGAAGAACCCGGTGATGGTCGCCGGCCCGGACATCGACGCCGCCGGCGGCTGGGATGAAGCGATCGCCCTTTCGGAAAGCCAGAACCTGCCGGTCTGGGCGACCCCGGCTCCCGGAGGCGGACGGATCGGCTTCCCGGAGGGCCACCCCAACTTCCGCGGGGTGCTGCCGCCCGGCATCCAGCCGGTCGGTGAGATCCTCGGCAACCATGACCTTGCCGTGGTGATCGGCTCCTCGGTTTTCCCCTACTACCCGTATCTGCCGGGCAGTCTGCTCGGTGAGAACACGGAGCTGGTCCAGATCACCTCCGACCCGGACGAGGCCGCCCGCGCCCCGATGGGCGAGGCGCTGGTCGCCGACGTGAAACTGACCATGGCCGCCCTGAACGCCCATCTAGAACCGACCTCCCGGGAAGCGCTTGAGCCGAACCCCGCCCCGATGCGGCTGGAGGACAGTGACCCGCTGAACCCCTCGGTGGTGATGAGCACCCTGAAGGAGGTGATTCCGGAGGACGCGGTGATCGTGCTGGAGGCCCCGAGCGCCACCCTGGCCCTCCGCAACCAGCTGCGAATCTCACACCCGAAGTCCTACTTTTTCGGAGCCGGTGGCGGACTCGGCTTCGGGACCGCCGCCGCGGTCGGGGTCCAGCTTGCGGCGGAGGACCGGCCGGTGGTCTGCGTGGTCGGCGAGGGTTCGCTTCAGTACGCGATCTCCGCGCTCTGGACCGCCAAGACCTACGGCGTCTCGGTCACCTTCCTGGTGCTCCGCAACGAGGAGTACGCGATCCTCAAGTGGTTCGCCGAGATCGAACAGGTGAACTCCCCGGGCCTCGATCTGCCCGCCCTTGAGTCCGCCGATATCGCCAGCGCCTACGGAGTCGAGAGCGTGCGGGTCTCCGGGACCGAGGCGGTCAAGGCGGCGCTGACCGAGGCGATCGCCGACCCGACCCCGAGACTGGTCGAGGTTGACGTCCAGCCCGGGATGGCGATCTTCTAGGTCGTCAGGAGGAAACCGCGATGGCTCTGCTCGAAGCTGACGTAACCAGGATCACCCCGGAACCGAGCGAGCCGGCACCGGATCGTGCCCCGGAATGGGTCGCGTCCGGCACCCCGGAGCCGCTGCGCTCCGAACTGATCGCGCTGCTGGGAGAGGACCGGGTTCTGGCCCGGGCGACCGACATCATCCGGTATGCCTCCGACGCCAGCCCGTATCGCAAGCTGCCGCAGGTGGTGGTGATGGCCCGTGACGCCGGGGATGTGGCGAAGGTGATGCGCTACGGCACCGAGCAGGGGATCGGGGTCACCTTCCGGGCGGCCGGCACCAGCCTCAACGGCCAGAGTCAGACCGACGGCATCATGGTTGACGTGCGTCGTCACTTCGCCGGAGTCGAGGTGCTGGACGAGCAGGGCCTCCGGGTGCGGACCGGCCCCGGCACGGTGCTCGGCAACGCCAACCGGGTGCTGGCCCCGTACGGTCGCCGGCTCGGTCCCGACCCGGCCTCGACCGACACCGCGGCGGTCGGCGGGGTGGTCGCCAACAACTCCGGCGGGATGCGCTGCGGCACGACCGAGGACCCGTACTCGACCGTGGCCGGGATGACCTTCGTGCTGCCCTCCGGCACCGTGATCGACACCCTCGCCGAAGACGCCGAAAAGGAGTTCGCCCTGGCCGAACCGGAACTCGCCGCCGGGTTGATGGAGATCCGTGAGGAGATCCTGGCCGACGAGGAGTTGACCGCCCGGATCCGGCAGAAGTTCTCGATCAAGAACACCACCGGCTACCGGCTCTGCGCCTTCCTCGACGGGGAGACCCCGGTGGAGATCTTCCGGCGGCTGATCGTCGGTTCCGAGGGCACCCTCGCCTTCATCGCCTCGGTCACCTTCGACACGGTGGCGGTGCCACCGGTCACCACCACCGGCTGGCTCCACTTCAGGGACATCGAGTCGGCGATCGTGCCGGTCAACGAGCTGGTCGCGGCCGGGGCCACCGCGGTCGAGCTGATGGTCGCCCCGGCCCTGATCGCCGCCGGCTGGACCATCGCCGGGGCTCCCGAGTACTTCCGGGAGCTCGACCCGAACTCGGCGGCACTGCTGGTCGAGTTCGGCGGTGAAACCGAGGCCGAGTTGAAGGACGCCGAGGAGCGGGCCTTCGAGATCATCGGCCGCGACAACCTGATCTCCGAGACCGCCTTCACGCGCGACGAGGATCAGGTCGAGATGGCCTGGAAGATCCGGGAGGGTCTCCACGGCCTGGCCGGGCGGCTGCGCCTGCCGGGGACCGCGCTGATCGTCGAGGACGTCTGTGTGCCGCCGGAAAAGATCGCCCCGGCCGCCGAGGAACTGCGGGCCTTGCTGGCCGAACACGGTTTCCTCAACGGGGTGGCTGGCCATGCCTCCGCCGGGAACCTCCACTTCATGCTCACGCCGGACTTCGCCAAACAGGAGGATCTGGAGCGCTACGAGGCCTTCATGTCCGGCCTGGTCGAACTGATCTGCGACCGCTACGACGGCTCGCTGAAGGCCGAGCACGGCACCGGGATCAACATGGCCCCCTATGTGTCCCGCGAGTGGGGTGAGACGGCGACCGAACTGATGTGGCGAACGAAGTCACTCGCCGACCCGGCCGGAATGCTGAATCCCGGGGTGTTGCTGAACCGGGACCCGGAGGTTCATCTGCGGGATCTGATGACCACCCCGCCGATCGAGGAAGAGGCGACCGTCTGTGTGGAGTGCGGGTTCTGCGAGCCGGTCTGCCCCAGCCGCGATCTCACCCTCACTCCCCGCCAGCGGATCGTGCTGCGCCGGGAGATGGTCCGCCAGGGCGAGGACACCGCGGTCCGCCGGGTACTGGTCGAGGAGTATGGCTACGACGGACTGGACACCTGCGCGATCGACGGTTCCTGCCTGATCGTCTGCCCGGTCGGGATCGACACCGGCAAGCTGGTCTCCCAGTTCCGCACCCGCACCCACACCCCGATGCGGGAGGCGATGGCGCTCAGAATCGCCAGGCGCTGGGACCGGGTTGAGGCGCTGGGACGCACTGGCCTGAAGCTCGGCGACGCCTTCTCGAAGGTCGGGGCCGAGGGGGCGATGCGCGGCCTGACCGGTGCCGCCCGCAAGCTGGTCGCCGCCGACCTGGTGCCGGTCTGGGGTGAAAAGACTCCGCCCGCGGCCACGGTCGAGCTGCCGGCCACGGTGCGCGAGGGCGCGACCGCGGTCTACATGCCGGCCTGCATCAACCGCATGTTCGGCCGCTCCAAGGACGACCCGGGGATGTCGCTGCCGGAGGCCCTGGTGGCGGTCTCCGCCCGGGCCGGTCAGCCGGTCTGGATCCCGGAGGACGTGGCCGGCTCCTGCTGCTCGGTTCCCTGGTCCTCGAAGGGATACGTGGACGCCCACAGCTTCAAGTCGAACGAGACCGTGGAGCGGATCTGGCGCTGGACCGACGGTGGCAAGCTGCCGCTGGTGATTGACGCCTCCTCCTGCGGCCACGGCCTCCGGGAGATCGAGGCCGGAGTGCTGACCGCGGAAAACCAGGAGCGCTACGGCAAGCTGACCATCCTCGACTCGATCGAGTGGGCCGACCGGCATCTGCTGCCGAACCTCGAAGTGACCCGCCCGGCCGGATCGGTCACCGTCCATCCGACCTGTTCGGTCAAACATCTCGGACTGGAGCGCACCCTGACCAAGGTGGTCGGCCAGATCTCCGACGAGGTCGTGGTCCCGCCGACCGCCACCTGCTGCGGCTTCGCCGGGGATCGAGGCATGCTCCACCCGGAGCTGACCGCCGCCGCCACCGCCTCCGAGACGATCGAGATCGCGGCCCGGCCCACCGACCACTACGTCGCCTCCAACCGCACCTGCGAAATCGGTCTCGAACGCTCCACCGACCAGTCCTTCGGCTCCTTCATCTACCTGCTCGAAGAAACCACCCGGCCGCTCTGACCAGTCGCCACTCCCGGCCCTGAGCGAGTGCGACGAGACGACCGGTCGGTCGCTACGGACCCAGCAGGGCGAGCGGGACCACCGCGACCCCGTCGCGCCGTCGGTAGGCATCTTCACCTGTGGTGATGATGACCCGGTCGGACAGCCGACCACCGATCTGTTGATGAAGCCAGTTCAGATGCCTGACGTCACGGTCGGTGACGGTGGCAGCCAGTTTCACCTCGATCGCCACGACCTGACGGTCATCTCGCTCAACGATCAGATCGATCTCACGGCTTGAGCTCTTCTTGCGCAGATGTCCGACTCGAGCATCGCTGCCCGTCGCGTACACCCGAACGCTCTGGGTGACGAGGGACTCAAACAGTGCTCCCAGCCAGGTGCCGGATCCCGCCACCGGGCGTTCACCGTCGCCACGCAGCAGGCCGTCCCTGCCGACCCCGACCAGCCGGGCGGCCAGAGCGGGATCAACGAGATGGTGTTTGGGAGAAAAGGTGAGGGCCTTCAGGGCGTTGCTAGCGGGCGTCCAGGCCGGAACCGGGTCCAGGATGAAAAGTCTTCCCAGGTGCTCGCGGTAGGAGTCGACTGTGGCCCGGGCCGGCTTGTCGGCTTCCCCGGCGGTCGCAGCATCGAGAATCTTTGTGTACGAGGCGTCGGTGGCCGTGGCTGCGCCGTAGGCGGCCAGCCACGCGGTCAGCGCCCGTGGACGTCGAACGGACACCCCGTTTTCCGGTAGTTCTCGCTCAACAATCCGGGCCAGGTAGCTGTCGAGTTGCGCCCTCCGGGCCGGCTCGGGAAGGTCACGTATCCCGGGAAAGCCGGAGCGGAGAATCTCATCGACGTAGCTCGGCAGACTGAGTGCGGTGCGACCCTCGATCGGAGTCTCGGCAGGGTCGAGCAGCCTCGCCAGAGAGACGGTGGGTTCGGTTACGCCGCGCTCGCTGATTGCCAGCGGTCGCATCGCGAGGCTGACTATGCGGCCAGCACCGGAGTGGATGCGAACTCCCGGAGAGACGCCGGCGGATCCCGCGAGCAGAAACCGGCCGCCGGCAGGGTCGTCATCAACTGCCCTGCGGACCCGATCCCAGACCGATGGCTCGCGCTGCCATTCGTCGATCAGAACCGGTGGCGAAACCTGGGTGATGTAGTTGGGGTTGGCAATCAGTGTCTCGAGACGGCGAGGATCGTCCAGACTGAGGATCGTTGCGGCCCGCTCCGTTCCGGTAGCTGTCTTGCCCACACCCTTCGCTCCCTCCAGAGCGATCGCAGCGAGATGCGGAAACAGCTCATCCAGCAGGTCATCAACGATGCGATGCCGATAGGCCACAACGTGAATCTAGCATATCGAGGGGTTTCTACTAGGCATTTCGCGAGGTATAGATCAAGCAAATCGCCTCGCTAACCTGGCTGGAGAGCCTGTCAGACGGTAGGGTCGGGGCAGCGGAAAGCAGAGGTCCGTCCGATGCGGATCTCGGAGGGAGTGTCTTGCGGGCAAAACCGATCTTGACGATCGTTCTGGCGATCGGCCTGCTGTTCGGCGGGAGTGGCGGGATCGCCTGGGGCCTGAATCGGGATCCGAATCCGCCGCCGACCGACTACTGGCAGAAGCTCGGTTTCCTCAACATCGCTCATCAGGGCGGGGAGCAGGAGGCTCCGGGCAACACCCTGTTCGCCTACAAGACCTCACTCCGGTACCGCGGGGCGGACATGATCGACATGGACGCCTACATGACGAGCGACAACCAGATCGTGCTCACCCACGACCTCGACGCATCGAACACCTCGAACGCGCCGGGCGGAACGAAGATCTCGGAACACACACTCGCCGAGCTTCGACAGTTCGATTTCGGCTACTGGTTCACCCCCTGGTACGGCACCTACTACAACCACGGGGATGCCGGCAAACCGCACCCCTACCGCGGGATCGCGACCGGCGCAGTGGAACCGCCGGAGGGCTTCACCGCCGACGACTTCAGGATCGCCACCTTCGATCAGGTGCTGGACGAGTTCCCCACCACCCCGATCAACATCGAACTGAAGTCGGTGGTCGGGGTTGACATCAACGCGACCGCCGCTGCTGCCGCCGCCGCGCTGGCCCGGCATCCGGGTCGCGAGAAGGACGTGATCATCAACTCGTTCGGGCAGGCGATGATGGATGCCTTCCACGCGGCGGCACCGAACCACCTCGCCTTCTCGGCCAGCGAGGAAGCGACCCTGGGCTACCTGAGCGGGACCCCGGTAACGCCGACCCCGGTGTCGCTCCAGCCGCCGGACTACTACGACCTGAATGGAGGCTGGCTGAGGACCGTTCCGGTGCTCCGCACCCCGGCCCGTTTCGACGGGTACTCCTTGATCATCTGGGGCTCCGACCACGACCCGCTCCAGGACACCGCCCCGTACTACCGGCAGCTGATCACGGAAGGCGCCAACGGGATCAACACCACCCGCCCCGGCCAGCTCAACCAGTACCTCTGCGAGGCCGGAGTCCCACGGCCGGACGGGACTGCCCGCTGCGAAAGCCAGGAGTGCCCACCGCCGTCGATCGGTGTCCGTCCGCGCTGCCGCACCGTGGAACCAGCCAGCCAGGTCCAGTCGGTCCGGCTCTCTCCGGGCAGGGTGACGATCCGGGCCGGCAGGCGCGGTTACGTGTGGTTGCGCGTCAGGGTCACACCGGGCATGGGTCTGCCCCGGGTGAAGGTCCGGCTACGTTCTTCCAATCGTCGGGTTCGACTTCCGAGATCGGTCCAGGTTGACCCCTACAGGAAGGCCACCAGGATCAGGATTCGGGCCGACCGCAAGGCCCGCGGCTCAAGCCTGATCACCGCCACAGCTGAAGGCAAGCGCGACCGGGCGATGGTAGTGGTGATCCCACGGTAGAGGGCCCGGCCCGGCCTCCGCGGGGGAGAGCTCTCGACGCCCAACCCTTTCCAGGGCATGGACGCGACTCAGGTTCTGATTGACATATATATGTCTCTGTGCCACTTTGCCTCTTGTGAGGACCACAGTGAGACTCGATGACCAACTGCTCCGAGAGGCGAAAGAGGCGGCTGCCCGCGAGGGCACTACCCTGACCGCCCTGATCACGGATTCCCTGCGTGAGCGGATCAGCCGGACTGATCGGACCTCCAGCCCGACCGTCACCCGGCTCCCGTCCTGCCCCGGGAACGGCCTGCGTGGGGGGCTCGACCCGGAGCTGATCAACGACAACGCGGCGCTGGCGGACCTCATGGACGGCCTCGATTGATCCTCCCGGATGTCAACATCCTGGTCTCCGCCTTTCGCGAGGATGCGTTTGCCCACAAGGAGACGAGGGCGTGGCTGGAAGCCAGGATCAACGAGCCTGCCGCTTACGGTGTGGCTGACCGGGCGCTTGAGGGATTTATCCGCATCGTCACTCATCCGCGTGTGTTCAATCCGCCCAGCGAACTCGAAGCGGCACTCGAATTCGCCGAGCTGCTGACGTCCCGGGAAAACTGCGTGCGGGTAAACCCGGGGCCGCGCCACTGGGATCTGTTTCTCGGACTCGCCGCGGAGACCGACGCAACCGGCAATCAGGTCGCCGATGCATGGCTGGCCGCCCTCGCGATCGAGTCCGGTTCGGAGTGGATCACCCGCGACCGCGGCTTCGCCAGATACCCGAAGCTGAGCTGGCGGGATCCCGGCAACCCAAGGCCAGCGACATGAAGGAAAGTTGTAACTATCCCTGACAAAGCTCACGTCGATTGCCCGGACCGACCTTGGCAGCTACTTCAGCGGGATTCGGCTTCCTTGATGCTGCGGGCTACTGCCGGATCCTGGTCGAAGGTCTTGTCGGTGGCCGGTCCGGCGAGACCCCGGGCGTAGAAGAGTCCCTTCCACTCGTTCGGCGCGATCGCCCTGGCCGACCGCTTCTCGAGAGCCTTGATCACCGCCTTGCCGGCCCGGTCGACCGGGACCCGGCGGGTAGCCCAGCCCGGGAATACCTCTTCCCGGAGGCGATCTACCACGGGGTCGTCGAAGGCGTCCTCGACCATCTTCGTGTCGATCCAGCCGAAGTAGGCGACCGTGGCGCTCGCCCCGACCGGAGTGAGTTCGGCCCGGAGGCCCCGGCCGAGCGCCTCGACCCCGGCCTTGGCGGTCGCGTAGGCCGAGTTCAGCATCCCGTTGGCGAAGGCGTAGGAGGAAGAAACCAGCACGAATTGGCCGCCGTTACTCACCACGTCCTCGATGCCCGCCCGGACGGTGCGCCAGACCCCGAACAAATTCACCTCGTAGATCCGGCGCCACTCCTCGGGATCGATCGAACGGATGGTCTCGGCCTTGCGGGCGGCGATCCCGGCATTGGCGACGACGACGTCGATCTTCCCGAACCGTTCACGGACGGCCGCGAAGGCGGTGTCGAGCGCCGCCGGATCGGTGACATCACAGGCAAAGCCGGCCGCCCGGGGACCGATCGAGTTCGCCGCCAGCTCCGCCTCCTCGCGATCGAGATCGAGCAGCGCCACCGAGGCACCCCGGCCGTGGGCCTGTCGGGCGATCTCCAGCCCGATCCCCCGGGCGGCACCGGTCACCAGCACCGTCTTGCCGGCGAGGTTGTAACGCTGGCCAGAGCGGGCCGGTGGGAAGAGCGGTGCCGCCGAGGGCCCGATGTCTCTCGCCTCGAACTGGCGGATGAAGTCCCCGACCTTCGGGTTGCGCTCCAGCTGACGATCGTTCACCGGGCCGACCTCGCCCCGCAGATAGAGCGGCGGGCGCCAGGCGGGAGGCTCGATGATCCGGGGCTCCCTGCGCTCCGTGCCGTCGATCACCGCCTCGGCCACCTGGCCGACCGGCATCCTCCCGGTGAGGAAGGATGGGGCGATTTCGTCCCGGAACCGGTCGGCGAGATCGTCGCCGAAGACGCTGTCGCTCAGGCCACTGTCGACAAAGCCGAAGTAGGCGACCGAGGCACTGGCGCCATGCGGCCCGAGCTCACTGCGAAGCGCCCGCCCGAGCGCCTCGACCCCGGCCTTGGAGGTCGCGTAGGAGGTGTTCAGTACCCCGTTCACGTGGGCGTAGACCGAGGCGATCAGGGTCATATGACCACCGCTCCTGATTACCGGTTCGATCGCCGCTTTGACCGTATTGAACACCCCGACCGTGTTCACCTCGACCACCTTCTCCCACACCTTGCGGTCGATCGCCCGGACGGTGGTTTTCGGCGGAGTGATCCCGGCCGAGGCGATCACCACGTCGAGGCGGCCGAACTGCTCGGTGACCCGGGCAACCGCATCCTTCATCTGCTCGAGATCGGTGACGTCGGCTCCGATCCCGACCGAATCGCCTCCGAGGGCCTGCGCCGACTCGGCGACGACCTCCGGGTCGAGGTCGAGTAGTGCGACCGAGGCACCCCGCTCCCGGGCCAGCCGCGCACTCTCGAACCCGATCCCCCGCGCCCCGCCAGTGATCAGGACAACCTTGCCGGCAAGCTCGATTCTCTCCATGGACGTACGGTACGCGAAGCCGGACTTCCCGGGACTGAATCCCCGGTACTCCCAGTTAGCAGGTCAGATTCTCCGAGCTGGCCGAAGCTGCTTTCCGAATTGGCAGCCTGAACTTTCCGAGTTGACATCAACCACCCGAGTTGAGCTGCCCAATGGACGACCGCCGTTCTTGAGTTCAACCGTTCCGGCGGAGATCCTCGACTTCGCAGGGGAGCTCTGCCGCCCGGTCGATGATCTCGGGATCGCCGGCCGCCCTGACGCAAGGACCTCATCGACTCGGGATGCCGCCGGCTCATCCCCGTCGAGCCAGGCCAGCACGGGCCACGAGCCGAGACAGTGGGTCAAGAGTTATCGAGGCTCCCGGTCACGATCTTCAAGCAACCGGTCCGCCATGCCACTTCCCGCGAACCGCCCCCTGAGTCCCGGGCGATGCTGTGCCCGCCGCACGATGACACCGTCTTCCACCGGTTCAAAGGAGACCTCCGCACCCGGCTCAAGCCGGGTCTCATCCCGGATCGCCTTGGGGATCACCACTTGGCCTTTGGATCCGATCTGCCGAGTCATACTCAGTCAGTGTGACCGAAACGACATGCGCCTCGAACGAGACCGGGGTAGATATCGGACGGTTCAGCTACCTCAGCTTCTGGAATCCTCGAAGGCAAATGGATTGAGAAACTGCCTGCCCCAGAAGGACTGCCGCTGGATCGCGGTGAGACGGGCTTCATCACAGACCTCGTCCCAGTTCCCCCGGATCACCGAGACCTGGTGATCGACGATCTGCCGGGCGTCGGCTTCGGAAAGATGGTAGGTGCCTGCCCGCCGCACACATCCCTCAAGCTGGCTGAAGCGCCAGGAGTCCTCCCCGATCGCCATCACCTGCTGGACCTCGCCGCCGGTGCGCGGAGAGGGGCAGATGTCGTAACAGGGGGTGAGGGTCAGCTCCCGGCCATCCCAGAACGCCGACTGGTTGCGGGCGTGGTCATCGAGATTGGACACCAGGATATTGAAGGTGATCCGGGAGAACAGTTCGGCCAGGGTCTTCTTTGCGTCGCTGAACTCGGCCCTGATGTTGTGGGCGAGCTCGGCATAGCTTGCGTACCTGGCTTCGACCGTGCTCAACCCGAGAATGGTCAGGGCCGAGACCATCGCCCGGCGGGCATTCCCCACCCGATCGAACCTTTCCACCAGCAACACCACGCGATCACCTACCTCGGCGAGTTCAACCCCGGGTATGTCCAGCCCGCAGAGTCCGGCCAGTCTGCTCGCCACGAACTCGCCCTGAACCACCGGGTAACGATCGGTCGAGGATGCGAACTTCGCGATCAGTTTGCGGTCACCGTCCTCAAGTAGTGCTTTGGGCCGCGCCCCGCCGATCGAGGAGCCCCGCAACAGGGCATCGTTCAGGGCAGCCGGTAGCGGGACTCCCCCCTCAACCATCTCCATCGCGCCCATCAGGTTCTCCAGGGACGGATTCCCCGGCTCCGGCCGCCGGTACTCACCGTCCTCTACCTGAAAGTCGAGCGCCCCGATCCGGTCCGGTCCCGCCGAGACGAGAAACAGGAGCGGAGTGGGATCGGCATCCCCGCCGAGGCCCGCCGAGACTCGTTGGTTCAGGATCACCCGCTGCCCCCAGGCATCCGGTCCGGCATCGGCGATACAGCCGTGAATGCCGTGGGCCGGCACCTGAACGCCCCGCTTCAGTGGAAGCTCCGAGAAGATCGGAATCGCACCGGCCCGCTCCAGATACCGGGCCGAGTAGGTGAAAACGAGACTGTCACCCTCCTGATCCACCCGGCCGACCCGCACCGGACTGCTCTCGGCGGGCAGCCAGAACCAGACAAAGGCACTAGAAATCATCGTTCAGCTTTCTCGGTCGAACGGTCTCGGGCAGCACCGCAAGCCGCAACGAGGTGTCGGCATCCATTCTCCTCAGAGCCTCCCGGTCACGGGAGAAGACCGGCACCCCGGTCAGGACCGCCGCCTCGAAGACCGTCGCCACCGAAACGGACGGATCACCGGCCTCCACCTTCGAGATCGTGCGCCGGCTCACCCCCACCCGCTCGGCCAGCTCCGCCACGGTCCACCCCCGACCCAGCCGCTCCAGTCGAACTGAACGACCCAGAACCCGGATCGCATCACGAGTGAGCGGTGACAGCGAACGCCTCTCCATGTGCAGACAATAGCCCATGAGAGGATGATATGTGCATTATTCTTCCCACTTGAGCAACGGCCACCATCCCCATCTGCCAACAGGATCTCAATGTCGACTCATCCTCATAAACTTGCCGGTCTATGGCCTCTTTCCGCCCGGTTGACCCGAAACAGTCCTTCCCCGCGATGGAGGAACGGATCGGGGCGGGCTGGAAGGAGGGACGGATTTTCGAGCGTTCCCTGGAGCAGCGGAGGGACGCGGAAACCTGGAGTTTCTACGAGGGCCCGCCGACCGCCAACGGCAGGCCCGGCTCACATCACGTCCTGAGCCGGGTGTTCAAGGACATCTACCCGCGCTACAAGGCGATGAAGGGCTACCGGGTGCCGCGCAAGGCCGGCTGGGACTGCCACGGTCTGCCGGTCGAACTGGAGGTGGAGAAGCAGCTCGGGATCTCCTCCAAGCAGGAGATCGAGGAGTACGGGATCGAAGAGTTCAACCGGCTCTGCCGCGAGTCGGTGTTCACCTACGTCGAGGAGTGGAACCGGCTGACCGAACGGATCGGCTTCTGGATCGATCTCGACGACCCGTACGTGACCCTCGACAACAGCTACATCGAGTCGGTCTGGTGGTCGCTGAAGACCCTGTTCGACCGCGGCGATCTTTACGAGGGCCACCGGGTCTCCCCCTACTGCCCGCGCTGCGGCACCGCGCTCTCCTCCCATGAGGTCGCCCAGGGCTACAGGGATGTGACCGATCCCTCCGTTCACGTCCGCTTCCCGCTACTGGACGCCGACGGCAATCGGACCGGTGAGTCGATGCTGGTCTGGACCACCACCCCCTGGACCCTGCCCGGCAACTACGCGGTCGCAGTCAACCCAAGGGTGACCTACGCCCGGGTCGAGCTGGATGGCGAGACCCTGATCCTGGCCGAACCGCTGGTCGAGAAGGTGCTGGGCGAGGGCACCGAAATCACGGAGCGACTCCCGGCCTCGGATCTGATCGGTCGCCGTTACGACGGACCGGTGATGCCGATGAGCGACGGCGGCTCCGGGGTGTTCACCGTGATCGGCGGCGAGTTCGTGACCACCGAGGACGGCACCGGGCTGGTCCACATCGCCCCCGCGTTCGGCGAGGACGACTACCGGGCCGTGATCGAGAACAGGCTCTACGACCCGGGCGCCGCCGGCTCAACGCTCTACAACCCGGTGGACCTCGACGGCAACTTCACCGCCCAGCTCTCCGGCTTTGGGGGCGAGTTCGTCAAGGACGAGGAGGTGACCGCCCGGCTGATTTCGCTCCTGGAAGAGCGCGGCCTGCTGTTCCGCGCCACCGAGTACGAGCACTCCTACCCGCACTGCTGGCGCTGCGGTACCCCGCTGCTCTACTACGCCAAGGCGAGTTGGTACGTGAAGACCTCCGACGCTCGCGAAGAGATGCTGGCCGGCAACGAAAGGATCGGCTGGCATCCGGAGCACATCAAGGGTGGACGCTTCGGCAAGTGGCTGGAGAACAACGTCGACTGGGCACTCTCCCGTGACCGTTACTGGGGCACCCCGCTGCCGGTCTGGGAGTGCGACGCCGAGGACTGCAATCACCGCTTCTGCGCCGGTTCGATCGCCGACCTCGAGGAGAAGGCCGGTTCCGTCCCGGAAGACCTCCACCGTCCCTTCATCGACGAGGTGACCTGGGACTGCGAATGTGGCGAGGGCACGATGAAACGGGTGGTCAGCGTGATCGACACCTGGTACGACTCGGGGGCGATGCCGTTCGCCCAGTTCCATTACCCGTTCGAGAACGAGGACGAGTTCGCCGAACGCTTCCCGGCCGACTACATCTGCGAGGCGATCGACCAGACCCGCGGCTGGTTCTACACGCTGCTGGCCGAGTCGACCCTGCTGTTCGACCAGCCGAGCTACCGCAACGTGGTCTGCCTCGGACTGATCCTCGACGCCGAGGGCCAGAAGATGTCTAAGTCGAAGGGCAACGTGGTCGCCCCGTTCGAGGTTCTGGACGAGTTCGGGGCCGACGCCTTCCGCTGGTATCTGTTCACCGCCCAGCAGCCCTGGGCCGGCTACCGTTTCTCGACCGAAGCGATCTCGGAGGCGCTCCGCAGCTTCCTGCTCACCCTCTGGAACACCTACTCCTTCTGGGTGCTCTACGCGAATGCCGACGGGATCGATGCGACCACGCCCCCAAGCCCGCCGGAGGATCCGACCGACCTCGACCGCTGGGCACTCTCCCGCCTGCAGGGCACGGTCGAGCGGGTGACGGAAGCGATGGATCGCTTCGACTGCACCGCTGCCGGCCGCGAGATCGCCTCGCTGGTCGACGAGGTCTCCAACTGGTACGTGCGGCTCTCCCGCCGCCGTTTCTGGGAGGGCGATCAGGCCGCCTTCGCCACGCTCCGGCACCTGCTGGTCGAGATCGCCGCCCTGATCGCCCCGTTCACCCCGTTCATCGCAGAGGAGATCCACACCAACCTTGCCGGTGGTACCGACGGTGATTTCGGGGAGATGCCCGACTCGGTTCACCTCAGGGACTTCCCGGTGCCCGACCCGGCTCTTCGGGACGAGGCGCTCGACCAAGGCATGGAGGCCGCCCGCCAGACGGTCGAACTCGGCCGGGCCAGCCGCGCCCAGGCAAAGCTGAAAATGCGCCAGCCGCTGGCCCGGGCGGTGGTGGTCGCCAACGACGCGGAGCGGGAGGCGATCTCCTCCCAGTCGGAGCTGATCAGGACCGAGCTGAACGTCAAGGAGCTGGAGTTCGTGGCCGATCAGTCCGACCTGGTCAACTACCGGGTGAAACCCAACTTCCGCACCCTCGGCCCGCGATTCGGGAAGTCGATGCCGCAGCTCGCCGCCGCGGTCGCCGCGCTCGATGCCGACCGGGTGGCCGAAACGGTCGAGGCCGGCGGCGAGGTCGGGGTGAACGTGGACGGCAGGGAGCATGCGCTCGGGGCTGATGACCTGCTGCTTTCGATGGAGCCGCTGGAGGGCTACCAGGTGGAGTCCGAGTCCGGGCACGCCGTCGCCCTCGCCCTCGATCTGGACGAGGATCTGATCCGGGAGGGTCTCGCCCGGGAGATCGTCCACGCGGTCCAGAACGCCCGCAAGGAGGCCGGCCTCGAGATCACCGACCGGATCGAACTGGCCCTCGATGGCGACGAACCGCTGCTCGATGCGGCCCGCACCCACGAACCCTGGATCGCCGGCGAGGTCCTCGCCCGCGCCTACACGGTGGGAGAAGCCGAGCCGGGCAGCCCGACGGTCGAGATCGACGGCTCCACCCTCACCATTTCCCTCACCCGCGCCAGCTGAAGTTCCCCGGCCACCCGCTGCCGCTTAGGATGGCGACATGTCGGGGATGAGGGAGAAGTCCGAGCGGGATCGCACCCTGACCCGCTTCGACTGGCCTGCGGATGACCCGTCGCTGGTCTGGTTCGATCTGACCGGAACCGAGCTGACCCCAGACGAACTCTTCCGGGAACTCGGACCACACTGCCCCGGCATCACGGCGCCCATGATCGGGGACGTGATCACTCCGGACGAAAGGCCCACCGAGGTCAGCTTCGAGGGAGGCGACGTCAAACTGGCATCGACGTTCGCGGTCCACAGCGTGAACCCGACCCGGCGGGAGAAGCGGGGCGAGCCGGTGCCGGCCGGGCTGCTTGTGATCCAGCCGGTGGAGCTTCTGGCCGGTGCCAGTTGGCTGGTGACCTGCTGGCACCCAACCCGGACCTATTACGGCAACCAGCGCCAGGACGGGGACGGTCCGGCGGAAGGTCCGGAAGCGATCAGGCGAGCCGTCGAGTCGAGGTGGACGGAGTCCAGTGGAAGGACCGCGGGGGACCTCGGCGTGCTGGTCATGGACGAACTGGCCCTCACCTATGCCCCCGCGTATCGGGCGATCGCCACCTGGCTTGAGGACTGGGAGCTGGGTTTCTATGTCCGCGACGAACGTTTCACCGATCTGGATCTGGCCAACCTCTGGGGGGCCAGGGCCCTGCTTCGCGACTGGCTGACGCCGCTCGATCCCCCCGGGATCACGACCAGCCCCGTGAGGGCCTGGCTGCCCGGGGTGGACCGGGACCTGGTGGTCGGGCTGGACCGGCGGATCGATCGTGCCCTGTCAGCTCTGGATCGGCTGGGGGACTCGCTCCGCTCTTCATTTTCGCTGCTTCACGTGCAGCAGAGCGAACGAGCCCGGGAGGCGACCGAATCGCTTGAGCGGCGAGTCGAGATCGCGGCAGCGGCCCTGCTGGTACCGACCCTGATCGTCGGCTTCTACGGCGCCAACACCTGGGTGCCGGGGGAGGGAGAGCGCTGGGGTTTCTGGGTGATGGTGGCTGCGCTGGTCACCTTCACGGCCCTGGTCGTCACCTTTCTCGTCCTCTGGCAGAGAAAACAGGCGAAGGAAACCAGGCGGGAACGTGAGGAGGAAGAACGGGTCCGGCTGGAGGTACTCAGGGGACCCTGACCCCATTCCATCCTGACGGTCTCCCCGGGGGAGACCGGTTGAAGGCAGGCCGGCTCAGAGTCCCATCGTCTTGCCGATCAACTCCTTCATGATCTCGTTGGTACCGGCGTAGATCCGGCCGACCCTGGCATCCACCCAGGCCCTGCCGATCGGATACTCGGTCGTATAGCCGTAGCCTCCGTGGAGCTGGACCCCGGCGTCGGTCACCTTGCCGAGCAGGTCGGTGGTCCACCACTTCGCCATTGCGGCTTCCTCAACCGTGCAGGTTCCCGCCCGGTAGCGCTCGATCGAACGGTCGATGAAGCAGCGGCCGAGCTCAACCTCGGTCCTCAACTCGGCCAGGGTGAACCGGGAGTGCTGGAACTTGCCGATCGGCCGACCGAAGGCCTCTCGTTCCATCACGTAATCGAGGGTCAGGGCCAGGGCTGCTTCGCAGCCAGCCATCGAACTGACCGCCAGCACGAGCCGCTCCGGCACCAGCCGTGAGACGAGCTGGAGGAACCCGGAGCCCTCCTCGCCCAGCATGTTCTCCGCCGGGACCCGGCAGTCGGTAAAGAAGAGTTCGGCCGTATCGGAAGCGTGCTGGCCGATCTTCTCGATCTGCCGGTCGTGCTCGAATCCGGGGGTGCCATCCTCGACCACGAACAGGGAGAGACCGCGATGGGGGTCATCCGAGGTGCGGACTGCAACCACGAAGAGATCGGCGTTGATCCCGTTGGTGATGAAGGTCTTGCCCCCGTTGACAACCCAGTCGCCACCGTCGCGGCGGCCCCGGCAGGCGATCGCGGCGAGGTCGGATCCGGTGCCGGGCTCGGTCATCGCCACCGCCAGCACCTCTTTTCCCGAGGCGATCCCGGGCAGCCAGCGCTGCCGCTGCTCCTCGTCGGCGGAGCTCATGATGTAGGGCAGAACGACATCGGAGTGAAGCATCGGACCCCCCATCGCGTCGGAGACGCCGGCCCAGACCGCTTCCTCGGCCAGCACCACGTTGAAGCGCCAGTCGTCCACCCCGAGACCGCCGTACTCCTCCGGAACCTCCATCGCCAGAAAGCCGAGTTCGGCACAGCTTTCGAAGAGGCTCTTCGGAACGATGTGATCGGCCAGCCAGGTCGCGTACTCGGGAACCACCTCGGTCTCGAGAAAGCTGCGGAAGCTCTCCCGGTAGGTGTCGTGCTCGTCCTCGAACAGGGTTCGTGGACCCACCACTCTCGACCGGTTGGGTGACTCTTCCATCTCTCCTCCTCCGAGTTGTTGGTCAGTTCACTGCCCGACGGTAGGCGAACATGACCGCCGCTCCGCCGAGGCCGATGTTGTGCTGCAGACAGGCCTCTGCCCCGTCCACCTGCCGGGCCTCCGCCTCGCCGCGGAGCTGCCAGGTGAGTTCGGCGCACTGGGCGAGGCCGGTGGCCCCAAGCGGGTGACCCTTGGAGATCAGCCCGCCGGAGGGGTTGATCACCCAGCGGCCACCGTAGGTGTTGTCGCCTGCCTCGATCAAAGCCGGGGCGTCACCGTCGTCACAGAGGCCGAGTGCCTCGTAGAGCAGCAACTCGTTGGCCGAGAAGCAGTCGTGGAGTTCGATCACCTGGAAGTCCTCCGGGCCGAGCCCAGACTTTTGGTAGATCTGCCTGGAGACCTGGACGTTCATGTCGTAACCGATCACATCCTTCGCCCTGCCGCTCTTGAAGGAACTCTCGAAGTCGGTGGTCATCGCCCGGGCGGTGATCTCGACCGCCCGTTCCGCCAGGTTGTGTTTCTCGACGAAATCCCCGCTCGCCACGATAGCCGCCCCGGATCCGTCCGAGGTGGGAGAACACTGGAGCCTGGTCAGGGGCTCGTAGATCATCGGCGCGTCAAGGATCTCCGCCAGCGTGTACTCGTCCTGGAACTGGGCGTAGGGGTTGTTGACCGAGTGGCGGTGGTTCTTCTCGCCGATCCTTGCGAAATGCTCCGGCTCGGAACCGTGTTCGGCCATGTGCTCGCGACCGGCCGCGCCGAACATCCAGGGGGCCACCGGCCAGGCGCCCTCGTACATCTCGTTCAGGACCTGAATGTGTTTCAGGAGCGGCTGCTGCCGGTCGGTGAAGGTCGCCCCGAGTGAGCCGGGCTGCATCTTCTCGAAGCCGAGGGCGAGCGCACACTCGGCCGCTCCGCTCTCGACCGCCTGAGCGGCGAGGAAGAGAGCGGTCGATCCGGTTGAACAGTTGTTGTTCACGTTGATCACCGGGATTCCGGTCAGGCCGAGTTCGTAGACCGCCCTCTGGCCGGAGGTGGACTCACCGTAGACGTAGCCGACATAGGCCTGCTCGATCTCACAGTAGGCGATGCCGGCGTCGTCGAGCGCCATACTCCCGGACTCCCGGGCCATGTCCGGATAGTCCCAGTCCTCCCGGCGGCCCGGCTTCTCGAATCTTGTCATCCCCACGCCGACCACGTATGTGCTTCTCCCCGTCACGAACCGTCCCTCTCGCCTCGATTTGCGGGCCGCATCATATCCGTGGACTTCGCTGCTGACGGTCAGGCGCCGAGTTCCGACGGCATCGCTTTGGGGCCGTCCGGATACATCCATTCGATCAGTTCCGGGTCCATTGCCGTGGTGTCAGCGGCTTCCACCGGGGCACCGAGGATCAGCCAGAGCTGGTCGGTTTGGGTGTCGTTGAAGGGCTGACGGAGGGTGTGGGCATCGACCGCAACCGTGTCGAGCGGGCCCAGCTCCAGGAGCTCATCACCAACCCGCAGCTTTCCGGTGCCCTCGAGCAACACGTAAAGCTCGTCGGTCTCCCGGTGCCGGTGGCGGGTCGAGGCCTGCCCCGGTTCGATCCTCCACAGCCTGGCCCCGAGGGTTTCGCAGCCGAGCTGCCGGGCGAGATCGGTGTTGAGCACCGACATCTGGTTGGAGCGTCGCCAGAAGGCATCACCCGTCCTGAGGACGCGGTATCCGTGGGTGGCGCGGTCGGGATCGTCCGGCCGCGCCACCACGGGTCACTCTCCGGCTTCGGGAATGATGAAGTCGCTCTTCTTCGAGTCGACGAACTTCACCCAGCAGTGTTCGGGCGATGCTCCGGCGACCTCGACCAGGGCGTCTTCGATCCGTTTTGCGATCTCCAGCTTCTGCTCGTCGGAGCGGCCTTCAAACCAGTGAATGTGGACGAACGGCATTTTTCGCGCTCGCTTCGGCTTCGGTCAGGCCAGAGCCGGTTCGAGCTGGGCCAGGATCTTCCGCTTGGGTTGCGCCCCGACCAGCTTGTGGACCATCGCCCCGTCCTTGAACAGAATCATGGTCGGGATCGAGAGCACCTCGTACTGGGTCGCCGTCTGCTGGTTCTCGTCGATGTTCAGGCTGACGATCTTGAGGTCGTCCCGCTCCGCATTGATCTCCTCGAGGACCGGGTGGACAACGCGGCAAGGCCCGCACCAGGGTGCCCAGAAATCAACCAGTACTGCGCCCTCGTGGTCAAGTACTTCCGCCTTGAACGTGGAGTCGGTTACCGGGGGGAGCTTGTCTGCCATCTCGGCCTCCTGATCGTTGGTAGTGGGGACGGATCATCGCCCGTCTGATGCCAATACTATACAAAATGAAGTGACGAAGTTCAAACCCCGAACGGGACGCCCGCGGGGATCGAACACCGTGCTCCCCAAAGGTACCGCACCCACAGCCGGGCTTCGAGGGGAGAGCTCCCGGTCGTCCAGTTCCCTCCCTGCCTGCGTGGTTGGGTCGGGCGATGAGGGTTTTGTTGCCCTTCCCCAGCCTGGGGGTCTGTTTCGACAGGCAGAACTCGTGGATCGCACCGCTTCGACTCGCCGGCTAACGCCGTGCTCACGCCGCGTGGCCCGGTTGCCAGAACCCCATCGTCTGACCGTCAACAGTTTCCGGGGCCCGAACAACTCAGTGAACGTGAACCGACCCACCCCGGGTGCAGGGTGTTCCCCAAGCGCCCCTCCAGCGGGTGGCCGGGTTTTTTGCTTTTCGCACGGACCGTCGTCCCGGGAGTACGAAAAGAAAAAACGCGGTCAGGACCCGCCGGCCACCAGGTTGGTCCCTCACCGTGAACCATCAGCGTGTCTCCGGCGGGTGGCCGGGTTTTTTGCTTTTGGCACCGAGCGGGAGCGAATGCCAAAAGAAAAAACGCGGACAGGACCCGCCGGCCGACAGGTCGGTCCCTCGCCGTGAACCATCAGCGCTTCTCCGGCGGGTGGCCGGGTCTTTTGCTTTTCACCCGGAGCGTCGTCCCTTGAGTACGAAAGAATGCGGACAGGATGCGATGCCGCCAGATACGGGCTACTCGTTTTTTCTGCGACTTCCCAGGCGCAGCGCCGGGACCCGCCAGGCGGCCTCGGCGACGATCGACCCGCTCATCTTCGAGCTGCCGTGATCGCGCTCGCGGAAGGTGATCGGCACCTCCATCACCGAGAAACCGGCCTGGATCGTCCGCCAGGTCATCTCCACCTGGAACGAGTACCCGGAGGCCGCGACCCGGTTCAGGTCCAGGGTCTCCAGAACCTCTCGGCGGAAGCACTTGAAGCCCCCGGTCAGATCCCGCACCTCGAGGCCGAGGACGCGACGGGCGTAGAGGCTGCCACCCCGGCTGAGCAGCAGCCGCGCCCGACCCCACTCGGTGATTCCGCCACCGGGGACGTAGCGTGAACCGATCACCAGATCGGCCTCCTCCGAAGCGGCCAGGAGGCGCGGGAGGTAGGCCGGATCGTGAGAGAAGTCCGCGTCCATCTGGACGATCAGTCCGGCCCCGCCGGCGAGGGCCTCGCGGAAACCGGCCAGGTAGGCAGGACCGAGACCCTCCTTGCTGGTGCGATGCAGGACCACGACCCGGTCACCCTCGGCAGCCAGTCGATCGGCGATCCGCCCGGTTCCGTCGGGCGAGTTGTCATCGACGATCAGGATCCGGTCACCCGGCTCCAGTCGGCGATCCACCGCAGCAACGATCCGCTCGATGTTGCCCGCCTCGTTGAAGGTCGGGAGGATGACCCAGACGGGTCCTCGGATGTCGGCTCCGGGTTCGGACACCACGATGATGGTACGGGACACCTGCCGGAATCCGGTCCGTCGATCCGGTTCCGGAACGCCGCCCGGCGGGGTACGTTGCGACTATGACCAACGCCGAGATCGCCGCCGCACTGGAAGAACTCGCGGTGCTCTACCAGCTCGACGGGGCCGATCGGTACCGGGTGCTGGCCTACACCAACTCGGCCCGGACGATCCGCCACGAGGGCCGATCGGTGGAGGAGATGGCTCGGGATGGCCGGGTCACCGAGCTTCCCGGCATCGGCAAGACCCTTGAGGCAAAGATCCTGGCCCTGGTGGAAACCGGCCGGATCCCGGCGGCGACCGATCTGGAGAAGCGGGTGCCACCAGGCCTGGTCGAGATCAACCGGATTCCGGGGCTTGGCCCGAAGACGATCCGCCGGCTCCACGACGAACTCGGGATCGAGACCCCGGCGGATCTGAGGGAGGCGGCCGAGTCCGAGCAGATTCGTGGACTGAAGGGTCTCGGGCCGAAGGCGGAGCTGAACATCCTCGAGGGGCTGGACCGGCTCGATGCCGCCCCGGACGGGCCGGAGCGGCTGCTGCTGGACGAGATCCTCCCGGTGGCCGAAGCCCTGGTCCGGGCGTTGCGAGACCACCCTGCCTGCGATCGGGCCGAGATCGCCGGATCGATCCGCCGACGAACGGACACCTGCAAGGACATCGACCTGATCGCCACCTCGGAACGACCCCGGGACCTGACCGAGGCGATCACCGAACACCGGACGGTCGCCGAACACGGCAACCCGAGCGAACTCGGTGTGAAACTGACCACCCACAGCGGAATCGGGGTGGATGTGCGGATCGTCCAGCCCGACGCCTTCGGCAACCTGTTCCAGCACTTCACCGGCTCGGCTGCCCACAGTGCCGAACTGCGCGAAAGCGCCGCCGCGATCGGACTTCATGTGTCGGAACACGGCATCAAGGACGATGCGACCGGGGAGACCGAGCGCTTCGAAACCGAAACCGAGGTCTACCGTCGCCTCGGCTACAGCTACATCGAGCCGGAACTCAGGGAGGACCGCGGCGAGCTCGACGCCGCGCGGGACGGCACCCTGCCCGAGCTGGTCAGAGCGGACGACATTCGGGGCGAGCTCCACTGCCACACCACGCTTTCCGACGGGACCGCGACCCTGGAAGAGATGGCCGGAGCGGCCCGCGCCCGGGGATACGAGTATCTGGCGATCACCGATCACTCGTCGAGTCACGGTTTCGGAGATCACGTTACCGCCGAACGGCTCTGGCAACGGATCGAGGAGATCGAGGCCTTCAACGCGACCGATCCGGGCATCCTGGTGCTGGCCGGATCCGAGGTCAACATCCTGCCCGACGGGGAGCTCGACTACCCTGACGACCTGCTCCGGGCACTCGACTGGGTGATCGCCTCGATCCACACCTCGTTCAACATGAAGGAGGACCGGATGACCGCCCGGATGATCGCCGCGATCGAGCACCCCGAGGTGGACCTGATCGGTCACGCCACCGGCAGGCTGCTCAACCAGCGGGAGCCGTACCGAATCGATCTCGAGCGCTGCTTTGAGTCCGCCGCCCGTTGCGGAACCGCCTTCGAGATCAACGGCAACCCCCGGCGTCGCGACCTGAACGAGGTGAACGCCCGACTGGCCGCCGAGTCCGGCGTCGGGATCGTGCTCAACACCGACGCCCACCGACCCGAAGCCATGGACTACATGGCCTTTGCGGTGGCGACCGCCCGTCGTGCCTGGCTCGATGCCGGCCGGATCCTCAACACCGGGCCGTGGTGGAAGCGGTGACCCTGGACGGGTTGACTCTGTAACCTGACCGGGTCCGGCAGGGAACGCCGGCGTCCCTCCCCGATGAAGATCTCCAGCCTCTCAACCCCCCGGAAGCTCTTTCTGGCAGCCGCCGTGATCGTCGCGGTCCTGCTGGTCTACTGGCTGGCGTTCGCCCGGACCTCGGATCGGTCGCCCCAGGTGGCCCACGGCGAACGACCGAACATCGTCGTGATCCAGACCGACGACCAGAACCGGCACACCTTCAAGGGAGAGTTCCGGGACCGCAATGGCCGGCAACGGCTGATCATGCCACGGACGATCCGCGGCATCGTCGACCAGGGAGCCGAGTTCACCAACTATTACTCCTCGACTCCGGTCTGCTCGCCCTCCCGTGCCTCGCTGATGACCGGTCAGTACTCGGACAACAACGGCCTGCTCCGCAACAACGGTCCGACCGGGGGCTGGTCCGGCTGGCAGGGACTTCAGACCTGGGATCACAACGTGCCGCTCACGCTCCAGGAGGCCGGCTACCGCACCGCCCACTACGGCAAGTTGATGAACGGATACTGGGACGCCCGGAACAACGGGGTCGACCTGACCGTCCCCCCGGGCTGGGATCGCTGGTTCACCACCGCCTATCTGGAAGGAGCCCAGTACTACGGTTTCCGGGTGAACTCGGACGGCGAGGCTGTCGGTCCGTTCGGCGACCCCGACTACTCCCTGGGTGTACCCGGAATCACGCCCCCGACCGGGATCGATCCGGCCGGCTGCAAGGCGATGACCCCCCGCAGCCCCGACGGTGTGCCGTGCAACTACCAGTCGGATGTGACCACCAGACGGGCGGTTGAGGAGATCAAGCGAAACGGCGAGAACCCGGATCAGCCGTTCTACCTCCAGGTGGACTACCAGGCGCCACACGGGGACAAGCGACCCCCGGGCGGGCCGACCCCGCCCACCCGCTACCTCGGTTCCGCCGATCGCACCGGCCTGCCGCGCAACCCGTCGGTGAACGAGGCCGACATGTCGGACAAGCCGGAACGCACCCAGCGTTCCGCCGGCCCCCCGATCTCCCCCCTGAACATGGCGCGGCTCACCCGTGCCTACCGTCGCTACGTGGAGACGGTGCGGGGCGTGGACGACGGAGTCGGAGCGATCCTGAACGCCCTCGAGAAGACCGGCCAGATGGACAACACCTACGTGTTCTTCCTGTCGGACCAGGGCGAGTTCTACGGCGAGCACCGTTTCGTGCGAGGCAAGTTCCAGCCGTTCGAGCCGTCCGCCCGGGTCGGCATGGCGGTCCGGGGTCCGGGGATAAAGCCCGGAACCAAGACCGCCGAGCTGACCGGCAACATCGACGTTCCCGCCACGGTCCTGCAGCTGGCCCGGACCAAGGCCGACTACA
Source organism: Solirubrobacterales bacterium (assembly GCA_023958085.1). Lineage (GTDB taxonomy): Bacteria > Actinomycetota > Thermoleophilia > Solirubrobacterales > 70-9 > 67-14. The sequence goes on along the minus strand of JAMLGI010000001.1, from coordinate 81,747 downwards.
AGGTCGACGGCCGGACCATGGTCCCGTTCTGGAAGAACCCGAAGCAGCGCACCCGGCGGCCGTACCAGATCGCCTACTTCGGCGGACTGGAAGGCGAGAGTGACGCGGTGGTCGGGACCGGCGAAAAGGGCGTGGCCACGGGCAAGCTGATCACAGTGGTCGGCCGGGCACCCTCGGTGCCCTACCGCGGCTACCGGATCGGGCCCTACAAGTACTTCCGGTACCAGACCGGCGAACGGGAGCTCTACGACCTGTCCAACGATCCGTATGAGCTCGACAACCGGATCGCGGACCCGCAGTACGCTCAGGTGAAGCGCTACATGCAGAAGCATTACCGGCGGGTAATCAGCTGCGCCGGAGCAAGCTGTCGGGCGCCGCTCCCGCCCTGGCCCGAGCCGCCCGACGTTTCCGGCTCCTGATCGCCCACCCGGTGAAAGCCGGGTTTCAGGCTTCGGAAAACGCATCTTCGCCCGACCGGAGTGTTATTGGAGTATCAGTCTGATTCCCCGTTCCGCAAAACTCGCCGCGCTCGGATCCGTTCTCGCGGCTGCACTCACGCTTTTCTTCTGGCCACCCGCCTGGGCGGGGGCTGCTCCACGGCCCAGTTTCGTGGTGATCCAGACCGATGACCAGCCGCTGGAGGAGTTCCACGGACGCTGGACCGACCTCTGGGGCCGCAATCGCCCGATCATGCCCAACACCCAGCGGATGATCCGCGACCGGGGAATCGAGTTCCGTCAGTACGTGACTCCGTTCCCGCTCTGTGCTCCCTCGCGGGCCTCACTGCTCAGCGGGCAGTACGCCCAGAACCACGGGGTGGTCCGGATCGTCGGGCCCCGCGGCGGATGGGACGGCTACCGGAGCAACCCGATCCGCAACGAGAACCTGGCGGTCTGGCTGCAGCGAGCCGGCTACCGCACCTCGCATTTCGGCAAGTTCATCAACCACTACGGGGGTCCGGACGCCCCGGCGGAAGCGGAGGTTCCACCCGGCTGGGACCAGTGGGTGTCTGATGCGACCGACAACTCGACCCGGGAGTTCTACGGCTACCGGCAGAACGTCAACGGTCAGATCACCCCGCGGATGGGGGACCCGTCCTACGACCTGCTCGGCGGCCGGGATCCGCTCGGCTGCCCGACCCTCGGACTGGCCCAGTGCAACTACCATTCGGACTCGATGTCGGTCCAGGCGGCCCGCGAAATCCGGGGCAACCCCGGCAGACGACCGCTTTACCTCCAACTCGACTTCCATACTCCGCACGGTGACTCCCGGCCACCGATCGGCCCGGAACCGGCCACCCGGCACTACGACACTGCGGCCCAGACCCCGGGGCCGACTCCGGGCGGCTACAACGAGGCCGACGTGTCGGACAAGCCCTGGTTCCTGCGCTACGACCTCCCCCGCCTCAGTTCGAACGAGGTGACCCAGCTCGGGATCGAGTATCAGAAGTCGGTCGAGGCTCTGCGCTCGGTGGATGAAGGGGTGGCCCGGGTGATCGCCGCCCTCCGGGACACCGGCCGGCTGAAGAACACGTATGTGATCTTCACCTCGGACAACGGCTTCTTCCTCGGCCAGCATCGGATCCACCGGGGCAAGCTGCTTCCGTATGAACCGGCCCTGCGGGTCCCGTTCGTGATCCGCGGTCCCGGAATCCGCCCGGGGACAACCAGCCGGGAGCTGGTCGCAAACCAGGACATCGCTCCGACCCTGCTCAGGCTGGCCCGCACCCAGGGTTCCGGATACCGGATCGACGGCCGCTCGATGGTCCCGTTCTGGAAGAAACCCGGCCGGATCAGCCGACGGCCGATCCTGCTGGAGAGCTACCAGGCCGGAACCCACCTGATCCCCGGCGACTATCCCGACGAACCGCTTTCCCTGTTCGGGCCGGGCGGTGCGATTCCGCGCCGGGCACAGGTTTCAGCCAAGGCGCCGAACGAGAACTACGTCGGCATCCGGGTCGGACCGTACAAGTACATCCGGTACGAAGCCGAGGGGGAGGGCGAGCTGTACGTGCTGCCGAAGGATCCGTACGAACTGAAGAACCGCTTTGGCGAGCCGGGCTACGAACGGATCGAGCGGTACATGTCCCGCCAGCTGGCCAGACTTCGTGGCTGTGCCGGCGCCGCCTGCCGCGCTCCGGCACCCCCCTGGCCGACGCATCCCCGGAACTGAAACGGGATCAGTTACCGCCGAGCGGCGTCAGGCGATCGCCCTCCACCTGATAGATGCCGATCCTGTTCGCCCCCGGACGCAGCGACTTCGGATCGACCAGTGCCCCGAAACGGGTGGCGCCCTTGAACTCGAAAACCTTGCCGGTGCCGCGGATCACCCCGTCGACCGCGACCGCGATCACCGGCGCATCGGCCGGATCGCTCGGCGCGGGAGCAGCAGTGCGGCCGGTGATGAACATCGGGATCCTGTCTCTTCCCGGCTTGTAGTTCTGCCACAGCGAGGGATCGTCGAGCTGGGCGCCGCTGCTGCCGGACGGCACCGCCGGGGCGGGTCGGCCGAGCAGTTCCGGAGCCGGTCCGAGTGTGTAGATCGGACCGGTGCCGAGCCGTTCGTTGGCCCGGGCGATCGACTCTGCCCGCTGCCTGATCATCGTCGCCTCATCGGCGGTAAGGGTGCCGCCCTTGGTGTCGGTGACCTTGATCTGCCGGGACGGAATCTCGCCCTGAAGCGGAAGTCCGTCGGTCCTGTACGGGTTCTTCACCCCGACCGCCCTGGCGATCGTCGGGACGATATCCAGGGTCATGCTGTGGGTGAGCGAGACCTGCCCCTTCTTCTGGCCGGGGTACTTGATGAAGAGCGGCGGATTGGCGACGTCACCCATCGCCCGCGGGTTGAGACGGCGCTGCTCCACGCCATCTCCCTCGAACGAGATTCCGTGGTCGGCGGATACCACCACGATCGCCTTGTCCCAGAGGCCGGACTTCTCCAGCCGGTGGCGGATCTGGCCGAGAACGTCGTCGGCGTAGGCGGTCTGGGTGAGCATCCGGGCCTGCGAGGTGGCGATCCCGTTGCCGTCCACCAGCCACTGGTCGATCCCGTCCGAGAGTGTGTCGATCGGACTCTTGTTGTACCGACGGCCGCGGGCGTCGAACTTCCACTGGGTGTGAGGCAGCGACATGTGCATCACGGTCAGGCTGCGGTCGCTGGTCGGCATCTGGCGGATGAAGGCCTCGTACTCGGCCGGGTCTCCGCTGGCGAACGCCTTGACGAAAAGCTTGCCCTTCTTGCGGATCAGGTGCTTGCCCGGCTTCGGCGCGGTACCTCCGACCGGGCTGTCTCCGCCGTCGCCACCGAAACCCTGGAAGTTGGTGCTCACGTCGGGCAGGGTGGCTGCCATGCCGGGGGGCAGGATCAGCCGCCCCTCCACGTACTTAAGATCGGACCAGAGCGCCTTCAGCCGGGTGGCCTGGCTCTCGTCCTGCTGATCGGAACCACAGATCATCGGTGGGCAGATCGCGGTCACCGGCTCCAGCACGTGAACCTGACGGCCGCGGCTGAACTGGCTGAAAATGCTTTCCGGGCGGGCCTGCCAGGTCGGCAGGGTGTCGGCCGACTCGTCCCTGCCGGTGAGAATCCCGGGGACCGCCATCGGGGTGAGGAAGGCGGTGGTGGTCTGGTTCTTGTACCAGGTGCTCGATTTCGCGAGGTTGGCGAAGTTGGGGAAACGGGCTCCGTCGATCTGACGATTGTCTGTCATCAGGTTGTCGGTCCCGAGTTCATCGAAGATCACCAGCACGATCGGGCGATCATCGCCGGAATCCTTTGCCAGACTGAACTTGGAGCCCTTGGGGAAGATCACATCGGTGCTCCGGCTGGCAAAGATGAACAGCAGCAGGATGACCAGCGGGGCGACAATGAGGATGTCCATCAGGTTCCGCAGGAAGGTGATCCGGAAGATCCCGAAGGCGAGCAGGGAGGCCAGGGCGAGCGCGATCAGGAAGATCACCGCGCTGCGGGCACCGATCCGGTCGCCGATCAGCTGGATGAAGAAGAAGGTGGCGATCAGGGCCAGAAACGCGAAATGGAGCCCGTAGTAGGCCTTGCTGCTCAGCTTGCTGACCAGCCACTCGACCGCGAGCAGCGCCAGCGGCGGCAGCAGGGTGAAGCCGATCGCGACGATCAGGATGTCGCCCGGGGTGTTGCTGCGGGCGACGAAGAAGTCCGGGTTCTTGCCGAGCAGATCGAGTAGCGGCTGAACGAAAGCGAGGGCCCAGAGGGCGGCCAGATGGCCGCCCCCGAGCAGGAGCTGACGACGGGTCGGGGCCGGCCGGCCGAACACGGCGGCCAGGCCCTTCAGTGCCGGCCCGCTCTTCCCGGCCGGTTCCGGATCGGCCACGTTCTACCTCGGGACGGCGAGGAAGAGGACCCGGTCGCCGGAAGGCAGCTCCTCACGCTGCTCGACGGTGAAGCGGCGCTCCAGTTCCCGTTCGAAGTTGTCGAGGTCGTAGTCCGGGTTGGCCCCGTCATGCTTGTTGGCGAGCAGGGCCTCGACCATCGGATCGGTCCGCTTCGGGAACTCGATCAGCAGGGTGGTGCCGAGATCACGGGCCCACTGGAGGAAGTCCGCGATCGGGATGTTGGCCGAGATCGAGACGTGGTGGATCAGGGCCAGGGCCAGCATCAGGTCCGGGGCACCGCGATCGGAGAGGGTCTGGCGTTCGAGGCCGCGCCAGCCAAGGGCCGGCGAGGGGTCGGCCAGGTTCGAAACCAGCGGCAGGATCTTGTCGTTGCCTTCTTCGCGCAGCGACCGGTAGAGCGCCTCGACCGTCGCGTGGTCGAAGTCGAAGGCGATCACCAGGTCGGAGGACTCGGCGGCGATCCGCGAGTAGGCGCCGTCGTTGCAGCCCATGTCCCAGGTCAGGCCGGGCTTCTTCGCCTCGGCCACCTTGGCCACGAAGGTCTGCTTGGCCTGGTCGTCCTGGTCGCTGTAGGTGTTGTCCGCCCGATAACCGCTCCAGGAGGTCTCGCCGGCCTTCCAGCGCAGCTTCGAGACCAGCCGCTTGAGGCTGGCCATCATCGCCTTGTTCTGTTCCGGCTTGGTCTCCCGCTTCTTCGCGTTCGCGGCAGCCTCGCCCGGACCGGACTTGTTCGCCCGGCGGTCGAGACGGGCGTGCAGCGAGGTGTGCATGAAGACGCCCTTGCGGAAACGGTCGAGCAGGGAGAAGACCTTGATCGCGTCGATCGGTTCGATCCCGTCGATCGAGCCCCGCATCCAGGGATGGAACGGCAGATCCTTGTGAGCCTGGAACAGCAGCGGGTACAGGTAAAGCATGCAGAACTGGCGGTACCCGACCCAGGGTTCGCCTTCCGGCAGCTTCTCGAACGAGCCGACGTCGATGAAGACCGGCTTCGCCCCGCGGAACTGAACGTTGTAGGGGGTCGCGTCCTTCAGGTTCAGACCGTTCTCGATCGCGGCGATCCCCAGATCCAGCTGGAGCGTGGCCGCGTCCTGCAGCATGCTGAAGGTCCACTCATAGGGGTAGGAGATGAACGGGATCCGCTCGTGCTCGAGGACCCGCTCCACCCCGGTGGGCAGCAGGTCGGTCCCGGTGGCGGAACCGATCTCTTCGAGGCGTGCGGCATCGACTTCGCTGGTGGCGATCACATCGCCTGCGTTGACCAGCGAGTCGAGCAACGGGGTGGCGGCCAGTGCCTCCCAGTCCTCGGTGCCCTCCGGACTCAGCGCCCGGTAGATCGCGTCGCCGGCGACGACGACGCGGCTGTCACGGTCCCTGAAGGAACCGGGTTCTGCGTTTGCCACCGATCAGCTGTCGGAGCTCTTGGACTGCTCGGACGAATCGGAGGCGGGTTCCTCGCTCGCGGCAGGCCCGTCGACGGCCGGCTCGTCCTTCTTCCAGAACATGATCACGCTCATGAAACGCTTGCCGTAGCTGCGGAACGCAGCACCGATTCCGGCCACTCCGGCGAGGACGGCGGCGAGCAGGGCACTGGCGCTTCCGGGGTCAAGATATGCAAAGAGATCCATAGTGACGGTCCTTCCTGTTTTGGGCAGCGGCAAGCCACTGGCAGCCCACCGACCGCGGAATGTTACTCGATCCGTGCGGTGACGGGGTTCAACACAGACCCTGCGCGGAGATCGCCGCATCCCGGGTGCCTGCGGGAGCCGACTTTCGGTTCAGCGACGGTTGTCTCCCAGCGGGGCCAGCCGCTTTCCCTCGACCATGTAGATCCCGATCCGGTTGGCCCCCGGGACCAGCGAGGCGGGATCGATCAGCCCGCCGAAGCGAACGGCACCGTCATGCTCGAAGGTTCCGGCGGTTCCGCGAATCACCCCGTTCACGGCGATCGCCAGCACGGTTCCGGGCGCCCCGGACGGGAGGCGTCCGGTCACGTTGATCGGGACCGGACTGCCCGCGGGGCGGACCCTACGCCAGATTCCCCGGGCATCAAGGACTGCCGAATCGGCGGTGGCCGGAACCGGCGGGACCCGGCGGCCGATCAAGTTCGGGGCGGGGCCGAGGGTGTAGAGCGGACCCCCGCCAAGACGCTTTCGGGCCCGGCCGATCGCCGCGTTTCTCTGGGCCACCATCTCCTCCACCGTGATCGTTACCGGATCGTTCACGAGGCGCTGCAGGGTGACCGGCCGATCCGGGAGCACCCTCCGTTGCAGCGGGACTCCATCCATTCTGTAGGTCGGTTTCACCCCGACCGCCCGGGCGATCGTCGGCAGGATGTCGAGGGTGGTGCTGTGGGCGGTGACCGTACGGCCTCGGCGCTGGCCCGGGTACTTGATGAAGAGCGGCGGGTTCCCGATCTCGCCCACCCCCGCCCGAGTGGCCACCCGGCGCGGCACATCGCCGCCTTCGAAGGAGAGCCCGTGGTCGGCGGAGATCACCACGACCGCGTCGTCCCAGAGTCCTTTTCGTTCCAGGCTCCGGCGCAACTCTCCGACCAGCCGGTCGGCGAACCCGGTCTGCACGTACATCCGGGCCTGGGCGCTGGCGATTCCGTTCGAGTCGACCCCCCACTCGCCGGCCGAGGCTCCGAGCTCAGACAGCGGTTTCCAGTTGTAGGAACGTCCGTCGGCGGCATACCGCCACTCGTGATGCGGCAGGGCCAGGTGCATCACGGTCAGTCCCCTCCGGCCGTCCGGTATGTCCCTGATGAACCGGCTTACGGTGGCTGCATTGCCGCCGCCGCGGCCGTGATGGGCGACCAGTTTGCGGAAGGGCTGTGAATTGGCGTCGCCCCGGGCATTGCCGAAGTCCTGGAACTTGCCGTCGACCTCGGGCAGGCGGTCGGCCAGTCCGGGCGGCAGGATCATCCGGCCCTCGACGTACTTCAGATCCGACCAGAGCGCGTTCAGCCTTCTGAGCTGACGCCACCGAATCCGGTTCTGGGGGCAGAGCGCAACCGGACAGAGCTTGGTCACGTCCTCCATCACGTGGAAGTTCCGGTCGCGGCCGAGCAGAGTGAAGATGTTGTCCGGCAGATTCCAGGAGGCGGGGAGAACATCTTTCGACAGGGCCTGACCGGTGAGGATTCCGGGAACCGCCTGCGGGGTGAACGGCGAGGTGGTGGACTGGTTCCGGTACCAGGTCGCCTCGCGGGCAAGTCGAGCGAACTCGGGAAAGCGTTCCGCATCGATCGTGTCGCGGTCGGCCATCAGGTCGCCGGTGCCGAGTTCGTCGAAGATCACCAGCACGATCGGCCGGTTCTCACCCTTCGCCGCATTCAGCTTGTCGGACTCCTTCCCGGGAAAGATCACCTCCCGGGCCGGGCTGACGAAGATGAAAAGGCCCAGCACCACCAATGGAGCGACGATCAGGATGTCCATCAGGTTCCGGGCGAAGGTGAAGCGGAACACCGCCCAGGCAAGCAGGACCCCCAGAGCGGCCGCCAGCAGGAGGATCAGCCCGGTCGGTCGGTCGAGGAAAGTCGAGATCAGCCGGATGAAGAGGAAGGTCGAGATGCCGGCCAGCAGGACCAGGTGGAGCCAGTTGTAGGCCCGGGCGCTGACCTTGCTCGTCGCCCACTCGATCACCAGCAGCCCGAGCGGGGGCAGCAGAGTGAAGGCGAGCGCCAGGATCAGGACGTCACCGGAGGTGTTGTCCCGGGCTACGAAGAAGTCCGGGTTCCGGCCCAGCAGGTCCAGCAGTGGCTGGACGAAGGCAAGGGTCCAGACTGCGGCCAGATGGCCGCCGCCCGTCAGCAGCTGCTTCCGTGTCGGCGCGTTACTCAATCCCGGGTCTCCCCGGTTGGGGAGGATAGTCGGCGGCCCGGAGCCGACGGGGGTCCGCTACTCGATCGTGAAAAGCGGATCACCCGAGGCGACCGCATCACCGACCGCGACCGCGATCTTGACCAGCTTGCCGTCCCGGTGGGCGGTGATCTCGTTCTCCATCTTCATCGCCTCGATCACGCAGACGAGGTCGCCCTCCTTGACCTCCGCCCCCTCCTCGGCCTCGATCTTGAACACGGAACCCTGAAGTGGCGAGGCCAGTACCGGGCCGCCAGATCCACCGGATCCACCGGACTTGCGCTCCCGCTTGGCGCGGGGTGCCGGTCCCGCCCCGTTGGCGGCGGCCGCCGCGAAGCCGGTGGCTTCCCCGATCACCTTGACCTCGAAGCGCTTGCCGGAAACCTCGACCTGGTAGTCGCGGGCGATCTTCTCGGCACCACCCTCCTCGTCCGGACCGAGGTCCGGAGCCGGATCAGGGGCGGTGGTCTTCAGCCACTTCCGATCCTCCATGAGGTCACGACAGGTCTCGCCGCGCTCCCACTGTTCGGTGGCGAGGATCGCCTTGTGGAACGGGATCAGGGTCGAGAGTCCGCCGATCCGGTACTCGTCCAGCGCCCGCAGCATCCGTTTCGTGGCGTGCTCGCGGTCCCGATCCCAGACGATCAGTTTGGCCACCATCGGGTCGTACATCGGAGAAACCTCGTCGCCGGCAGCGACCCCGGAATCGACCCGGACCCCGGGGCCGGAGGGCTCGGTGTAGGTGGTGATCGCGCCCGGGGCGGGAGCGAAGTTCATGTCCGCCTTCTCGGCGTTGATCCGACACTCGATCGCCCAGCCGTCCAGCTCCACATCCTCCTGGCGGAGCGCCAGTTCCTCCCCGGCGGCGATCTTGATCTGCTCACGAACGATGTCGATGCCGGTGACCATCTCGGTCACACAGTGCTCGACCTGCACCCTGGTGTTCATCTCGAGGAAGAAGTACTCGTCACCGACTTGCATCCCCTCGACAGTGCCGGCCGAGAAGTACCCGACCGCCCGGGCAGCGTCGGTCGCGATCTTGCCGATCCGCTCCCGCATCTCCTCATCCACGTGCGGGCCGGGGGCTTCCTCGACCACCTTCTGGTGACGACGCTGAAGTGAACAGTCACGCTCACCGAGGTGAATCACGTTGCCGTGCCGGTCGGCCAGCACCTGAACCTCGACGTGCCGCGGATCCTCGAGGTAGCGCTCGACGTAAACCCGGTCGTCCGAGAAGAACTTCTCGCCCTCGCGGGCGGCACCTTCGAAGGCCTCGGCGAAGTCCTCCGGGGTCATCGCCACCCGGAAGCCCTTTCCGCCACCGCCGCCGACCGCCTTGCAGGCAACCGGGTAGCCGGCATCCTCGGCCTGGAGACGGCCCTGGTCGACATCCCTGGCCGGTTCGGTCGCACCGGGCACGATCGGCACCCCGGCCTTGGCCATGATGTCGCGGGCGCCGGTCTTCGAGCCCATCGCGTCGATCGCCGAAGCGGGCGGGCCGATGAACACGATCCCGGCAGCCTCACAGGCCCGGGCGAACTCCGCGTTCTCGGCGAGGAAGCCGTATCCGGGGTGGATCGCCTCGGCCCCGGACTCCCTTGCTGCTCCGAGGATCTTTTCGATCGAGAGGTAGCTCTCGGCCGGAATGCCCGGGCCGATCAGGTAGGCCTCGTCGCAGGCAGCGACGTGACGGGCGTCGCGGTCGACCTCGGAGTAGACGGCGACCGAGGTGATGCCCATCTCCTTGCAGGCACGGGCGACACGGATGGCGATTTCGCCACGGTTGGCGATCAGGATCTTCGAAAACATAGGCGGGAGGGAGTCTATTTCCGAACGCCCACCCGCTGCGCTCCGCTTGCCCGAACCCCAACCCCCGACCCAACCACCGAGGCGGGGCCAACCCCTCCACTCAGGTGGGGCCCGTAGGTATCCGTACGGGCATCAGTTGGCCCCACCGCCAACCCCCTCGCTCGGGTGGGGCCCGTAGGTATCCGTACGGACATCTGTTGGCCCCACCCAGGGTCCGGCCGCGCGGTTGGTGGAAGCGGCGGTGCCGGTACCATCGCCCGAACATGATCGAGCTTCAGAGTCACTCCACGGTTTCCGACGGTCAGCTCCACCCCGCAGGGGTGGTCGAGGAGGCGGCGAAGGCCGGAGTCGAGGTGCTCGCCCTGACCGACCATGACGGGGTCGCCGGGGTGCCGGAGGCGATCGAGGCCGGGGGGCGTCTCGGGGTCGAGATCGTGCCCGCGGTCGAGATGTCTTCGGTCCACGAGTACGCCGAGGACCTCCACATCTGCGGCTACTGGATGGACCTCGAGAAGATCGCCGCAGCCTGCGAGCGGGCCCAGGAGGAGCGTCGCGAACGGGCCAGGGAGATCGTCGCGAATCTGCGTGAGCACGGGTTCGACCTCACTTTCGAGGATGCGATCCGGGAAGCCGGCGGCGCCGACGCGATCGGCCGGCCCCACATCGCCAAGGCCGCCGGTGCGACCGGCAACCTGGGGCCGTTCTTCGAGGAGTGGCTGGTACCCGGAGCCAAGGCCTTCGTCTCCCGTCGCTGGCCGGACGCGAACGAGGCCTGCGCCCTGATCCGGGAAGCGGGCGGCGTACCGGTGATCGCCCACCCGTACTGGGACGTGAAGGACCCGGTCCAGGTCGAGGAACTGATCCGGGCGCTCGACATCGGCGGGATCGAGGTCTTCTACCCGTCACACACGACGAAGCAGACCGAGCATCTGTACGAGCTGTCCCGTGAACTCGGGGTTTCCGCCACCGGCTCATCCGACTACCACGGCCCCACCCACAAGACCTTCAGCCGCTTCGGCGCCTACAACACCTTCGGACTCGGCGAGGTGGAGATCCCCCCCAAGCCGTAGGGGCGGGCGGTTACCTGCGGGCCTCAGGGGGCGCCTGCCTTCGTCAGACACCGGAAACCACAGCTCATTTACCCACGTAAAATCGCGGTGATTTCCGGCTCTAGTCCTCGGCAGCCACCCCCTGAGTCTCCGCAGGAAACCACCCGCGGAACCCTGACTGCCCAACGCCCCGCCCGGGTGGGCACCTAACCCGTCGTATACAGCGGTAGAGGTGCCCACCCTTCCGTCTTGTCCTCTTGCAACGGTGGCCGTTCGGTGTGAATTGCGGGCGATTCACCGGCGGGGGGCACCCTGCATCCAGGGTGGGTCTGTTCACGTTCACTGAGTTGCCGGTACCACGCCCACTGTCGAAGGTCGGGTGGTGGGGATCTCGGCGGTGGGGGGGGGGACGGGCAACCGACACCCCCACCACCCGGCCTCACCACTCAGGTTGGTGTGGAAGAGCAACAAGACCCCCATCGCCCGGCCCCACCACAATCCTCTGGATGGGAATAAAAAAGGGCGGCTCTCCGGCCGCCCTTTGGTGAAGCTGCTGTGGTGAGGGTCAGGAGGCGACCGCGGCCGGGATCAGCTCCCGCTCCTCCAGGTAGGCGATCAGGCGAGCGGCGGACTCTTCCGGCTCCTCCTCGGCGGTCTTCAGGTCCAGCTCCGGGTTCTCCGGTGCCTCGTACGGGTCCGAAACCCCGGTGAACTCCTTGATCTCCCCGGCGAAGGCCTTGGCGTAAAGGCCCTTCACATCCCGTTCGGCACAGACCTCGACCGAGGCGTCGATGTAGACCTCGATGAAACGGTCGCCCATCAACTCGCGGGCCTCTTCACGAATCGCCCGGTAGGGGGAGATCGCGGCGGTGATCACCGGCGTGCCGTTGCGGGAAAGCAGGTCGGCGACGAACGCGATCCGGCGGATGTTGGTGTCGCGGTCCTCCTTCGAGAAGCCGAGTCCCTTGGAGAGGTTCTCGCGGACGATGTCCCCGTCCAGGATCTCCAGCTTCGATCCGCGAGCCTTTAGCTCACGGGCGACGATCTCGGAAATGGTGGTCTTGCCGGCCCCGGAAAGTCCGGTGAACCAGAGGGTGAAGCCTTTGGTTTCCATTCAGTTCTCCTTGTAAGCGTCAATCAGGATCGCGGCAACCTCGGGCCGGGAGAACTCCGGTGGCGGGGCCTCGCCCCGTCCCAGCATCTCGCGGACCTTGGTCCCGGAAAGAAATACATGCGACTCGGCACCGTGGGGGCAGGTCTTGCCCGAGGCCATGCCCTCACAGTCGTTGCACCAGAAGGAGTGCTCGAACATCAACGGCTCGATCCCGAGCTCCCGGATGTCGATCTCCTCGAAGATCTTCTGGGCGTCATAGGTTCCGTAGTAGTCCCCGACGCCGGCGTGATCGCGGCCGACGATGAAGTGGGTGCAGCCGTAGTTGCGGCGGACGATCGCGTGAAGAATCGCCTCCCGGGGGCCGGCGTAGTGCATCTTCGAGGGGTTGACCCCGAGAATCACCCGGTCGTTCGGGTAGTAGTCCTCCATCAGGATCTCGTAGCACCGCATCCGCACGTCGGCGGGCACGTCACCGGCCTTGGTCTTGCCGATCAGCGGGTGGATGAACAGCCCGTCGCAGGTTTCGAGGGCGGCCTTGGTCAGATACTCGTGGGCCCGGTGAATCGGGTTGCGGGTCTGGAAGGCCACCACCCGCTTCCAGCCGCGCTCGGCGAAGGCGGCCTTCGACTCGGCCGGGGTGAGGTAACGCCGCTGGAAGGCCTCCTCGTGGTCGGGCAGGGCGTCGACCTGGATCGGACCGGCCAGGCAGCGATTGCCGTCGGCCCGGATCGCGGCGACCCCGGGATGCTCATTGTCGGTGGTCCCGTAAACCGAGGCGGCCTCGCGTTCGACGTCGCGTTCGTAGATCTCCTCGACCGTGATCGAACCGAGTGCCTTGCCTTCGTCGGAAGTCAGGGCGATGACGTCGCCGACCTCGGCCGGATGGTCGGTGGCGAGGGTGATCGGGATCGGCCAGTACTCGCCCGCGGCGGTCCGCATGTTCGCGCAGACGCTCTCCCAGTCGGCGGAACCCTGAAAGCCGGTGAGCGGGGCAAAACCCTCGTTGCCGATCATCTCGAAGTCGGCGGTCTGGCGTTCGGAAAGCTGCAGGCTGGATTGGGTCATATCGAGGCTCTTCTTTGTCGCTTATCTTGACTGGTCTGGTGAAGAATCACCCGCTCACATTAGCCACATCGGGCCTGTGACGCGGTTGTGGCGGGGACCGTGGGGCAGCGGGCTGCCCGGTCTGCCGTCAGTTGATGCCGCACTCCGTCTTGTTTGAACCGAACAGACGGCCGTCGCGGTCGGACTCGCCCGGTCGCACCGGACGGGTCAAGGGCTTGCATCCGATGGAAGGATACCCCTGATCGTGAAGCGGGTTGTACGGGATGTCGTGTTCATAGATGAACGCCCAGACCTCACGTTCCGACCAGTCGGCGAGCGGATTCACTTTCCAGATGCCAAAGCGTTCATCCCAGAGCAGTTTCGGTGAACCGGCCCGGGTGGCCGAATCCTGTCGCCTGATCCCGGCCGCCCAGCAGTCTGCAGTGGTCAGGGCCCGCTGCATCGGCTCAACCTTGCGGACCCGGTTGTAAAGCTCGATGTCCCGCTCCCAGAGCCGCTCGCCGTAGCGCTCGGCCTGCTCCTCAAGGGGGATCCCGGCCCAACGGTCGAAGCTCACGCCGAAATGCTGTTCGAGCCGGTCGCGGGTCCGGTAGGTCTCCTCGAACAGCAGTCCGGTGTCCAGATAGAAGAAGCGGGCGTCCGGGTTTGCCTCCACCGCCAGGTGGACCATCACCGAGCTGGTTTTCTGGAACGAGCAGGCGATGTAGAACCGTTCCCCAAACTCGTCGAAGGCCCACTCGAAGATCTGGCGGGCGTTCAGTCGCTCGACCAGCTCAACGGTTTCCGTGCCGAAGCGGGACCGCTCGCTTTCCACCTCTTCGGGGGTGGGACTGGATGTGGGGCCGAGAGAGTTCATCAAAGCGAAGTCAGACAGGATCGCAGGTCTGTCACTTCCACCTCATCCCGCCCCATGGACGGGCATCCTTTCTCACCCCGTTTTCGCAGCGTCGGCCAGGGACGGTCGTGGGGGATCCCGGCGGTGCGTGAACACCGCTGGCCGTGGGATCTCGCCTCCCTCATCCATCAACGGGCTCGGTCAGGGATGATCGTCGGAAGCCTCGGCGGTATGGCTGGGGAAGGGCAACGAGGCTTCCGACGATCGCCCTAGACGTCCTTGCCCTCGATCAGGAATGCGACCCGAACGTGGGCCCGGTACTCGTCGAGGTTCTCACCGCGGATCCCGGTCGAGACTATGTCCACCGCCCGGATGTTCCGCAGCGAATCCTGGGCCTGCTTGAGTGCCTGCTGGGCGGCGTCGTCGGTCGAAACGCGCGAGCTGCCAACCAGTTCGATGATCTTGACTACTGCCACTGCTCCTCCTCTTCGTCGGGTGCCTGTGACCCGATCCTAACCGCCCAACTCCCCCAGCTCCGTTCTGGAGCCGATAAAGGCCACATGGAAGCCACAATCGGCTCCAGAACGAGATCGGCCGATCCCGTCAGCTTTCTGGAGCCGAAAAAGGCCACATGGAAGCCACAATCGGCTCCAGAACGTTCTTGGGACCTTGGGGTGGTGGGGTTTCGGCTTGTGGGGTCTTCGGTGGGGAGGCGGTTCAGGTTCCGAAGGGTTCGGCGAGACCGAACGAAGCGGCGGCACTCACGCCATCTTCGAGTGCCGCCTTCAGCCAAGGGTCCATGCCGGTCGGCTCGGGTGGCGGGGCGATCGCGGTGTCGGACTGGAACCGCTGAATCGCAGCTGCGATCGCGGCGGCCTCCCGGGGGGTGGCCGGTTGGCTGAGGCTGATTTCGGGTCCGGTCGCCATCGGCAGGGTGGCTTCCGCCCTTAGAGCGGGATATTCCCGTGCTTGCGCTTCGGTTGGGCGACCCGCTTGTTCTCCAGGGCCCGCAGGGCACGGATCAGCTTCGGACGGGTCTGACGCGGCTCGATCACGTCGTCGATGTAGCCCCGCTCGGCCGCCGCGTACGGGTTGGCGAAGTGGGCCTTGTAGTCGCTGATCAGCGACTCGCGGCGCTCCTCCGGTGTGGGCGAATTCCTGATGTCGTTGCGGTAGATGATGTTGACCGCCCCCTCGGCGCCCATCACCGCCACCTCGGCGGTCGGCCAGGCGAAGTTGAAGTCGGCCAGCATGTGCTTCGAGGACATCACGTCGTAGGCGCCACCGTAGGCCTTGCGGGTGACCACGGTCAGCTTCGGCACGGTCGCCTCGGTGAAGGCGTAGAGCAACTTGGCCCCGTGGCGGATGATCCCGTTCCACTCCTGGTCGGTGCCGGGCATGAAGCCGGGCACGTCGGTGAAGGTGATCAGCGGGACGTTGAAGGCATCACAGGTGCGGACGAACCGGGCCGCCTTCTCGGAGGCCTCGATGTCCAG
Organism: Solirubrobacterales bacterium; assembly: GCA_023958085.1. GTDB lineage: Bacteria > Actinomycetota > Thermoleophilia > Solirubrobacterales > 70-9 > 67-14. The sequence goes on along the minus strand of JAMLGI010000001.1, from coordinate 66,146 downwards.
CACCCCGGCCTTGAAGGCAGGCTGATTGCCGACGATGCCGACCGGTCGGCCGTCCAGCCGGGAGAAGCCGCAGATGATGTTCTTGGCGAAATGCTCGTGAACCTCGAAGAACTCCTCGTCATCGACGATCTTCGCGACCACGGTTCGCATGTCGTACGGCTTGTTCGGGTCGTCCGGCACGAAGGTGTCGAGCTCCGGATCCTCCCGTTCGGGATCATCGACCGGAACCGATTTCGGCGGCTGCTCGAGGTTGTTCAGCGGCAGGAAGCTCATCAGGTAACGCACGTCCTCGAGGCAGCTTTCCTCGTCCTCGGCGGCGAAGTGGGCCACCCCGGACTTGGTCGAGTGCGACATCGCGCCACCCAGCTCCTCGAAGCCGACGTCCTCGCCGGTGACCGTCTTGATCACCTCGGGCCCGGTGATGAACATGTGCGAGGTCTCCTTGACCATGAAGATGAAGTCGGTCATCGCCGGCGAGTACACGGCACCACCGGCGCAGGGGCCCATGATCACCGAGATCTGGGGGATCACCCCTGAACTCTGGACGTTCCGCACGAAAACGTCACCGTAGGCGCCGAGTGAGACCACGCCCTCCTGAATCCGGGCCCCGCCCGAGTCGTTGAGGCCGATCACCGGAGCGCCGGCCTTGGCCGCGAGGTCCATCACCTTGCACATCTTCTCGGCCATCACCTCGCCCAGCGAGCCTCCGAAGACGGTGAAGTCCTGGGAGAAGACGAATACCTTGCGACCCTCGATCGTGCCGTAGCCGGTGACCACCGCATCGCCCCAGGGACGGCGCTTGTCCATCTCGAAATCCGAGGTGCGGTGACGGACGAAGGTGTCGAGCTCCTCGAAGGATCCCTCGTCAAGCAGCTTGTGGATCCGCTCGCGGGCGGTCATCTTCCCCTTCGCACGGTGTTTCTCCACCGCCGCCTCGGAGGCCGGGTTGATCGCCAGCTCCCGCAGTTCCCGCAGGTGTTCGAGCTTCTCTTCGTGGGTCTCAGGATTCTTCGTACGCATCACCGCAGCAGTCTATGACGCCGAAGCTGGATGCGGTCTGTCGGGGCGGCACCATGCGGGCCTCGGAACGACCCTGCCTTCGTCAGACGCGCCGAATGACAGCTCAAGTACTTGAGTACGATCCCGGTGATTTCCGGCTCTAATCCTTGGCAGCGCCACCCCGAGACTCCGCATCGCACCACCCCTGCGTTGGTGGAAGTCGGGGTGCTTCCACGTTTGCCAGTGGGTTCGAACTACCTGGACTGTCGATGGTCGGGTGATGGGGGTTCCGGCGGTGTGGCCGGGGAAGGGCAACGGAACCCCCACCGCCCGGCCCCACCACCCGACTTGGAGATTAAAAAGAAAGGGCGGCCCGCAGGCCGCCCTTCTTCGTTCACAGGAGAGGCGATTACTTCCGCTTCTTCTTGGCCTTCTGGACCGTCACCTTGCCCTTGCCGGACTTTCCGGCTGCCTTGGCGGTGATGGTGGCCTTGCCCTTGGCCTTCTTGGTGGTCTTGACGACAACCTTGACCGCGGCGGTCTTACCGGGGGCGATGTTCTTGATCGTGACCGACTTGGCGATCTTGACCTGCTTGTTGCTGGACTTGAGCGTCACCTTGACGTTCTTGGCCGCAGCGTCACCCTTGTTGGTCACCTTGACGGTCAGTTTGACCTTCTTGCCGGCCTTCACCTTGCCGTTGGAGACGGCAACCTTGGTGATCTTGGCCTTCTTTACCACGGGCGGTGCGGGCGGCTCCTCGCAGTCGGGCCAGAGACCCTCGAGCGGAGGCTCACAGACCGGAGCCGGGGGCGGATCGGCGATGCCGTTCGAGAACCAGATCGCGCCGGTGTCGTGAATCACGGCGTTCACGGTCGAGCAGTCGCCACCGTTGTCCTCGGTGCCGTTCGGCAGATCGGACCAGGAGGCCGAGATCGCACCGTTGCCATCGAGGCCCTGCGGTGTGGTGAACGGAACACCCGGGGTGACCGGATTCAGGCCGGTCGACCACTTGACGCCGGTCGCGTCGATGTTGCAGGTCTCGAGGTACGGCGGAGTCGCGCCGATACCGGTGACAACGCTGATCCGGAGATCACCGGTCAGATCGAGCGCACCGGTGCCGGAATCAAAGGTGCCGGTCAGACCGTTCGGCGCCTTGACCAGAATCGGCACGTGGGTGTTCGGGTCACCCGGCTTCGGAACCCAGACCGCCGGAATCTTGAAGTTGGCGGCGGTCACGCTGGCGGCACTGCCGTCAACCGTAACCTTGATCTCACCGTTCGGCGAACCGTTATTGATCAGCGGTGTGAGGGGCCCGGGCACATCGGCCGGAATGATCGTGTTGTTCGGGAAAACAGCGCCGAGGGTCAGCTTGCCCTTGTCAATGGTGATCGTGTGATCAACCGGGGCCGCCTTCGAGCTGCCCGCCAGGGCGAGCATCCCGAACGCCGCGACCAACGCCGCAAGCGTCAAGGCCTTGGCCTTGCCGAGCCGCGAAAGGCCCGTAGATGAAACGTTCATCGAATCTCCTTGTGAGTGGTACATGATCTCCTCCCCCCGTTGCCGGGTGGATCGTAGGCGACACCCTACCGGGTTCCGCTCCAACCCTTCCCGGATCGAGTGAATCTCGAGGGGATGAGTTGTATTACTGGTGACAGAACACTCCTGTTCACTGGAAGTTGTGGTGCCCCGACCCGGGGCGGCGGAATTTCCGGGCCGGCCGGGTCACCGCCGTGACGCCAGACCCTCGATCACGGACATGGTCCGGTCATCGAAGGCCTCATCCCAGGAGGCGGGCCACGCGACCGCCGAGCCCTCGATCCGGCCGGCGTGATCGACGCTGCGGCGTTCGGCCTCACCCAGGGCGTTGACGATCTCTTCGATCCGGGGTTCGGCCGGGATCAGGTTCGGGGAGATCTCACCCAGGGCAACCTCGTCCTTCCCGCCAAAGGTGGATGTGACCACCGACATCCCGGCGGCCGCCATCTCGACCGGGACCGGGCCGAGCCCGGGCGAGTAGCGCAGCGCCACCCCGACATCGAACTCGGGGAGCATTGCGGCCCGGCCGACCGCGGCCTGCTCCGGCAGCACGCGGAGCCGGGCGCTGGAGCGCGGCAGGATGATCGCGGTTTGCTCCCCGCCGATGCCGATCGCGGCCAGATCCCAGCTTCGGAAGTGGCCGTTCAGGACGGCCCGGTCGAGGGCAAGGATCGCCAGGTCGTACATGTTTCCGGAACCGTCCTCCTCCGGCCGCGAGGAGATCAGCAGCCGCGGCCGGTCGGTTCCGGCGATCTGTCCGGCACTCCGCGGACGGACCGGCAGGGTCGGCTCGTCGGTGGCCACCGCCTCCCTCAAGCCAAGTCGGGGACCGGCGGCGAACACGCCCAGACGCTGGTCGGCGAAGTACTTCATCAACAGCCGGTCGAGAAAGACCGCCCGGTGGGGCAGTTCGTAGGCGGCGTCGGCCAGCGCGGCGAAACTCCCCATCGCGTACCGGAACGGTGCGTACTCACGAATCAGATGGGTGAAGGGGAGGCCGCCGAGCTCCAGGCTCAGCGCATCGGCGGTGTGGGCCGCCCGCCAGTCGGTGGCGATCAGCCGGTCGGCCGGGTTCAGTACCAGCTCACCCCCGTTGCCGCCGGGGAAGACCGTTTCGAGATACCGGATGTACGGGCCCACCTCGGGACTGGCTGCCAGCCGATCCCGCCAGTCGCGCCGAGGAATCTCGCCTTCGATAACCACCAGCCGTGGCCGGTGACCACGATCTGCCAGACGCCGGGCGAGGTTGATCACCGCGACGTCCCCCGGGGAGGGGTCCGGACCGAGGCCGGAGTGGAGCAGCTCGAACCGTTCCGGCTGCTCCGGATCGGGCCGGGCACCCAGGGTCACCAGAGCCTCCCGGACCTGCCCGAGGCCGCTGCCCTCCTCGATCGCGGCGGCACCCTGACTCGAGACCCAGCCGACCAGCAGGCCGACCCCGACTGCCAGCGGCAGTCCGAGGATCAACGCGGTCACCCCGATCGAGAGGAGCTGGGCGAACACTCCGGTCACGATCCCGAGATAGAGCGCGGCCGCGATCGGAACTGTGGCGATCAGCAGGGTCCGCCAGGCAAGCCGGTGCTCAACTTCAGGACCGGCGGGACCGGCGGAATCGGTCGGATCGGGTCGGCGCCCACGGCTACTCACTGCCGTGAATATCCCCGTCCTGCCCGGAGGAAAGCAAATCGGCGAGGCTCTGCCGGAGCGTGATCTCCGGGACCCAGCCGGTGGCTTCCCGGAGCCGGTCGGGGGCGCCGGACAGCACCCGGGCATCCCCGGGAACGATCCGGGCCGGGTCGGGATCCAGTTTCACTTCGAAGTACGGATCCTGACGCCGGGCGATCCCGGTCAGGGCGGTCGCCAGATCCCGAAGCGACACCGCGCTCCCGGTGCAGAGGTTGAACCGGCCCGGGGTTTCGATCGCGGCGGTCACTGCCCGGGCCGCGTCCCGCACATCGGTGAAGTCCCGGGCGATTTCGGGATCACCGACCGTGATGCTCGCCTCGCTGCGCCCTTCGCGCAGGGCGATGCCGGTTGCCAGGGCAAACTCGGCCGCGGCCTGGTCGGCCGGCTGGCCGGGACCGACCAGGTTGAAGACGCGCAGGGTGGTCGCACTCACCTTTCCTTCCCGCGCGTACTGTCCGACCAGCACCTCGGCTGCAAGTTTGGAGGAGCCGTAGATCGAGTGCGGGGTGAGCGGATCACGTTCAACGAGCGGTTCGCCGGTGCCCGGCCCGTAGACCGCGGCCGAGGAAAGAGCGACCAGCCGACTCTCCGGAGCCCGGGTCCGGATCGCCTCCAGCAGGTTGAGGACGGCTCCGGTGTTCGCGGTGAAGCAGGCGGCAGGGTCTTCACGGCAGGTTCGCGGCGAGGAGATCCCGACCGCGTTCACAATCACCTCCGGCGCGGCCTTCCCCACCGTCTCACCGACCGCAGCCGGATCACTCAGGTCAAGCTCGTCGCGGCCGAGTCCGGTCACCCGGTGGCCGGCCCGCTCCAGGGCATCGAGGATCCAGCCCCCGAAGAATCCTCCGGCCCCGGGAACCAGGATGCGCCGCGACTCGATCATCGCGGTCACGGTCGACCGCTACCGGTCGTCACCGATCAGTCGCTCCCGACCGGCGTCACCGAGGGTGCGGGTCAGACCGTCGGCCAGCTTGACCTCGGGCTGCCATCCGAGCGTCTCGACTGCCCGGGAGATGTCCGGCCGGCGGACCTTCGGGTCGTCGGTCGGCAGTGGTTCGAACACCACCTCGGACCTGGATCCGGTCGCCTGAATCACCGCCTCGGCAAGTTCGAGCAGGGTGAACTCGTCCGGGTTGCCGATGTTGACCGGCAGGTGCTCCTCGGACTCGGCCAGCAGGATCAACCCGCGGACCAGGTCGTCCACAAAGCAGAAGGAGCGGGTCTGGGAGCCATCGCCGAACACGGTCAGCGGCTGCTCCCTCAGGGCCTGGCGGAAGAAGGTGGGGATCGCCCGCCCGTCGTTGGCCCGCATCCGGGAGCCGTAGGTGTTGAAGATCCGCACGATCGCGGTGTCCACCCCCTGCTGACGGTGGTAGGCCATGGTCAGGGCCTCGGCGTAACGCTTTGCCTCGTCGTAAACCCCGCGCGGGCCGATCGGGTTGACGTGACCCCAGTAACCCTCGGTCTGGGGATGCTCCTGGGGATCGCCGTACACCTCGGAGGTGGAGGCGAGCAGAAACCGGGCCCGTTTGAACTTGGCCACCCCGAGCATGTGCCAGGTGCCCTGGGCCCCCACCTTGAGCGTGTGGAGCGGCAGCCGGGCGTAGTCGATCGGGCTGGCGGGCGAGGCGAGGTGGTACACGTAGTCCACGTCCCCGTCGATCCAGACCTGTTCGGTGATGTCACAGTTGAGGAAGGTGAACTCGGGTGAACGGATGTGCTCGATGTTCTTCAGCGAGCCGGTATCCAGGCTGTCCAGACAGATCACCCGGTAACCCTTGCCGAGCAGGGCCTCACAGAGGTGGGATCCGACAAACCCGGCTCCGCCGGTCACAACGCAGGTGGTCATGTGGCCATCGTATTGAAGGAGGATCGAGGCCCGGGGTCGCGGTCGAACGGAAACCGGGGGTTGCGGTGGCGGCCCGGATGTCAGAGACTGGGTCTGTTCCCGACCCTGGACCCATGGAACTCTCAAGCGGCATCCTTCGCATCGCCTTCGCTCTGCTCGCCGGGTTCACCTTGGCCAGCCTTGCGGCGTCAACGGCGGCGGCCTCACCCTCGAAGCACCTGCAGGCCGGACCGGATGCCGCCGCGGTCAGGGCCTACTGGACCCCGAAGCGGATGGCCCGGGCGGTGGAGGCAGCGCGCAGGCCGGATCCGACGCTCCCGGGGGAATCGGGCCGGTTCCCCTCACAGCCGGGCTGCGCCACCAGTTCGGCTGGAACGCCGATCCCGAGATCGGCCGTCTCTTCTTCCGCTGGGGGGCAGCGAGTACATCTGCTCGGGAGCGGTGATCAACACGCCGAGCCGTCGGCTGGTCCTGACCGCGGGCCACTGCCTGAAACACGAAGGCAGATGGTCGAACTACATCGCCTTCGTGCCGTCCTACCATCGCGGCCGGCGCCCCTACGGGACCTGGACCGAGAAGACCGCCTGGGTGACCGGGCCCTGGGCTAACTACTCCGATGTCGCGATGTCCGCCTACGACATGGGGGTGGTCGTCACCCGCCGCTCCGCAGCCGGGCGACGGATCGGGGATGTGACCGGAGCACTGACCTACAGGTCCTTCCCGCGTCGCTACGGCCGCACCTACATCTACGGCTATCCGGCGGGATCGAACCGGGCCCGAGAGGTTCGGATGTGCGCTGACCGACGGACCTGGGGCGCCTGGCCCGGGATCAACGCCTGGTGCAACATGGCCGGGGGCAGCAGCGGCGGACCCTGGATGTCCGCCTACGACGACGGGAACGGCGGCACCGACTGGATCGTCGACGGCCTGACCAGCATGGGCTGGCCGAGTGGCCGCATGGGAAGCCCCTGGTTCGGCAGCCACTTCCGGCGACTGATCTACAACGCCGAGAATCGCTGAATCGGCCGACAAGACCGGCCGGGTAATCCGCCGGGACCGGGTCAGGCAGCCCGGCCGGAATCGGCAGCAAACATCCGGATTCCGGACAGAGTGACGGTCGGGCCCGGGTCATAAACACGCAATTTGCGCGGGATTATCAGGTTTTCCGCAATTTGCGGATTTCTGTGCTGCGGGAGAGGGGGCGAGTTTTCCCGCGGCTCTGCTTAACGCTGCAAATGTGCCGTTTTGCGGATTTCCTGCCCGAACAGCCCCCACCTGAGGGTTGGTTACAGACGGTTGGAAATCGTGGACCGGCGCGGCTAGTCAGATTGGCACAGCGAGTCCAGGAGCTGGGGGGTTTCCCATGGAGGGAACAGTCGTACAGGAGTTGACGACCGAACCGGAAACGGCGAGGTCGGACGGGTCGGACGGGGTGGCAGCCCGCAAGCGGGCGGCGGTCGAGTTGATCCGCAGCCACGGTCCGGTGCTGAGATCGACCGCACGGCGGTACTCGATCTGCACCGACGATGCCGAGGACGCCTTCCAGCGTGGCCTCGAGATCCTGCTGGAGAAGGCGCCCTCGACCGACCTCCGGGAGTTGGTCCCGTGGGCCCGGACCGTGATCAAGCACGAGGCGCTCGCGGTGCGCCGGGAACGGGAGCGGATGCTGTGCCGTCCGGCCTCGATCGAGCCGGACCAGGACTGGGTTGATCTGATCCCTTCCGGGCGGGAAGACATCGGCGAGCAGGTGGTCGGCCGGGAGAAGATCGCCCGCAGCCGGGAGGCCCTGGCCCGACTCAAGCCGAACGAGCTGAAGGCCCTGACCCAGTTGGCCGAGGGTTACAGCTACGCCGAGATCGGGGCGATGAACGACTGGACCCGGACCAAGGTGAACCGTTGCCTGGCCGAGGGCAGGAGCAGTTTCCGTTCGGCCTTCCGGGCCAGCGAGACCGGGGACCGGTGTGCCCTGGTCGAACCGCTGCTCTCGGCCTGCTGTGACGGTGAGCTTGACCGCTCGAGACTGACCGAGGTCGAGGATCACCTGGCGGCCTGCGGCCGCTGCCGGGCCACCCTCCGGACCTACCGGGCCGCCCCGCGGGCGGCCGCGGCGCTGCTGCCGCTGCTTCCCGCCTCGCGGGGAGTGTGGGAACGGATCCAGGAACTGGCGGTGAACCTCCACGGCAGACTTCACGCGGCGATCGGCGACCCCGCGGGGGCGGGAGTGGCCTCGGGTTCGGCGCGCGGGACGGTCCCGACCGCCGCGGTGAAGCTGGCCGCGATCTGCGCGGGAACTGCCGGCACGGCCGCGGTCTGTGTCGCAACCGGGGTGCTGCCGGCACCGATGATCCCGAACCGGGACGGGGAACGGACCGAGCGGCGGGCCGAGCCGACCCGGACGCGGCCCGTTGCAGCGACGGCTCCGGTGGACGTGAAGTCGGCGAGGGCCGCGGTCCGGACCGAGAGACCGTCGGCCCGGCCAGCAACCCGGCCGAAACCTCCCCCCGGCCGATCGGAACCGGTTCCGGGACCGGCCCCCGCGCCGACCGCGACCGAGACCGAGTTCAGCCCCGAGGCGGCCGGCACCCCGGTACCGAGCGGGCCGGTCCCGACTTCGACTCCGGCCCCGGCCGCATCTCCGTCCGGCGGTTCCGGGGGCGGAGTTCCGGTCGGTGGTGGCGGGGAGTTCGGGCCATGAGGCGGGTGGGCTGGTTCGCCGGCCGGCTGGCCGCGGCAGGGGTGCTGCTGGCCGGAGCATGGGCCGGTTCGGTTCAGGCCGGTGAGTACACGGTGCGGCAGTGTGCTGGAGCTGGGCAGAGTGGTTTTGACGGGATCGTGTCAATTTTCGGTGCCGATCGGGTCGACTTCACATCCGGCTGTCTCAGCGGTGGGTCGGGACGGATTGGCGTCTACCAGGATCGCTCCGGTCCCTCCCTGGCCGACGGGGTCGGTGGCCAGTTCGCCTGGGACGCGCCCGCTGGGGCCGGGATCAGCGCCACCGCTTTCGACCTGAAGATGAAGGACGCGAACGGGATCGTCGCCGCCCCGGTCGGGCGGGACGGCCCGGACGGGCTGCTGCTCGACGAGGGCCGGCCGCACGACGGCTCCCGGGTGACCGTCGGCTGGAGCGACCCGGTCCGTCGGCTGGAGCGGGTCGCTGCCCGACTGGTCTGCCGCAGCACCTCGGGCTGCGCCAACCTGAGCGGTTCGGTCAAGGCCTTCATCGAGGTTTTCAATGCCGAGTTCACCTTGGAGGACCGGGGCTACCCGGTGGTCGCTTCGGGCGGGACGATCTGGGGCTGGGCCGACGAGCGGTGGCATCGGGGCAGCGCGGCGGCGAGCCTGGCAGCCACCGACGACGGCGGCGGGGTCGGCCGGATCTGGGCCGAGGTCAACGGGGTCTCCCGGGCGCTCGGCTCGGTCGGCTGTCCCGGGCTGGTCGGGGCCGGTGACTACGTCACCTCGACCGTGCCCTGTCCGCCCCGGGTCGAGCTGACCGAGACGCTCGACACCGCCGGGGCGCCCTTCCGGGAGGGCGAGAACCGGCTCCGTTTCTGTGCCGCGGACCTGGCCACCGGCGGGGGCTGGCCCAACCGGGGCTGCGGCCCGACCCGGACGATCCTGATCGACAACCAGCCCCCGGCCGCCCCGATCGGGCTGAGCCCGGTCGGCGGCAGCGGGTGGCGGCCCGAAAACCGGTTCGAGTTCACCTGGGAGGAGCCGGGAGATCAGCTCTCGCCGCTCGCCGGCGGCAGCTACCGGCTGCTCGGCCCGGACGGCCGGGAGCCGGCGAGCGAGGGCGAACTGGAACCGGCGCGGGCCGGCGAGCTGGGGCCGCTGAGCGTGCCCGCTCCGGGCGAGTACGAACTCGAGCTCCGGCTGCGGGACTCGGCCGGCAACCTCGGCGCCCCGGCCCGCACGACCCTCCGCTTCGACGACCGGCCACCGGGGAACGTCGCTCCCGAACCGCCCGCGGGCTGGATCTCCGCGGACGAGCTGCCCCTCCGCCAGCCGATCGAGCAGGCCTCCCCGGGCGGGCCTTCCGGGATCGGCGGCTACGCGATTGCGGTCTCGGCCGACGGACCCACGGCCCCCTGCCCGACCGGGATCTGTCTCGCCCCCCAGTACGCCCTGGGCGGCGGGGCCGAGGACCGGATCGGCTCGATCCCGGGGCTGGCCGAGGGCAGCCACTGGATCTCGGCGGTCGCCAGTTCCGGGGCCGCGGTTTCCTCAACCGCCCCCGGCAGCACCGCGGTCCGGGTCGACCGGACCCCACCCCGGGTGACGCTCGACGGGGTTCCGACCGGTTGGAGCAACCGGGCGGTGACCGTGACCGCGGCCGCCACCGACCCGCTTTCCGGGATGAACGCCCGGCCCGCGGAGGACGACGGCAGCCCCGAGACGGTGATCCAGGCCGAGGGCCACTCGCCCTACCGGGTGGCCGGACCCGGGGCCGGGTTCACGATCACCGCCGAGGGACGCAACCTGGTCCGGTACTGGGCCCGGGATCTGGCCGGAAACGCCAACGACGGCGAACCCGCCGCGGGCGGTGGGCGCCACGAACCTCCGGGCGAGGCGGTGGTCCGGATCGACACCACGGCTCCCCGGCTGACCTTCGTCCGGGAACGGGATCCGGCCGAACCGGAACGGGTCGAGGTGCTCGCCGAGGACGTCGATTCCGGACCGGCCGGGGTGGTGATCGGTTACCGCCGGGCCGGCAGCGGCGGAGTCTTCACCCCGCTCCGCACCGAGGCCGGGGGCGAGTCCCGGTTCCGGGCCCGGATCCCCTCCGACGATCTGGCCGCGGGGAGTTACGAGTTGCGGGCGACCGGGTACGACCGGGCCGGGAACAGCGGCGCCGGTGACCGGGCCGGGGACGGCTCCCCGATGCTGCTCCGGCTCCCCCTGAAGGAGCGGGTGAGGCTCCGGGCCGGGCTCGGCCCCCGGCAGCGGATCCGGGCGAGCGGTGGACCGTCCCGCCGGGTGCTGCTGACCGGCCGGTTGACCTCGGCCGGCCAGGGCTTGCCGGGGGCGAGCCTGACCGTGACCGAGACGCTCGACCGCGGCAGCCGACCGGCCCGCCGGGTCACCCGGATCCGGACCGACGGCAGCGGCCGCTTCGCCCTGCGCCTGAAGGGGGGACCCGGTCGCCGGGTCCGGGTCGGCTACGCCGGGACCGCGACCCGCTCCCGGGCCGGGGGACCCCGGCTGCGGCTGAACTCCCGCGGCCGGATCCGGATGAATCTCCGTCCGACCCGGCTGCGGAACGGGGGGACCGTGACCATGCGGGGCCGGGTGGCCACCCGCGGGGCGCTGCTGCCGGCCTGGGGCAAGCTGGTCACGATCCAGTACCTCGATCCCGACCGCCGCCGCTGGCGGCCGGTGGAGGTGCTCCGGACCGGACCGGGTGGCCGGTTCCGGTTCCGCTACCGGTTCCGCACGATCAGTTCGGCCCAGCGGATCATCTTCCGGGCGCTCGCCCTCGGTGAGCAGGGCTGGCCCTACCTCGGCTCGACATCGGGGCCGCGATCGGTCATCGTGTATCCCGGCAGGTAGTCCGGCACAAGCAGGAAGCGAGGACCCAGATGAAACGCATCCCCCGTCCCTCCCCGGCGATGGTCGTGGCGATCATCGCCCTGATCGTGGCGATCGGCGGCACCGCGACCGCCCTGCCGGGACGGTTCACGGTCGGCCGTCAGGACCTCAAGGCGGACAGCGTCGGGGCCCGGGCCCTGGGACGGGTGGTTGAGGTCCGGGGCGGCATCCGGTCCAACGACATCACCGGAGGAGACGGGAACTTCACCGAGGCCGAGGGGGAGATCCTCTGCCCGGCCCGGGCCCCGTTCGGCTTCGACCCGGCGATCACCGGACTTGGACCACGGGCCTTCGAGATTCAGCGGACCTCGATCCTCGGCCGGTCGGGCGCCCCCCGCGGCTACCGGTTCCGGCTCTCGACCGATGACGGGGTTTACGGCTACACGATTACCCTCAACTGCCTGCCCCGCCGCTGATCCTCCCCGTCACCAAATACCAACGGCCCCGAGGAGGGGCCGTTGGCGAGGGAGGAGAGGTACTACATCGACTGACGAGGTATGAGGTCAGCCGATCTTCTCCGTCCGCCGCTCTCCGTCGGCGTCCGGGCTAAATCTGTCTCAGACCAGCGAGGTGAGCTGCTCCGTGACCTTGTTGACGAGGTCCTGGGCCTGCTTGCCCCGCTCCCCGGCAACCCGGGTCACGTCCTCCTGCGCCTGTGCGGCACGCTTGGATACTACCTCAACCCGCTCGTTGATCCGCTTGTTGACGTCCTTGTTGGTCGCCTTGATCTGCTTCTCGAGGGAGTTGCGCTGCTGGCGGACCCGCTTCTCGAGCTTGGTCCGGTTCTTCTTGATCTCACGGGTGGCCTTGCGGCGGGTGGTGGTGCCGCGGCGCTCGGCCCGCTTCAGCGACTTGGTGAAGTCGGCCCGGTAGCCCTTGACCTTCTTCTCGGCGGAGGTCTGGTCGGTCCAGTCCTCGACCACCTCGTTGACCCGGTCGACCAGGTTGAGGGCGGCTCCGACCGGCACGTCGAGACCCTTCTTGGCGTAGTCGACGGCGACTTCCTCGATCTCGTTGAGGCGCTCGCGGGCGGTCTCGGCATCCAGCCTGGCGGCGTGAACGGCCTTCTTCTCGGACTCGGCGCGGAGCTGGGCGGCGGTGCGGGGCTTGGCGGCCTTCTTCGCCGGGGCCTTCTTCGCGGCCGGCTTCTTCGCGGCGGTCTTGGTGGTGGCCTTGGTCTTGGTTTCTTCGGTGCTCATCACTGGCTCCTTGGTATTGAAAACATATTACTTACTTCTAAGAACATCTGAAGTGTAGCAGCTCAATACGAACAGGTGTTCCTGTTTTGCGTGACGTCGCTCACAGAGAGCGAGTACTGCCCCGGAACCACCAGAGCGGCGTCTGCGGCGTCACCGAAGGCCGCCCGGCCATCGAGGGGAGCTTTGTCGCTCCATGCGACTGACAGGTCTCCCCTCGAAGCTTGGGGGCGGGGCTGGTGGAGGGCTAGCGGGGGTTGGTGGCTTCGAGCAGGATCCGCAGGCCTTCGGCGGTGCCGGCGGCGGTGACCGGGAAGCGTTGATCGAGATCGAGTCCGGCCTCGGTCAGGCCGTCCTCGCCGAGTTCAACCAGGGCCCCTGCCTCCCGGGCGATCAGCTGGGCGGCGGCGACGTCCACCGAACGTGAGGGCTGGGGCGAGAGCATCCCGTCAAACCGCCCGGCCGCCACAAAACAGACGGTCAGCGCCAGTGAGCCGAGACAGCGCATCCGGTAGACCCTGCCGACCAGGCGTTCCAGCACCGGGGTCATCGCCCCCGGTTCGGCGCTTTCGATCCCGACTATCTCCATCGGCTCCCGGGTCTGGGCCCGGATCGGGACACCGTTCAGCTCCGCCCCCTGCCCGGCGTGGGCCAGAAACTCGTGGCCGGCACCGAAGTCGTACACGTAGCCGAACTGGACCGCCCCCATGTTCGGGGCGGTGGCCACCGCCAGCGAGAGGCTGTGCTGGGGGATGGTGCGGCGGACGTTGAGCGAGCCGTCGATTGGATCGATCACCACCCAGGTCTCCCCGCCGCCGTTGAACTGAACGGCGCCGCGTTCCTCCGAGATCGCGGTGAAGGCGGCGCCACGGGACTCGGCCAGGCGCTCAAGCTCGCCGAAAACGATGTCCTCGCATTGGCGGTCGATCACCAGGGTCCGGTCGCCGCCCTCCCCGACCGTGCCTTCGTAAAGCTCACGATCGGCGATCGTCGGCTGGCTCTCGAACAGTTTCCGCTGGCCTTCGACGATCCGACGGCAGATCGCCGGCCAGTCGGCGGCCAGGGCCTCATCCTTCAAGGTGGAGCTCACGACGGCATCGTAATGCGGGGCGGCGACCGGTGCCGAAGCCGGGTCCCGTTGGGTAGTTTGAGACTGTGAGCCCGCCCACCGACCACAGTCCCGACCGAGCCGGCGCCACCGGACCCGGGCGGGCGGTGGACCTCGAACGCGGTGCCCTGCTGCTGACCGGACCGGCCGGTACCGGGAAGAGCAGCGCCCTGAGGGAGCGGGTGGTCCGCCTGACCGGGGAGCGGGGGCTGGATCCTTCCCGGGTCGCGGTGGTTACCTCGACGGTCAGGGCGGCCGGTGAGCACCGGACCGAACTTGAACGCCGGATCGAACAGCCATTTGAGGAGGTGGTGGCGCTCACCTGGGAGGACTTCGCCGAGCGGCTGCTTCGACGCTGGCCGGTTGAGTCCGGGACCGGCCCCGGGTTCGAGGTGGTGGGCCGGGCCGAACGGCTGGCCATGCTGCTGGTCCGGCTGGATGAACTGCCGCTGCGAAATCACCAGATCCGCGGCAACCCGGCCGCCCTGCTGCGATCACTGATCGCCCGGATCGACCGGATCCGGCAGGAAGGCGCCCCGGTTCCCGCGGACCTGGCCGGACTGGTCGAAGCCCACGACCGGATCCTGGGCGATCTGGGACTGATCGATCGCACCGACCTGCCCCGTCTTGCGGCCGGTCTTCTGACTGCGAACGATCCGGTGGCCGCGGCGGTCACCGATCTCCACCCGCATCTGGTGATCGACGAGCTGGAGGACCTCACCCCGACCCGGGCGGAGCTGCTGGCGGTGCTGGCCGAGCGGGTCCGACCGGAATCGGTGGTCGCCTCGATCGATCCGGACCGGGCCCGGTTCGGTCCCGGTGCCGAGGCGAGGTTTGAAGGCGCCTTCCCCGGGGTGGAACGAGCCGAGGCGACCGTCGCCTGGCGTCTGCCGCCGGGCCGGATCACGGTCGCCCGGGCGATTCTGGGCGAAAGCGCGGCCGCCGACTGGGAGCCGGGGTCGGGAGAGCAGACCGCGATGCCGGTCCGGTTCTGGCGCTCGGGCTCCCCCCAGGCGGAGGCCCAGGCAGTGGCCCGGGAGATCGAACACCGCCTGGCCGGGGGGGCGACGCCCAACGGGATCGCAATCGCGGTCCCGGACGTCGATCTCTCCGGCGGGAAGATTTCCGCCACCCTCGCCGAGCGCGGGATCCCGACCCGGCTCGGCGGCGGGGCGCTGTTTCGCCAACCCGAGGTGCGGGACACGATGGCCTGGCTCGGTGCACTCTGCGACCCGACCGACGCCCGGGCCGTGACCAGGGCGCTGACCCGACCCCCGACCGGCCTGCGCTCGGTCGACCTGGCCACCCTCACCACGATCGCCAAGCGCCGCAAGATCGACCTGGTCGACGCCTGCGAGGCCGCCCTGGAGAGTCCCCGGATGCCACCCGAGGCCCGCCAGCGGCTTGAGGCCTTTCTCGCCCTCTACCGGGCCGCCGCCCGGGTGCTGGACAGCCGCCGCCCGGACGAGTTCGTCCGGCGGCTGATCGAACGGGTCGGCTTCCGCCGGCAGCGACTGTTCGCGGCCCGTCCCGAAACCGCCGAACGGCTGCTCGGCCTTTCCCGCCTCGCCGATCTGGCCACCGCCTTCAGCCGGCGGGAACCGCTCGCCTCCACCCGGGACTTCAGCCGCTATCTGTACGCGCTGGCCGACGGGGGACTCTCGGTCGAGCCGGTCGCCGGCCTGCCGGACACCGGTGGGGTGCCGATCCTCGATCTCGACGGGATCAAGGGCCGCGAGTGGGACTGGATCTACGTGCTGGGCCTGGACGGCAGCGAACCGATCCCCCGGGGCGCCCTCGCCACCGCCGTCACCTCGGCCGGGAACGAGGTCGTGCTCTCCCGGGTCGGCCCGGAACCGTCCGGCATCAACCCGGGAGATCCGGTCAGGGCGGCACTCGACGCGGGGGGCGCGATCGAGGAGATCCATGACGAGGAGCTCTTCGGCCCCGGAGAGGATCTCCACGCGGGCTGGCGGGTACTGCGGGACGAGGTGGTGGAGGCCTCCTGGCGGACCGGCTCGGAGCTGAACGAGCCACGGCTCGACACCCCGGAGGACGTCAACCGGGCGGTCGCCCGCTACCTGGAGCTGCTGAAGCTGGCCGCGCTGGCCCAGCGCCCGGCCGGGGGATCCGACCGGGAGGCGATCGAGGCGATCAACGGGCTACTCGGCCAGGTTGCCACCCCGGCCCAGCTGGCCGAGCTGGACCGTTCCACCCTGGACTCCTGGCTCTTGGCCGGGGAGCGCGACCGGGAAGATCGACGCCGGTTGAGCGAGGCCCGTCGCGAACCGTCGCTGGCCGCCTTCCTGCCCCGCCGCGGCGACGACCTCCGCCTCTCGGCAACCGACCTCGACCTGTACCTGACCTGCCCGCTCAAGTACAAGTTCGCTCGGGTTTTTGCGATTCCCCGTCCGCCGACCGTGAACATGCGTTTCGGGATCCTGATCCACAACGTGCTTCAGCGTTTCCATGAACCGGCCCTGGTCGGCGGGCCGGATCGCGGTGGGCCGGAGTCCGGGGCCCTGGCGGAACTGCTCGAAGACGGTTGGCGTCGCGGCGGCTTCGGGGACTCCGATGACGAGCTTCAGTTTCTCGACCGGGCCCGGCAGGCGATGCGAACATACGAGGCGAACGAGCGGGCCTCGGAAGCGGTCCCGGTTCACCTGGAACGCCAGTTCGAGTTCCGGATCGGCTCCCACTGGTTGCGTGGCCGGGTCGACCGGGTTGATCGCCTGCCGGACGGGAGCCACGAGGTGGTCGACTACAAGACCGGCGAGCGGATCGAGAGCGAACGGCACGGCGGTGATCTGCAGCTGGCGCTCTACCGGCTGGGTGCCGCCGAAGCCTGGAATCTGGAGATCGGGTCGGGTGCCTACTACTACGTGATGGAGGGGATCAGGGAGACGGTCGTCCCGGAGCCGGACGACCGGGAACGGGTCGAGCGCACCGTGCTGGAGGTGGGCGAGGGCGTACTCACCCAGGACTTCGAGCCGAAGCCGTCGCCGTCGGTCTGCAGCTGGTGCGACTTCCGGCTGGTCTGTCCCGCAGCTGAAGCCTGACCCGGGTCCGGACCCGCGGCGCGGGACTACTGCGATCCGCGTTGGCGAAGGAAACGCTGGAACTCGAGCGCGAGAGCGTCGCCGCTCGGAACCTCTTCCTCATCCGGCTGGCTGCCGTCGCGCTGCTCGGACTCGATCCGGTGAACCAGCAACTCCACCTCCGGATCGGCAGCCACCGCCTTGGTGATCTGCTCCTCGTAGGAACCGGTCTCGAACTCGAGCCCGGAGTTGTCTGCGGCGACCCCGGTGATCCTTTCCAGGCGCTCGCTGAGTGCCAGCGCGGCCTTCGGGTTCGGCACCGTGGCGACGTAGTGAGGCACTGCCGCCCAGAGTGAAACCGAGCCGAGACCCGCCTTGCAGCAGCGGTCATGGATCACCCCGGCGATCCCGGTCGGGCCCTCGTAGCTCGAACGCTCCAGATCCAGTTCCCGGATCAGGGACTCCTCGGTGCCGATACCGGTCACCGGAACCGGCAGGCTGTGGGCGACCTCGGCCAGCAACGCCCCGAGTATCACCACCAACTCGACCTCGAATCGTTCCGCGGTCTCGACGATCAGGTCCGCGTAGGTGCGCCACTTGAGATTCGGTTCGGTTCCGTCGAACAGGACCAGATCCCGTTCGGCCGCTTCAGCCCGCGCCGCGATCAGCGTGTTTCCGGGCCACTCGATCCGGCGGTGACGGCTGTCGGCAAAGGTGATCGTCGGCCGGTTGGCCTGGAAGTCGTAGAACTCCTCCGGGTCGACCTCGGCCAGGACGTCCACCTCGAGGGAGTCGGCCAGAGTCTCGAGCGCGGTCGAGGCGGCCGAGGCAGCATCGTTCCAGCCCCGGAATGCACAGACCATGATCGGCCGACGCAGGCGGGGTGGAGTCGTCTCCCAGCGCAGTTGATCCATCGGTTCAATCTAGACCATGCCGGACCCCGGCCCGGCAACTTCCCGGCCGGTGCGGTCGGACGCCGGTGCGGTCGGTCAGGATAGGGACGTGACCGAGACCACCCCGACCGTCGCCGAGCTGACCCCGGGCCGGGTGTTCACCGGCCGCTACGCCTGCGTCCGCAAGGATCGGCAGACGGCGAAGAACGGTTCGGCCTACCTGACCCTCGAGCTGCGCGATCGCAGCGGCTCGATCCCCGCCCGGCTGTTTCGGGAAGCGGACCGGATCGGACTCGGTTTTGATCGCGGTGACGTGATCGAGGTCCGCGGGCGGGCCGAGCAGTTCCGGGGCCGGATCTCGGTCGAACTCGATGCGGTCCGCCGGGTCGATCCGGCGGAGATCGACCCGACCGCGTTCCTGCCGGCCAGCTACCGCGACCGGGAGGAGCTGGAGGGCTTCCTCGAACACCTGACCCGGGAGGTCCATCACCCGGGCTTCCGGGCCCTGGTCACCCAGCTTCTTTTCTCTGATGCCGGCCCGGAGGATGGCGGGGTCGCCATCGGTTTCCGCCGTGCCCCCTGCACCCGGGCCGGACACCACGCCTACATCGGCGGTCTGCTCGAACACACCGTCGCGGTCGGGACCCTGGTCACCGAGACCTGCATCCTTCACCCGAGGTTGAACTCGGACCTGTTGATGGCGGCCGCCCTGATCCACGACGTCGGCAAGACCGCCGAGTTCACCTACGGGGCGGAACTCGGCCTGACCACCCGCGGCCAGGCGCTCGGCCACCTCCAGCTCGGAGCGGAGCTGATCGGCGCGGCAGCGCGGACCCCGGCCGTGCTCGAAGCCGGGATCGGACCGGCCGAACTGGACGCCCTGCTCTCCTCCGTCATGTGCCACCACGGCACCGACCCGCTGCGCCTCCGCCACTTCCCCTCCCCCGAGGCGATCGCCCTCTACCGCCTGAACGCCCTCGACGCCCAGATCAAGGGCGCCCTCGAACACGGGATCGGCTGAACCCGGACGGCCGATCCGGTCACTCCATCTTCCGCCCGGCCCAGAGTCCGGAACGCACCCTGAACCCAGCCCAGGCTACTGCTGAGGAGATGCCGTTTCCGGCAGGGCCTCGATCTCGCCGGCAGCCAGATCCCCGGAATCACCCGGATCCGGGAGGGAGATATCCGCGTTGAGTTCTGCGGGGGTTACATCAATGCTCTCCGGGACCGCCAGCTCCTTGGCGGACTTCGCTCCCGCGTCCTCGATTCGCCTGAGCTGCGGAACCACCATCCGTTCGAAGGAACCAACTGCCGCGTTGTAGCTCCCGGTGGCCGAACCAAGCTGGCGGCCCATCTTGGCGAAATGCTCGGTGAAGGTCAGGATCCGCTTGTGGAGCTCTCGTCCGGCGTTGGCGATCTCCTCCGCGGATCGGGCGATTCGGTCCTGCCCCCAGCCGTAGTTGATCGCCTGGAGGATCCCGATCAGGGTGGTCGGGGTCGCGATCAGCACCTTTTCGGTCAGGCCGTACTCGAGCAGGGATGAGTCCTGGGCGAGGGCCGAATGGTAGATCCCCTCGCTGGGCACAAACATGACCACCAGCTCCGGGCTGCGGTCGAACTGCGCCTGATACTCCTTCTTGCGCAGCTGCGAGACGTGACTGCGCACCTGTTGGGCGTGCTGCGCCAGAAAGGCGTCCCGGGTCTCGTCATCGGTCGCCTCCTGTGCCTGAAGGAAGGCCTCCATCGGCACCTTGGCGTCAACCACCACGATCCGTTCTCCCGGCATGTTCACGGTCACGTCGGGACGGAGGCGGGAACCATCATCCTCCACCGTGACCTGCTGTTCAAAATCGCAGTGCTCCACCATGCCGGCCATCTCGAGCACGTTCTGCAGCTGAATCTCCCCCCAGGATCCGCGCCCGGACGGCTTCTTCAGAGCCTCGGTCAACCCGCCTGCCCGCCGGGCGAGATCCTGAACTCCTCCCTTGAGGAAGCCGATCTGTTCACCGAGCTCAGTGTGAGCCTTGGCCCGTTCCTTCTCGAGTTCGCTCACCGTCTTCTGCATCTCGCCGAGCTTCTCGGCCACCGGTTCGACCGAGCTCTTGATCGCAGTGGTGCGCTGGTCCAGTTCGTTCTTTGCCCGCTCTCGTTCCAGCTTCTGGCGTTCATTGATCCGGTCGTCGAGTTGCTTCGAGGTTCGCTCCAGCACCTCGCCGGAGATCGCGGTCATCTGCTCCCTCATGCGCTCCTCGTCCGCCTGAAGCCGCGCGATCTCACGCTGATGGTTCTCGGCTGCCGTCCTCAGCATCTCGTCCCGGTGCGCGAGTTCCGCCTGGTGGGCGTCCTCCCGGGCCAGCAGATGGTCCTCACTCCGCACGAGCTTTCCGTTCAACGACGTGTTCTCGATCTCGATCTGTCTTGAACGACGCGACAGCAACAGGAACGTGCCGAGGCCGCCGATCAGTAGTCCGGTGACGATGCCGATGAAGATCATTGCCCCTCCGAGATTAGGTGACGGTCAGGACGGCGAACCCGGACGGGCGCCGCTAGTCATCCTCACCGGGAGGTCGGCGGGAGCGCTTCTTTTCTGACAGGCGCCGCTTGGCGTCGAGACGTTTTCTGCGGGAGGCGCCGGTCGGTCGGGTTGGACGGCGGCGGCGGCGGACCGCGAGACCGCCGGCCAGCTTCGATTCCAGGCGCTCAAGCGCCAGCTCCCGGTTGCGGATCTGGGAGCGGGCGTCCTGGGCGGTCGCGGTGACCACCGGCCCCAGCCGCCGCTCGATCCGGGCCTTCTGGTCGGGGTTGAGGGCCAGCGAGTCCGCGACCCGGAAGACCGCCTCGATCCGGGAGGCGGTGACGTTGGCGTGCTGGCCGCCCGGACCGGTGGAACGGGAGGCCCGCATCAGGATCTCCCCGAGCGGAATGAAGGGACCGCCCCGGGGTCGGATCCCGGTCCTCACCGCTGCCGTCCGGGCCGGTCGGGCGCGGTCGGACGGGTGCCCCCCGGTTGATCGGGGGCGGCGAAGGCCCGCCGCATCAGCCGCCAGGCCATGAACAGGGCGAGCGCGGCGAAGCCGATCCTGAGCGCCCGTTCCGGGACCGCGTTGGCCACCACCACCCCGATCATCACCCCCGGCGCCGAGAGCAGGCCGACCACCGCCGCATCCCGAAGGTCGACGTTGCCGTAGCGCCGGTGACGCCAGGTTCCGAAAACCGAAACGAAGGCGATCATCAGCAGCGAAGTCGCCTCGGCTTCCACCTGTCCCAGCCCGATGAACACGGTCATCGCGGGCACGAAGATGGCCCCGCCACCGACCCCGACCAGGCCACCAACCATGCCGCCGAGGAGGCAGATGACTCCGGCCAGGATCAGGTCCATGCCGATCCCTTCCGCAGCCCGGGACGGCGGCTCATCCGAACACCATCTCGATCGCGACGACGACCAGCAGAATCGAGAAGATGATCGAGATGGTGCGTTCCGGCAGACGCTGCTGGACCGCGGTCCCGGCAACCACTCCAGCCACCGCCGGGACGCTGAGGATCAGACCGGTCCGAAGATCGAGGTTGCCGTAGATCCCCCCATGAGCCGCGGCGGCGAAGATCGCAACCAGGATGATCGCGGCGAGACTGGTGCCGGTCGCCCGCCGTTCGCCGTAACCGAACAGGGCGATCAGCAGCGGCACGATGATCGCCCCGCCGCCGACCCCGAACAGGCCGCTGAAGGTTCCGGCCGCCGTGCCGACCAGGGCGAGACCGGCTATCCGCCTTCGGTTCATCCGGCGATACTAGAAGGAGGAGTCGAGGTCCCCGGAACCGCCCGGTCCGGCCTCGACCGGCCGGCGCTCCACGGGGAGGTCTTCGATCCGGGATAGGCTCTCGCTCCATGGGAACATCCGACTCGGTACTGACCATCCTGCTCGAAGAACCGTCCCGTTCGGCCCTGCTGACCGATGTCGACGGCACCCTCTGCCGGATCGTTGAACGTCCGGACCGTGCCCGGGTCCCGGCCGTTGCCCGGGACAGCCTCGAGACCCTGGCCGACCATCTCGGCCTGGTTGCCTGCGTGACCGGCCGCCCGACCCGCACCGCCCGCAAGCTGGTCGGTACCGACAGGGTCACCTACTTCGGCAATCACGGCCTCGGCCTGCTCCATCCCGGGGAGGAGGAACCGTTCCCGGTGATCGAGGAGGAGAAGCGCCGGCTGGCCCGTGACTTCATCCGGGAGAACGACGATGCCGCCTGGGTCGTGGCGAAGATCCGGATCGAGGACAAGGGTTCGATCCAGGCCCTTCACTGGCGGGGGGCCGACGGCCGCACCGAGGACATGGTCCACGGAATCGCCGAGCGGGCGGAACGATCCGGACTCGACACCCACTGGGGACGCAAGGTGCTGGAGCTGCGGCCGCCGGGGATGGCCGGCAAGGCCGGCGCGGTCGACTCGCTGCTGGAAGGAAGCGAGTGGCCGGCGGTGGCGTTCGCCGGGGACGATCGCACCGACCTCGAGGCGGCGATCCGGCTGCGGGAACTTCAAGAGGAGGGACGGATCGACCGGCTTGCAGTTGTGGCGATCGCCTCGAACGAGGGTCCGGACGAGCTGGTCGAGATGGCCGATCTGGTCCTCGACGAACCGGAACAGTGGATCGCGATGCTGGTTGATCTCGCCCGACTCGTCCAGGGTGAGCCCGACGGGTGAACCGTTGCCGTACGCCGAGCTTCTGAGATCAACCGTCCTGCTCACCGCGGGCGGGGCCACGGCACTCGGTGCCCTGGCAGTGATCGGAGCGGAAAGGCAGTTCAGTCCCACCCTGCTTGTGGTCGGCGGAGTCTGGTGGCTGGTGGCCGCCTGGATCGGCCTTTCGATCGGGGGCAGTGACCGCTCGGCCGAGAGTGTGCGCGAGGCGCTGAGCTCGGCCCGGACCGTCACCGCGCGTACCCCGGGGGTCGGGCTGCCGTCTCCCGCCCGGGTCGCATGGATGCGCCTCTGGCCGATTCTTGCCGCGGTGGCCCTGGCCGGGGTGGTCGGCGCAGCCTTTCCGGAGGTTGCGGTGATCGGCGCCGGCTACGCGCTGCTGGTGGCGCTCGCCTGGCGTAACCGGGAAGGGGCGGTACTTGCGGTCGAGGGCAGGGACGGGGTGCGGTTCCTGGTCGAGTCGGGGCATGCGTTCAGACCGGTCAAGCTGGTTCGCACCCCCGGTTTTCGCGCCTTCTGAGTCCGGACGAAGGCAACTTCCGGGCGATCCGCCGGCCGCAACTCGAATCGCTACCGTGTTCTTGAATGAGTGAGGCGGGTCGCTCCACGGACCCGAAACCCCTTGCCCCTCACTTCCCCCCTCGCCCACCCCTTTCCCGGAAAGGAGTGTCGATGTCCACTCTGGCATCCCGACGTATCACCCGGAATCGGCTCGCAGGCTCACTTGCCGTGCTTCTGCTCGCCGCGGCAGCATTCCTGATCGCCGCCACCCCCGCGTCAGTCCGGGCGGCGGTGACCGCGACCCCCGGGCCGACCGCGAAGAACGCCTCGATCTGGTCCGAGATCTCCTTTCGTGGCATCCGGCCGGAACGATCGGGAGCGATCTCCGTCCGCGGATCCCGATCCGGCAGCCACGGCTTCGCGAAGAAATGGCATGGTGACCGGCGGGGCTTCAGCCTCGTCCTGAAACGTCCGCTTCAACCGGCCGAAAGCGTCCGGGTGAGGACCGGCCTGAGCATCTACGGGGCCTCCCGCGGGGAGTACAGCTTCCGCACCGGGAATCTCGCCCTCAAACGCGCCGGCAGGGTGAAACCGGGCGCCCGACCGAGGACCGGATTCAAGGGATACGTGACCCGCCCCGGGCTGGCCCCGCCCCGCCTCAAGATCGAACTGAACCGCGGTCGGGCATCGGAGCTGCCCCTGTTCATCGGGTCCAAGGATGCCGGCAACGTGATCTACGCGGCCGACGGGGAACCGATCTGGTTCCGGCCCGGGCGGACCACCGACTTTCGACGCCAGTACTGGAACGGCAAACCGGTCCTGACCTGGGTGGAGATCCCGACCCGAGGTTCGGGGCTGACCCGGAACACCTACCTGATCGCCGACACCAGCTACCGGATCATCCGTCGGATCACGCCCGGGAACGGCTACCCGGCAGACACCCATGAGTTCCGGCTGACCCGGCGCGGAACTGCCTACGTCACCGCCTACCGTTCCCGGATCCGTGACCTGAGGAAACTGGGACGCACCAGCCGCAGCCAGGTCCTCGACTCGATCGCCCAGGAGATCGACCTGAAGACCGGCCGGGTGATCTGGGAGTGGCACAGCCTCGATCACGTTCCGGTCACCGACACGTACGCGGTGAAGGCGAAACGTCCCGGCAGCCCACTCGACTACTTCCACATCAACACGATCATCGACACCCCGGACGGCAACGTGATGATCTCGGGCCGCAGCACCAACACCATCTACAAGGTGAGCCGCCGAACCGGTCGGGTGATCTGGCGACTCGGGCGCCGTCACAGCACGTTCAGGCTCGGTCCGAACGCCCGTTTCTCCTGGCAGCACGACTCACAGCCTCTTTCCGGGAACCGGATCTCGGTTTTCGACAATGCCGACTCGCCGGTGGCCGCGAAGCCCTGGCGGAGCCAGTCCCGAGGCCTGATCCTGAAGCTCGATCCGAGGCGAAAGACCGCCCGGGTCGAGCGGGAGTTCCTGAATCCGGCGAGGCCGCTGGCCTCGACCCAGGGCAACGTACAGGCCCTGGCCGGCGGCAACTCCCTGGTCGGCTGGGGGGGACAGCCCCTGGTCAGTGAGTACGGTTCCGGCGGGAGCATGCTGTTCGACGCCCGAGTCCTCGGGATCGGCACCTACTACCGGGCCTACCGGGCCGGCTGGCACGGGGACCCGCAGACCAGGCCGGCGGTGGTTGCCCGCAGGCACGGCGCGAAACAGATCCGGCTCTGGATCAGCCGCAACGGTGACACCGAGACCCGCAAGTGGAGGGTGTTCGGCGGGACCGTGGCCAACCGGCTGAAGCGAATCGCGGATCGCAACCGGGTCGGGTTCGAGACCTTCACCGCGGTCCCCGTCGGCCGCCCCTTCATCCGGGTCGAGGGGCTGGACAGCCAGGGTCGGCCAACCGGCAGCTCCCGGGTGATCCACCTGAAGTGATGTCCGCCCCGACCCGGTCCGTCACCCGGATGCCATCCCCGGGAGCCGAACGGCAGGCCGGTTGTGACCATTAGGCTGCTGACCCTGTGACCGAAGCGATCAAGTCCGCCGGACGCCCGGAGCGTCCGTCTCTGCTGCTCGGGGGCGCCCACCTGCTCGCCCTCTGGGTGCTGGCCATGGTGCAGCCGATGCTCTCGCTGCTCGGCAGCAACCCCGAGTTCTTCGTCGCCCGGGGCAACACGGCCGGGCAGATCATCGCCTACGTCTTCATCTGGACCCTGGGGCCACCGCTGCTCGCGCTCGCGCTCGAAGCCCTGGCCCGGCTGATCAACCGGGATCTCCAGTGGGGCCTCCATCTCCTTCTGATGACCCTGACCGGAGGGGCATTTCTGCTTCACCTGCTGAAGGACTGGCTGAGCTGGCCCGCCGGCCTCCTGATCGCGCTCTCCCTGCTGGTCGCTGCCGCCGGGGTGTATGCCACCACCCGCTGGCGTTTCCCGCGGTCCTTCATGGACATCCTCACCATCGCCCCGCTGGTGGTGCTGCCCGTCTTCTTCTTTTTCACCCCGACCTCGAGGTTGATCCTGCCCCGGGAGCAGCCCGAGCCGGTCGCGGCGAAGGTGAGCCGCCCGGTTCCGGTGGTGATGGTGATCGTCGACGAGCTGCCGCTCTCCAGCCTGGAAACTCCGGACGGGGAGATCGACGCCTCCCGCTTTCCCGCCTTCGCCGAGATCGCGGATCACTCCACCTGGTACCGCAACGCGACCGGGGCCGCCGCCTACACCCCGATGGCGGTTCCTGCCCTGTTCGCCGGACAGGAGCCGAGCCATGACGACCTGCCGATCGCGGCCGACTATCCACGCAGCATCTTCACCCTGCTCGGCGGCTCGTACCGGATGAACGTGATGGAGTCGGCCACCAGGATCTGCCCGGAAAAGCTCTGCCCGAACGAACCGGCGATCCCCACCGGCAGCCTCGACGACCTGTTCAGCGACCTCTGGATCGCCTCGCGCTACCTCCTCCTGCCGGACTCACTGACCCGCAACCTGCCGGACATCACTCAGACCTTCAACGATTTCGGAAACGCTCCAGAAGACGACTCCGCGACCACCGGGACCACCGACGAGGTCCAGACCAGTGCTCCCGGCGCCCTGGGTGAGGAGGGCGCGACCGGAACCAGCGGCCAGTTCCGCAGCGGCCAGGGCGGGGCGCGGCGACTCGGCCGCCTGTTCACCGGGAAGCTGGGTGCCGATGAGCTGGTGCGGGTCGAGCGATTCAACCGCGATCTGAAGCCGGGTCAGGACCGGACCCTGGATCTGATTCACATCGAGAAACCTCACTACCCGTGGCGGCACATCCCGGCCGGCCAGCGCTACAGCATTCTCGCCAGCGAGTGGTCCGGGCTGCTGCCCAACGACGGCGCCTGGCAGACCTGGGGGAAGGTGACCGACATCGCCCTGCAGCGGCATCTGCTCGAGACCGGCTACACCGACACCCTGCTGGGCCGGATCATCAACCGGCTGAAGGCCACCGGGCTGTGGGATCGGGCGATGGTGATCGTCGCCGCGGACCATGGGGCAGCGTTCACGCCGAAGGTCCAGCGCCGCACCGCCGAACCGGGGAATCTCGGACAGATCGCCTCGGTCCCACTGTTCGTGAAGGCACCCGGACAGACCCGGCCGAGACAGGTCGAGCGGCACACCTGCGCCACCCAGGTGCTCGGTCTGATCTCGGACCAGCTCGGGATCGAGTACCCGTGGAAACCGGCGGACTGTCCCCCGGACCGGGTGACCGTGCTGAACTCACCCACCGGTCAGGCATCCGGGTCGCTGGTCCGGGTTGTGCGGCAGCGGAATCAGATGATCAGCCGGATCGCGCGGCTGTTCGGCACCGGTGGTGGCTGGCAGCCGGTGTACCAGTTCGGACCCTGGCACGAGCAGCTGATCGGAAGACGGGTCCGGGACCTGACCGTGAACCCATCTCGGGGCCCCTACGAGGTCTCGCCCGAGCGCCCCAACCAGGTCAAGGAGTACAGGCCGGACCGGCCCACCCTGTTCGGCCTGCTCCAACGGGGCGGTACCCGCAAGATCGGATCGAACCGGGTACTCGCGGTGGCCGTGGACGGAAAGATCGAGGCGGTCGGGGTGACCTTCAAGGACGGCATCCGGGAAGCTCCCGGCTACTCGATTCTGCTTCCCCCGGACTCACTGAAGGCCGGATTCAACCGGGTTGACATCTACCTGGTCGAGGATCAGGCCCGACGGCTGCGGCTGCTCTACGACGGCAGCAGACCGATCCCGCCCGACGACGAGTCCGGTCAGAACTGATGGGACCGGAAACTCCATTGCGGATCGCCGGTCCGGCTGATCGCTCCGAACTGGGCGTCCTGATCGCCGGGTTTCGTGACTTTCTGGCCAGCGACAGACCGACCGGAGCCGAGATCGATTCGGTGCTGGGCATGCTTCTGGAGGATGACGCGACCGAGTTCCTGCTGGCGGGGGAACCGGCCGCCGGATTCGCCCAGATCCGGTACCGGGTTTCGGTCTGGAACGGCAGCGGCGCCGAGGATGCCTGGCTTGAGGATGTGTACGTGGACGGGACGGCCCGGGGCCGCGGCCTGGGCCGGATCCTGATGGAGGGTGTCCTCGCCCGGGTGCGGGCCCGGGGCTGCGCCCGGATCCAGCTCGATGCCAACCGCGAGAACGGCCCCGCCGTGGCGCTCTACGAGTCACTCGGTTTCACCCCCGGCCACAACCCGGCCAAGTGGGGCGAGGCACCGGATTTCTTCTACACCCTCGACCTGGACTGAGCCGCCGAAGCGGGCGAAGGGGCCCGGCGACCCGACCGTCACCCCTCAGCTGCCGGCGCCGAGCTTCTTCACTGCTTCACGGAAATTCTTGACGATCAGGGACGGCCGCTTGCGTCCTCCGAGCTTCTCGTCGTGGCGGTTGACCCAGATCACCGGCACCTTCATCTTCAGCAGGGGCGCGACGTCGGTGTCGTAGTCACAACCGATGTGAAGCCAGCCCTTCTTGCCGCCGATCCGGCGGGCGCACTCCTTGAAGTGCGTGTTGTCGGGCTTGTAGCTGCGAACCTGCTGGGCGGTCACGACCAGGTCGAGCTCGGTCCGCAGGTGGCGACGGGAGATGCCGAGCATCTTGTCGTCGATGTTGGAGATGATCCCGACGTTGTACTTCTTGGCGAGGCGGTCCATGGCCGCGTTCGACTCCCGGAACGGCTTCCACCAGGCGATGCTGTCGGGCAGGAACTGGGCCCGGGAGGGTTCGACCTCCCAGCCGATCTCGCCCGCCACCTTGATGATCGTGCGGCGCAGCACCTCGGCGTAAAGTTCGTAGGAGCCGGCCATGATCTCGGCCTGGACCTCGAAGAAACGCTCGAGGAAGGGTTCGGTCTCAAAGCTGAAACCGTCCTTTTCGGCCTCCTCCGCACAGGCGGTCGCGATGCCCTTCTCCCAGTCGATCAGGGTTCCGTAGCAGTCCGTGGTTACCCACTCGATATTTTTCAGGCTGGGAAGCGGCATAAGGACCCGACATTATGTCGGATCGATTTTCCTGCTGCTTCGCCCCCGACCACGACCGGCCGGGGGCGGCGGACCGCCTCGGCCCGGACCTACTCGGACTTCATCGCGATGCGGAAACCACCCTGACCGTCGGTCAGAGTCAGGACGGCCTCATGCTCGGTGCCGTTCTCCTCGGTGACCTTGCAGTCCACCTTGTTGCCGACCTTGATCTCGATCATCTCGGGGCAGGACACGCTGCTGGCCGAGACTCCGAGCTGGCTTTCGAGCAGCTGAATGGAGGTCTGTTCGAAGAGGTCTCCGGGTACCTTTGCGCTGGCGAGCTTCCAGTCGAACTCGGCCTTGTCGTCCTCGTTGACACCGGTCACCTCGCCGGTGATGTGGAGTTCGGCCTTCGAGTTGTTGGTCGCATCACAACTGAGCTTGGCACCCTTCTCGGCCTTGACCTCGTCACAACTGATCTCGGTGATCGTCGCCCCGGTCTTCTCCTTGTACTGGGTCTTGATCGCGCCGGTCAGTTCATCCTGCGAAACGGTGGTTTCGCCACAGCCCGACCAGGCGATGGCGCCCAGCAGAACGGCGGCGAGGGCCATCGGCAACTTCCTGAACTTCCACATGTGTGTCCCCCTTCGGAGTTTGAACCCGGTCGACGAGACCACGGGCGGGATCAGCATATTGCGGTCGAACCGAATCGGCAACCCGGATGGCGGCCGCAGGGGCGGGTCGTCGGGGGCGGGATGACGCCACGGCCCGGTGGTCGGATAACCTGCCCTGTCGGCTTGAACAGCCCGATTCCGGGCTCCGGCAGCCTCCTGCCAGCAACCAATCAGAGGTCATGGATCTTCTCGAATACCAGGGCAAGCAGCTGTTTGCCCGTCACGGTCTGCCCGTCCCCGAAGGCTCACACGCACCAACCGTCGAGGCGGCGGTCGAAGCCGCCGAAAGCCACGGCTACCCGGTCGCGATCAAGGCCCAGGTGCTGATCGGCGGTCGCGGCAAGGCCGGCGGGATCAAGCTCGCCGGGAACGCAGACGAGGCCCGGCAGCATGCCGAGGCGATTCTCGGCATGGACATCACCGGCCCGCACGGAGAGGGCCCGTTCCGGGTTCACGAACTCTGGGTCGAGGCCGGCTCGGAGATCGAGGCCGAGTTCTACGCCTCGGTGATCCTCGACCGCTCCGCCAAGAAGCTGATGGTGATGCTTTCCCGGATGGGCGGGATGGACGTCGAGGCGATCGCCGCCTCCGACCCGGACGCCCTGGTCAGGGAGCATGTCGACCCGATCGCCGGGCTGGACGCCGGGACCGCCGAGGCGATCGTGGCCAGGGCACAGATTCCGGCCGAGGCCGCCGATCAGGTCGCGGCGATGCTGGTTCAGCTGGTCGCGACAGCCCGGGCCGAGGACGCCACCCTGATCGAGGTCAACCCGCTGATCCTGAATCGGGCCGGCGAGGTGGTGCTGCTCGACGCCAAGGTCACGATCGACGGGAACTCGCTCTTCCGCCACCCCGAACTGGCCGAAGCCGCCGCCGGCGAGGATCTGGACGAGCAGGAGAAGATGGCGAAGGAACGAGGGCTCACCTATGTCTCGCTCGACGGGGACATCGGCGTCCTCGGCAACGGTGCGGGGCTCTGCATGTCCACTCTCGATGTGGTCGCCCAGGCGGGCGGCTCGCCGGCCAACTTCCTCGACGCTGGTGGCGGCTCCAAGGCGGAGGCGATCATCGACGCGCTTGAGGTCATCACCTCGAATCCGCAGGTGAAGGCGATCCTGTTCAACATCTTCGGCGGGATCACCCGCTGCGACGAGGTCGCCCGGGGGATCATCGAGGCGACCAACAAGATCGGTCTAGAGCTTCCCCTGGTGGTCCGGCTGGACGGGACCAACTCCGAGGAAGGACTCGCCCTGCTGGGCGAAGCCGGACTTTCCAATCTCCACCACGAGGCAACCATGCTCGGCGCGGCGAAGCGCGTCGTCGAGTTGGCCGCCACCAACTGAGGGGCTTTCGATGAGCATCATCATTGACAAAGAGACGAAACTGGTCGTGTCCGGGCTGACCGGACGCGAGGGTTCCTTCCATGGCCTCCGCAACCGCGAGTACGGCACCGACCTGGTTGCCGGGGTCACTCCGGGCAAGGGCGGCCAGGAGGTCGAGGGCGTGCCGGTCTACAACACGATCCGGGAGTCGGTCGAGGAGGCCGGGGCGAACACCTCGATGATCTTCGTGCCGGCCCGGTTCGCCGCCGCCGCGATCAACGAGGCGATCGATTCCGGGGTGGAGACGGTGATCGCGATCACCGAGGGCATCCCGGTGATGGACATGCTGCCGACCTACTGGAAGGCGAAGGAACAGGGGGTCACCCTGATCGGCCCGAACTGTCCCGGAGTGCTCTCCCCGGAGAAGGCGAACGTGGGGATCATCCCGGCCCAGTTCTTCGATCGCGGCCGGATCGGTGTGGTCTCCAAGTCCGGCACCCTCACCTACCAGATCGGCAACGAACTGAAGCAGGCCGGCGAGGGCAACTCCTCGATCGTCGGGATCGGCGGCGATCCGATCGTCGGCTCCGACTTCATCGACATCCTCACCCGGTTCGAGAACGACGAGGAGACCGACCTGATCGTGATGGTCGGGGAGATCGGCGGCGACGCCGAGGAACGGGCGGCGGACTTCATCGCCGACAAGATCACCAAGCCGGTGGTCGCCTACATCGCCGGTTTCACCGCCCCGCCCGGAAAGCAGATGGGTCACGCCGGAGCGATCATCTCCGGCTCTTCCGGCACCGCCCGGGCGAAGCAGGAGGCCCTGGAAGCCAAGGGTGTGCGGGTCGGCGAAAGCCCGACCGAGGCCGCCCGGATCGCGGTCGAGAAGCTCCAGGCCCTCTAAGGGCCTGTCTCGATAGGCCCTGAACCAACCACCCGCTCCCATTCTGGAGCCGATAAAGGCCACATGGGCTCCACAATCGGCTCCAGAAGGCAGGGGGATGAAGTCACAACCGTTCTGGAGCCGGTTTTGGCCACATAGGCTCCACAATCGGCTCCAGAAGGGGTGGTGGCCTTGCCGGTTTGCCGACTTCAGGGGCCGTCCAGGGGCAGCAGGTGGGTCAGTTCGGTGGCCGAGATCTGGGTGTTGCCGGTCAGCAGCCTGATCCGCCTGGCTGCTCCCGGGGAGTCGATCGCCGCCAGCAGATCCGGCCAGTTGGACCGGGACGTCACCCCGGCCCTGGGCCGGATCACGTTGATGTGGTTTTCGGCGATGAACTCCGTCCCGTCCGGGACCAACGCCCCCCTCAACTCCCCGCGGCCGACCGCCCCGACCACCCGGTTGACCACTAGGGCGGGACCGGTCAGCGGTTCGGTCCCCCGGATGTACTGCGGCTTGGGGTGACGGGTGGTTCTCGCTCCCGGATCGCCCTCAGGAACTCACCGGTGCCGACCCCCGGATCGAGTACCCGCATCCCGTCGAACAGATCGAGCCGGTCAATCAGGGCCTCCCGCACCACCCGAGGGGTCATGTACTGACCGAGCGACTTGCGGTCAGACAGAGCCGCCCGATCGAGCCACTCCCGGGTTTCTGCCGAGAAGGAGGCCGGACCGGATGCGTCGCGAGTTTCGGTGGGGACGGGTGGCAACGGGACCGACGTTACCGCGCCCCACTGACACCACGGCTGAATCCTGCCTCTAGAATCGGACTCATGGCCGAAATCATCAACTTCACCCGAGGAGCCCCCAGCCCAGACCTGATCCCGGTGGAGGCCGTTCGCAAGGCCACCACCCGGGTGCTCGAGGACGACTGGAAAACGGCGCTCTCCTACGGGGTCGGGATCGGGCATCCGGCGCTCTGCGAGTGGATCGCGGACCGGCACGGGATTGCCGCCGAACAGGTGATGGCGACCAACGGTTCGCTGGAGGCGGGAGCGATGGTCTTCCGGCATCTGCTCGGTCCGGGCGACCGGGTGATCGTCGAGCAGCCGAGCTACGACCGTACCCTGCTGCTGCTGAAGCAGCTCGGGGTCGAGTTCGTGCCGGTGGCGCTGGAGTCCGACGGGATTGATCTGGACGCGGTCGAAGCGGCCCTGGCCGAGGGGCCGATCAAGCTGGCCCACATCATTCCCAACTTCCACAACCCGGCTGGCTGCACCCTGTCGCTTGAGAAACGGGAGCGGCTGATCGCCCTTTCCGAGGAGCACGGCTTCTGGATTTTCGAGGACGACCCGTACCGCGAGCTGCCGTTTGGCGAGGAGCCGCCGCCGACCATGCTCTCGATGGATCGGTCCGACCGGGTGATCCACGCCTCCTCGTTCTCAAAGACGATCTCCCCCGGGGTGAGGGTCGGCTATCTGGCCGGCCCGACCGGACCGATCGCCGAGCTGGCCGAGGTCGCCAACGAGACCTACATCTCCCCGAACATGCTGGCCGGGGCGATCGCCGCCGAGCTTGGCCGCTCCGGGGCTCTGGACGAGAACATCGCTTTCGTGAAGGTGGAACTCCGGAAGCGGCGTGACGCCCTGGTCGCCGGCCTGAACGAGCATCTGCCGGAATCCCGGTTCGTGATCCCCGGCGGCGGCTACTTCCTCTGGGCCGACCTGGCCGAAGGCACCGATGCGGTGGCACTCGCCGCCCGGGCCAAGGAGGCCGGTGCCCCCTTCCTGGCCGGCCCCGCCTTCATGCTGGATGGCGGCGGGAGCAGCGTCCGCTTCTCCTTCGCCTCGGTCCCGGACGATCGGATCAACGAGGGCATCCGCCGCATCGCCTCGGTGCTCTGACCGGCCAGCGGTGAGGATCAGGCTCGCCAAGCGGGCCTGATCCTTACCGCCTAGCCCTCCGTAAGCAACTCGACCTCGCAGGCGATCTCCGGGGCGGATGCGATCGCCCGGTCGGCGGTCACCAGGGTCACACCCAGAACTTCCGCCAACGCCACCGCAAGGATCAGGGATCGTGCGATGCCCAAGCCGGTCGGAACCCTGACCCGTGAACGCAAAGCAGCGTGACTCATTCTGTCTCCCCCATCCGGGTGGGCGAGCCGTAGCACCCCTCATTTCCCACTTGCTGCAGGCTGGGGACAGGGTGC
Source organism: Solirubrobacterales bacterium (assembly GCA_023958085.1). Taxonomy (GTDB): domain Bacteria; phylum Actinomycetota; class Thermoleophilia; order Solirubrobacterales; family 70-9; genus 67-14. Next base: position 32,497 of record JAMLGI010000001.1, on the reverse strand, counting down.
CACGCCCCCGGGGGTGGCCCGGGGGATGTTCGTCCGGACGGGGTCTCAGCCGGCGCTGCGAACCCGGTAGCGGTGGTAGACGACCCGGGGCTTCTTGCCGGTGAACTTCCGCTTGCCGACCAGTTTCGAACGGATCTTCTGCTGGACGAAGAGGGTCTTTGTCTTCCGACGCGACATCTGTTTCACCCTCGGCCGGTACTTCGGCTTGATTGCGAAGGTGATCCGGACCCATTTTCCGGCCCGGACCTTTCGGCGCACCGGTTTCGCCATCTGCTTGCCGCGCTTCTTCCGGGTGACCGGGACCGCGACCATGTTGCACCGGGGCCGGTACTGCGGGCCGCACTTGAGCCGAACGTGCAGCCGCTTGCCGTCGAAGATGGCGACTGCGCCATCGGGCTTGCCGGTCTCGGGTCGGGTATCGGTGCCCGGCGCACCGGGGTCGGGGGTCGGATCGGGAGTCGGATCGGGCCCGGGATCGGGATCGGGGACGGGATCGGGGCCTGGTCCGGGGCCCGGATCGGGATCGGGGTCAGGGTCGGGGTCGGGATCGGGATCAGGGTCGGGATCGGATGCCTGACCGAACCCGGCGGTGACGGAGCGGGCTTCGCCGAGAGTCACCTGGCAGGTCGAGCCGGTTCCGGCGCAGTCGCCCGACCAGCCGGTGAAGGTGGAGTCTCCGGCCGGGGCGGCGGTGAGGGTGACCTCCGTTCCCTCATCGAACTCCGAGCCACAGACGTTCCCGCAGTCGATCCCGGCCGGACTGCTGGTCACCCGGCCCTGACCGGCCCCGACGAAGCTCATCGCCAGCTCAAAGACCGGTGGCCCGACCTCGACCGGGGCCATGGAGTCCGCGCCGAATCGGCCGGCCCCATCCCCCAGCTGGCCGTACTGATTGCGACCCCAGCAGAGCGCCTCGCCTGAAGTCCGGATCGCGCAGGTGTGATCGTTCCCGGCACTGATCGACTCGGTGTCGACGAGGCCCTCGACCGGGGCGGGCGTGAGGCCACTCGGAGCGGGCAGGTTGGCGTCTCCGCGGCGGGTCCCGGTCTGGCCGTAATCGTTGTCTCCCCAGCAGAGTGCCTCACCGGAACGACGGATCGCACAGCTGTGACGGCCCCCGGCGGTCACCGTCGTCGCGTCGGCCAGGTCGAGAACCGGGGTCGGGACCACGCGGTGCCACTGGCTGCTGCCGTCACCGGCCGGGCCGTAGGTGAGGCCGTCCCCGATCTGGCCGAACACGTTCCTGCCCCAGCAGACCACCTGGCCGGACCGGCGCACCGCGCATGAATGACTGCCGCCAACCGCGATCCCCCGGGCGTCCGTGAGGCCCTGTACGGCCACCGGCGAGAGCCGGTTCGTGGTGGTTCCATCGCCGAGCTGCCCATCACCGTTCGCACCCCAACAGGCGACCGTCCCCGTCCGGCGAAGGGCACAGCTGTGACCGCCGCCGGTAGCGATCGCCTTGGCGTCGGTAACACCGGACACCGCGGTCGGCAGGGCGGTGTTGGTCGTGTTGCCTGTTCCCAGCTGACCGCTGGAGTTGTACCCCCAGCAGAGCGCCTCGCCGCCCCGCCGGACCGCGCAGGCGTGAAAGGTCGCTGAGTCGATCGAGACCGCGTCGGTCAGATTCTGGACCGGTCCGGGAGTCAGATGTCCGGGGACCGCTCCATCCCCGAGTTGACCGAAGTAGTCATCGCCCCAACAGACGGCCTGTCCCGAGCTGCGTACCGCACAGGCAAAATCGGCGCCGGTGCTCACGGTGTCCGCGTCCCCGAGTCCCTGGACCGCGGCCGGGGTCAGACGATTCATCGGATCTCCCGGGGCACGTGGCGTAGACCCCCAGCAGTCGACCTGCCCGGAGCCCCGGACCGCACAGGTGCCGGAATCTCCGGCGCTGATTCTCGCGGCGTCGGTGAGGTTCTCCACCGCCATCGGGTTCCGGTTGCGGTCGGGATCGTTGTGGCCGAGCTGACCCCAGCTTCCCTGGCCCCAGCAGGCAGCCTGGCCGCTCTGGAGCAGGGCACAGATGTGGGCCCGGCCGATCGCCACCGAAGCGGCATCGTTGACCCCGATCACCGGGCCCGGAGTCATGCGCTGAGTGAAGTTGGGCTCCCCGGTGCCAAGCCCACCGAGGGCGTAGCCCCAGCAGAGGGTCTGGCCGGTATCCCGGACGGCGCAGGTCGAGGATTCGCCGGCGGCAATCGAGCGGGTGTCGACCAGGCCGGCGATCAGCACCGGCGACCCCGAACCGCTAGTCGAACCGTCACCGATCTGGCCGGAAGAGTTGTCCCCCCAGCAGAGAGCCTGGCCGTCATCCCGGATCGCACAGAGGTGGTTCTTCCCCACGGAGACGCTTCTCGCCGTGCCGTCCGGAATCGTCACGGTGTACATGCCTCCGGGGCCGGAGCTCCAGCAGGACAGCCCGCCGGAGCCACGGATCGTGCAGATCGTGTTGTCACCAACGCTGATCTCTTCGGCGTCGGGCAGACCCGCAACCGGAACCGGTGAGGGCTGGTCGGTGGTGGTGCCGTCACCGAGGCGGCCATTCTGGTTGTTTCCCCAGCAGACCGCCTGGCCGGAGTCCCGGATCGCGCAGGTTCGGGTCAGCCCGACGGCGATCGCTTTCGCGTCATCGAGGCCGTCAACCGGGACCGGCGAGAGCCGATCTTCGGTGGTGCCGTCACCGAGCTTTCCGCCCGCGTTGCTGCCCCAGCAGAACGCCTGCCCGTCCTGGCGGATCGCGCAGGTGTGGTCGTAGCCGGTCTCGATCGCTTTCATGTCGGTCATGCCGGGAACCGCGGTGGGCGCACGACGGGTGATGGTGGTGCCGTCACCCTGGGTGCCGTACAGGTTCTGGCCCCAGCAGAGAGCCTGACCGGAGGGGCGCAGGCCGCAGGTGTGATCACCCCCGGTTGTGATCGAGGTCAGGCTGAGCGGCGCGGCCACCGCGGAGGGTGACCAGGAGGCGAGAAGCAGCCCCGCCAGCAGTACCGACAGAACGAGCGCTCTCCTGGTGAAAACGCCGACCCGAAACGAACCGAGAATCGTGGAACCCTGAACAACCATGACCTTCCCTCCCGTGAGGATTGGAGAAGTGCCCGTGAGTTGTCCAGTACTCGAGAGCGACCCTGTGTACGGGAGAGTACCAGAAGGTTTCTCTCCCGCGATAGCCCGGTGGTGGCCGGGGAGATCCTTCCGGGCCGCGTTGTCCGGCGGGTGATCGCGTCGCGGAAGCCGGGTCAGGGTCCCATCAGGGAGCCGACTACCGCCTCGTAGAAGCCGGCACCGTTCCTGGCCTCGGTCACCCGGGCGTTGGGGAAGCGGGTGAGAGCCTGGCGCACCCCGGCATCCTTCTCCGGACCGTTAGCGACCATGAAGAAGGTCCCGACCGAGGGGGCGACCTCGAGGTCTTCCAGCGAGTCTCCGACCGCGATCGTTTCGCTCGTGTCGTAGCCGCGGACCCGGGCGTGGGCGGCGACCGCCGCCGCCTTGGAGACGTCCTTCGGGACCAGGTGATAGCAGTGGGCGATCTCGACCCCCGGTACCCGGGTGCGGATCGCGCCGTTGTCGAGCAGGCGCAGGTCTCCGTGGCCCTGCTCCGCCAGCAGCCGGTTGGCTTCGTCCGGATCGACCTCGCCGCGGAAGAGATGGGACATCTCACGGGCCACATGCCACGGGTCGTGGTACTCGAGTTTCGGCCCGAAGTGTTCGAGCAGCAGCTCCGGCACCCCGCGCTCGTCGAGTTGCTCGCAGACGGTGAGTTCCTCGTCCAGTTCGAACCCGCCGGTCATCATGAACCGTTCCCGGTCGACCGAGAAGGCGGCGCCAGCCTCGAAGATGTAGGAGGTCTGGCCGATCATCCGGGCGTCCTCGTGAACCTGGACTTCCCGCCGGCCGGACATGATCACCACCTCCACCCCGGCTCGGGAACAGGCCTCAAGGCCGCGGGCCTGGGACATCGAGAAGTTGCCCTCCTCGTCGGTGAAAAGGGAGGCGCCGGCGCCCAGCAGGGTGCCGTCGAGATCGGTGTAGACGCAGCGAAGAGCCATTGGTCGGAAACGCTACCGGGACCGGGGCAAATGCGGGTCGGACGGTGCGCCCCCGGCGCGGTTCAACGCGCCCTATCGGTCGTCGGCGATGAGCTGCACCTCGCAAGGCAGACGGGGGGCTCGCCCGAGACGACGGTCGGCCGTCACCAGCGGAATTTCGAGACGCGCGGCCAAGGCAACGTAGAGAGCATCGTAGAAGCTGAGGTTGTGTCGCAGTTCCCAGGCCCGCTCGGCCAACTGTCCGGAGTGCGGGTACCGGTACTCGATCAGCGCGGGCCCAAGGCGAAGGGCCGCCCGAGCCTCGCTGGGATTGATGAGTCCGGCCCGTTCATGACCACGCAGGACGTTTCCGACTTCAGCGTCGATCAGGTGAGGTGCGTGCAACTGATCCGAACGAACTCGATCCCGGATCAGTTCGCCGTCGCTGCCTTTTCCGACCAGCGAAAGAATCAACCCGGAAGCGTCAATGACGCAACCGATCAACGACGATCCCGGTTCAGATCTTCGATGATGGAGTCCGGAGTTGCCCCGGGTGTATCGCTCGCATCGCGGATCGCCTGCAGTTCGAACGGGGGCCGGACCATGAGCTCCGGGTCGGTCCCGGGGACGGTGATCAGTCGGCCGGTGTCGCTGCGGCCGGTCCGATCGAGCGCCCCGGCAAGGGCGGCAATCACCTCGGTCGACATTCCGGCCAGCGCGGCCAGCGACTGGTGGGCGTTGCGCTTGGTTCCCAGTTCCACCTGGGCCATCCCGCCGAGGCCGATCCGGTCCCAGACGTCGATCAGCATCGCGATCTCGACCCCGTACCCGGTGAGATACGGAACCTGTATCAGCAGCTCCCGGGTGGCGGCAACCTCGCCGGCCAGGGGTTGATCAAAGGCCAGCAGCTCCGGGGCCAACCGGGCCAGCAGCGGCCGTGCGGCGAGTTCGGTCACCCGGCCGCCACCGGCCGGTTCCTCGGTTTCACCCTGGCGGAAGGGACGGCGGTAGCGCCCCTTCACGAACCGTTTGCCAGCGAGTGCGATCGGTCCGAGCAGCCCGGTCACATAGTGCGGCCCGAAGTCGGCGACATCGCCGTCCACGTAGACCACGATCTCGCCGGTGACCGCAGCCAGGGCCCGCCACATCGCGTCGCCCTTGCCCCGGGCCGGGCCCTGCTCCGGCAGAAGCTCATTCTCGGAGACGACCTCGGCGCCGGCCTCCCGGGCAAGTTCGGCGGTGCCGTCCTCCGAGTCGGCGTCCACCACCAGGATCTGACTGACCGGTCCGGAGGCAGCGAGTGGCGCCAGCTCCCCGATGATTCCGGCCACGGTCCGGGCGCAGTCCCGGGTCGGGATGACCACGCTGACGGTGCCGGGAATACGGCCGGAAAGTCCGGCCTCGGAGAAGTCCGTGTGATCGAAGGTGTCTAGCATCGTCGTTGATGGGCGCTGCCGGCACAACCTTACGGACCGCGGCGGGCGGACTCGATCTCCGGAACCCGGTGGTGGTCGGCGTGGTCAACGCCACCCCGGACTCCTTTTCCGATCGTGGCGACCGTTCCACGGCCGGATCGATCCGGCAGGTCGAACGGCACCTCGAGGACGGCGCCGGGATCATCGAGATCGGGGGCGAGTCGAACGTGACCAATCGGCCGGCGGTGGCAGCCACGGAGGAGATCAACCGGGTGCTGCCGGTGATCGAGGCGGCAGTGACGACCGGGGCGATCGTCTCGGTGGACACCTACAAGCCCGAAGTGGCCGAGGCTGCCCTGAAACAAGGGGCGGCGATCATCAACGACATCAGCGGCGGCGGGAATCCGGAGCTGCTGGCGGTCTGCGCCGCGGCCGGCTCCGGGGTGGTGCTGATGCACACCGAGGTTCCGCCGAAGACCCAGCGCTGGGACGAGGAGCTTTACCCGGACGGGATCGCCGATCACCTGGCCGGCTTTTTCGAGGAGCGACTGACGCTGCTGGCCGAACACGGGATCGACCGGGAGCAGGTGGTGATCGATCCAGGTCCGGACTTCGCCAAGACCCCCCGGCAGACAGTGGACGCACTGCGTGGCCTCGACCGGCTGGCGGAGCTCGATCGGCCGGTCATGCTGGCCGTGTCCCGCAAGGACTTCATCGGGGCGATCGCCCACCGGCGACCCTCGGAGCGGGCCGCCGGTACCTTCGCGGCCCTGGCCTTCGGGCTGGACCGTGGTGCCCGACTGCTGCGGGTCCACGATGTCGCCGGTACGGTTGACTTTCTCAAGGTGAGGGCGGCACTCCGGGGTGAGATGGAGATCGACCGGGGCCTGCGGATCGCGGAGGAGATCCGGCGGGAGCCCCCGGCCGGCGAGCCGGCTGTCTCTTGAGCGACTCGCTGCTCTCCTCCCCCTGGGCGCTCACTCTCGATCCCGCCCGCCGCGATGGCCGGATCGTCGCGACCGCGGAGGAGGAAGGGGGGAGAGCCGAAGAGACCCCGCTTCCGCCTGATCTGGAACCACGACTGACGGCCGCGCTCGAAGCGAACGGGATCGCCCGGCTCTACAGCCACCAGGCCGACTGTTTCCGACGTGCCGCAACCGAGAACCTGGTGATCGCAACGGCGACCGCCTCCGGAAAGTCCCTGGCCTTCAACCTGCCGGTGCTGAACCGGATCGCCCCCGACCCGAAGGCCCGGGCGCTCTACCTCTACCCGACCAAGGCGCTGGCCCAGGACCAGGCCCGCGCCCTGGCGAACCTGGCCCCACCGGAACTGCGACCGGCGATCTACGACGGGGACACCCCGCGAGAGGAACGGCCGCAGATCCGACGGCGAAGCAACCTGGTCCTGACCAACCCCGACATGCTGCACGTCGGGATCCTGCCCCACCACCGGAACTGGGGTGACTTTCTGGCCAACCTGGAGTGGGTGGTGATCGACGAGGCCCACACCTACCGCGGGGTGTTCGGTTCGCACGTGGCGAACGTGATCCGGCGGCTGAGGCGGATCTGCCGGGCCTACGGCCGCGAGCCGGGATTTCTTCTCGCCTCGGCCACGATCGCCAACCCGGTCGAACTCGCCGAGGAACTGACCGGGCTCCCGTTCGGGCTGGTCGACCTCGACGGTGCCCCCTCGGCCGGACGGGAGATCAGGTTGATGAACCCGCCGCTGATCGACCCCGCGACCGGCGCCCGCCGTTCCAGCCTGGCCGAGGCGGCCGACCTGCTCGCCGACCTGGTGATCGCCGGGGTGCGGACCATCTGCTTCCTGAGAAGCCGCCGCGGGATCGAACTGATTCACAAGTTCGCCCGGGAGCGGCTGACCGCGAAGGGGCACTCCGATCTCGCCAAGCGGATCGCTACCTACCGGGCCGGCTACACCCCGGCCCAGCGCCGGAAGATCGAGGCGGAGCTGGCGGGAGGAGAGCTGTTGGCGGTCGCCGCGACCAACGCCCTGGAGCTGGGGATCGACATCGGTCACCTCGATGCGGCGATCTGCGTCACCTTCCCCGGCACGGTCGCCAGTCTCCGGCAGATGTGGGGCCGGGCCGGTCGTAACAGCCGCGGCCTCGCGATCTACATCGCCGGGCCGGACGGCCTCGACCAGTACTTCTGCCGCCATCCAGACGAGTTCCTTGAGCGGCCGGTCGAAGCGGCGATCCTCGACCCCCGCTCGCCGGAGATCGCCGATCGGCACCTGATCGCGGCCGGCTTCGAGCTCCCCCTGACCGGTGAGGACGAGGCGTTCTTCGGGGATGATCTCGACCGGCGGACCGGAGCACTGGTGACCCGCGGAGAGTTGCGAAAGAGTGGTCGGGGACTGGTGCCGCGGCGGACCCGATTCGCCGCGGGGGACGTTTCGCTCCGTTTCTCCTCGGCCGAGTCGGTGGCGGTGATCGATCGTGGCTCGGGCGAGGTGATCGGGACGGTCGAGCTCGGCCGGGCCTTCACTACCCTCCATCCCGGCGCGATCTACATGCACCTCGGCAGCTCATGGGAGGTCGAATCTCTGGACCCGGATTTCGGGCAGGCGGTGGTCCGCTCCTTCGACGGCGAGTGGTACACCCGGCCGAAACTGGAGAGTGACATCTTCATCGAGCGGGAACAGGAGCGAAGGAAGGTCTGCGGGATCGAGCTCCGTTTCGGGGAGTTGACGGTGACCGACCGGGTGACCGGGTTCCAGCGGATCCTGACCGCCGATCAGGAAGCGATCGACCTGATCGAACTCAACCTGCCGGAACAGGAGTTCCGGACCCGGGGGCTCTGGTACCCGGTGCCGACCGGACTGTCCGGTGAGCTGCCCCTGAAGGATCTGCTCGGGACCCTCCATGCGGCCGAGCACACCCAGATCGCGGTGCTGCCGCTGATCGCGATGTGTGACCGCTGGGACATCGGCGGCCTCTCGACCAACCTTCATCCCCAAACCGGCGAACCGACCATCTTCATCTACGACGGTCACCCCGGCGGGATCGGCCTCACTCGCCGCGGCTTCCGGGAGTTCGAGCGGCTGACCGGTGATGCCGCCCGACTGATCGCCGAGTGTCCCTGCGAGGCGGGCTGCCCCTCCTGTGTCCAGAGCCCGAAGTGCGGCAACCTGAACGAGCACCTGTTCAAGCAGGGAGCGGCCGACCTGCTGGAGGCGATGGTTTCTGCGGAGGCCGCTTAACGTTGGCCCGATATGCATCTATTTTGGATGCATGAGCTCACTGGTCCAGATCCGGAACGTGCCGGACGAGGCCCGGCAGGTACTCAAGGCCCGTGCGGCCAGCCGGGGCAAATCGCTGAACAGTTACATGCTCGAACTGATCGAGCGGGAGGTGGCCCGCCCGACCGTCGCCGAGGTTTTCGAAAGGGCCGCGGCACGCTCGGAACACGCAAGCGCTTCCGCCACCGGGATTATCCGGTCCGAGCGTGACGCTCGGGGTGGTGGCCTGACCAGACGCGAACCGGAATGATCGTTGTCGACTGTTCCGCAATCGTCGACTCGCTGGCGGTGCCCGACGGTAGCGCGGAGTTACGTGCGTTGCTGTCCGGGGAGGAGCTCAACGCCCCGATGTTGATCGATTTCGAGTTCGTCTCGGCAGCGCGGGGCTTGAGACTGGGCGGCGTTTTGAGCGAGGCCCGGGCTCTGGATGCGCTGACCGACTTCGAGGATCTACGACTTCAGCGCTGGGAGCAGACCGCGACACTACGCCGCCGCGCATTCGAGCTGCGGGAAAACCTCACCGCATTCGACGCCGCCTACGTGGCTCTGGCCGAAGCACTCGACTGCGGCCTGGTGACCCGGGACGAACGTCTGGCACGCTCCTCCGGGCACCTGGTGGCGACCACCGTGATTTAGCCGGGCTCCGGAGGGCGTCCCGGCGCCGCGCAGATCGATGTATCCGGGTCTGGATCCTCTCCCGGTCGGGTTACTCGGCCTCGAACATCGCCATGGCACCCTTCTCCATGTCCCGCATCGAGTGGGAGACCAGCGGATACTTGCCGGGCTCGGCGAAGCGGACCTCGAAGATTCCGCCACCGCCGGGGGCAACCGTCTGGGTGGATACCCCCTCGATCAGCCCGGAGTCATGGCCGTCAGGCAGGTACTCGTCGAAGATCGTCCCGACCAGATGGAAGGCACTGAAGTTGTTCGGCCCGGCGTTGACGAAGTTGATCCTCACCGGCGGGGCGGGCTTGAGCCCGACCGGGACGTCGATCGGGTCCCGGACGTACTTGCCGACCTCGCCGTTGAAGGTGACGTAGGCGGGAGTGCCTTCCATCATCGAGTGACGGTCAGGCTCCAGCCAGCCGTTCTTCACCTTGCCGTAGAACTCGCTCTGGACGATGGTGACCTCCCGGGAGGCGGCCGGGCGCGGTACGGCCGGATCGACCACGATCGCTCCGTACATTCCCATCGCGATGTGCTCGAGCATCATCGGCGTGCCGCAGTGGTACATGTACACCCCCGGGCGACTGGCGACGAAGCTGAAGGTGTGGGTCTGGCCGGGCGGAATTGAGCGGAAGGCCTGGCTGGGTGCGATCTCGGCCGCGTGAAAATCGATCGAGTGCGGCTGGGCGTTGCGGCCGGGGGTCTTGACCGTGCGGCAACGCTTCTTTGTGATCCACCTGAACTTCTTTTTGCCCTTGACCCGCTGCTTGACCCGCACCTTGGTGCATTGCTTGACCTTCTTGCCCGGGGTTCCCTGGTCGGCGTTGGTGAGGTTGATCTGGATCGTGTCGCCCTCGGTCACCCGGACCACCGGCCCCGGCACGCTCCCGTTGAAGGTCCAGGCCCGCATCTTCACACCGGGGGCGACCTTGACCACGCTCTGCTTGGCCACAAGGTCGACCGGAACCACGGCGGCGCCGGCCGCTGACGGGCCGACGAGCAGGCAGACGAGACCGACCAGCGCCACGAGGGCAGCGATCGGGATCGATGCCGTTCGTCGGATGGTCGGCGGGGCAGGGGCTGTGGGGGATGCCGCTCCGGAAATCATTGCCCAAACATAAACCCGGAAGGACACAAAAGAAGCGCTCCGAAGCGACTTTGCGGTCGAACCGCAGAAAGTCGGCGGAAGACCGGGGATGGCGAGGGCCGGGATCGAACCGGCGACACCACGATTTTCAGTCGTGTGCTCTACCAACTGAGCTACCTCGCCCTGCGAGGGGTGAAGCCTACCGGGATGCCCCCGGAGCCGCCACGGCCACGACCCCCGCCCGCCCCCACCGTTCTGGAGCCGGTTGTGGCCAAATAGCCGCCACTATCGGCTCCAGAACCGAAGGTGACCTCGCCCTCCCCGTTCTGGAGCCGGTTTGGGCGACATTGCCGCCACTATCGGCTCCAGAACAGTCGGGGACTTGGGTTGGTTGAACGGTTGGGGGTTTGGGCTGGTTGGGGAAAAGAGAAACCCCCCGGTTGAACCGGGGGGTTTCTCGAAGCGGTGCGGTCCGGGTCGGCTCTCTCCCTGCCGATCCGGGCCGCTCTCCCTGTACCGCCTACTTCCTGATCGTCACCTTGCCCTTGCCGGTCTTGCCTCCGGCCTTGGCGGTGATCGTGACCTTGCCCTTGGCCTTCTTGGTGGTCTTGACGGTCACCTTGATGGTGGCGGTCTTGCCGGCGGCGATGCTCTTGATCTTGACCGACTTGGGGACCTTGACCTGCTTGTTGCTGGACTTCAGGGTCACCTTCACGTTCTTGGCGACACCGTTGCCCTTGTTGGTCACCTTGATCGTGATCTTGCCCTTCTTGCCCTTCTTGATCTTGGCGCCGGAGACCTTCACCTTGGTGATCTTGGCCTTCGGCACGGCGACAGGCTCCTGGCAGTCGGGGTAGGTCCCCTCCAGCGGCGGCTCGCAGACCGGCGGGATCGGCTTGGGATCGGACGCGGCCGGCATGGTGCCTTCCGTGTACGTGTCCAGGGTTCCGTTGGCCAGCCAGAGACCGCCGACCGGATCGAGCAGTCCGCCGATCAGGTCACAGAGGTACTGCTTGCCCGGGTCACCGACCGAGTTGGCGTCCGGCTTGTGATCCCAGTAGCCCGCAACCGAGCCGTCCTGGAGGGCGGCCTTGTTGCCGAACGGCTTGGCGTCATGCGGCCACTTGCCTCCGGTGGAGAGGTTCAGGTCGAGCGGACCGATCGCGCAGGTGAGCGCTCCTTCGCCGGGGATCGGGAATCCGATCTCGGCCGAGAGCGCCTGGATGTCGTCGACCCCGAGGGTCAGCGAGATCTTGGTGTTCATGGTCAACGCGCCGGTGGCCTCGTTGTAGTTGCCGTCACCGTCCTCGAGCAGCGCGATCGCGCCGTCCACGGTGACCGGGCCGACCGCAACGCTGATCGCCGGAAAGGTGAGTCCGGTTTCCTTCGGCAGGTTGAAGTTGCCGGCGGCATCCTTGTACTGCCCGCGGACCTCGAGGGCTCCCAGATTGTCACTCGGCTTGAGGACCAGCGAGTCGATGTCGTTGCCGGCAGCCCCGGTGGTCAGGGCGGCGTAGTTGAAGTCAACGGCAAAGGGATCGCCGGGATTGGCGGCCTTGGCGCTGTTGGCCGCGAGGGCCAGGGTGAAGCTGGCGAGCGCCAGAGCGGCGAGCGCGAGCACGATCTTGGAAAGCCCGTGACGGGCGGTGAGTGTGTTCATGGTGGTGGTGGCCGACCCCCTCAAGTCGGGGGCCGGCCGATCCTTTCTCCCTTTTGGGGTCCCGAGCGTTGCTACTTGACGGAGAGGGTGGTGACGGCCTTCTTGCCGCCGGCGCTGAAGGTGATCTTCGCCTTGCCCTTGGCCTTCTTGGAAGCCTTGACCTTGACCTTGATGGTCTGGGTCTTGCCGGGCTTGACGTTCAGCTTGGCCGACTTCGGCGCCTTGACCTGCTTGTTGGAGGACTTGATCGCCAGCTTACCGGTGAGCGTCGTGCCGCCGGTGTTCTTGACCTGGACCTTGATCGTCGCGGTCTTGCCCTTCTTGATCTTGCCCTTCTTGGCGGCGGTGATCTTGCCGACCTTGGCCGGGGTCACGTTCGAACCGGTCACGGTGGCGGTGCCGCCGAGCCAGATCGAGCCGTCGAAGGAGGTGATGCTGTTCGACTGCATCAGTCCGCCGATGATCGTCTGGCAGGCCTCGGTCTGCTCGGCGTTCGGGCCGGTGACCTTGTCGACGGTGACGTCGGTCCAGGAGCCGAGCGCGGCGCCGGTGCCGTTCGCGAACGGGGTGCCGGCCTTGTCGCCACCCTCGGGGCCGAAGTTCTTCGAGCCGCTGGTTGCGAGCGGAATGTTGAGCGGAACCCAGCAGGTCATGGCGCCGTCCAGGGCGACGACCTCGAGCTTCAGCGGCAGGGTGGCGGAGAAGGCGCCGGTGGACTGGTTGTAGGTGCCGGTGATGTCGTTCTCGGCGGTGATGTTGAGGTTGATGTTGCCGAAGCCCTCAACCGGGATCACCTGGGGCGGGAAGTTGAAGGCGGACTTCGGGGTGGTGAAGGTGCCGTTGTCGGCGAGATTTCCGGTGAGGCTGACGGTGAGCGGCGGATCGTCGGCCGGATCAATGGCGTGAAAGACACCGCCGCCGGGCAGCGCGTCAACGCCAATCCAGCTGTCGGTGAAGTCGATCTTCACCTGCTTGGCAGCGCTGGCCTGCGAGGCACCGAAGCCGGCCATCGCGAAAACGGCGATCAGTGCGACCAGTGCCGCCTTGACCTTGTTGGATACGCGACCGGTGCGGCCGAGATCTTCCCTCATCATCAATCTCCCTAAAGAGTTGTGGCCGCGTCCCGGCCGATTTATTTACCCTGGCTTGAAAGCCGATCGAGGTGTGACAGGGGTCACACTCGAAGCGGCAGACAGGATAACGAACTGGTTCAGTATTCGCAAACACGCCGTTTGCGGAAAGTTGCGGCCCGCCTTGAGAAAATCTTAATCCGCAGCGAAACCGGCACCGTCAGCGCTTCTCCGGCGGGTGGCCGGGTTCTTGCTTTTCGCACCGGGCGGGAGGTTCCGATCCTCAGTTGCTGACGCCGCCAGCGGGCGGGTGGCGGTTCCGAGTGGGCCGTGAAGGGATCGAACCTTCGACCTTGAGATTAAGAGTCTCCTGCTCTACCAGCTGAGCTAACGGCCCGGGTGATGCGCGGTCCGGTGGACCGGTCGGAAGATTATAGAAGGAACCTGGCCGGGTTCGCCCGGCCCGGGTCTGCCCTGGCCGGAGGTCAGGGTGGTCGATCCGGGTCAGGAGCGGTTGCGCCGCCGAGTCCGCTGCCGGAGCCGAGCCCGCCCAGCGGGTTCTCGAGCGACTGGCCGCCGCTCTGCTTGGCCTGCTTCTGGGCCTTCTGGAGCAGCTTGCCGATTCGCTTGGCGTCCTTCTCGACCGAGTCGAGCTGGGTTTCGATCTGCTGCTTTTCGGCCTTGCCGTTGGCGGCAGCGAGAGCCTGTTTACGGCTCGCCTCGGCGGCCGCATAGTCCTGGGCGTAGTACTGGTACATGGCCAGGGTGGTCAACGGGCCGACCGGACTCTGGCCGCCCTGGTTGGCTTCCTTCACAGCATTTTCCGCCACGATCTTCTGGGCTTGGACCGCGCCCTTGATGTTGGCCTGGAACTGGGCCACGGTGGACCCCTGGGAGAGCGAGAAGAAGGTGTTCGCCATCAGCTGCGCGACCGAGGGGTCGGGCTGCTTGGCCTGTTTGACGTATCGGGTCCAGGCTTCGGCGGCGAGATCGTACTGGGCGTTGGCCTTGTCGCCAACCTTCTGCTGACCCTTGTCGTCGACCTTGACCAGGGAGTTGCCGGCGGTGATCCGGGCCCGGATCAGTTCAACCTGGGCGTTCTCGTTCTTCGGGTTCTTCTGGAGCTGCTGCTGCAGGTTGTCGGCCCGTTTCAGCGCCAGTTCGGCCGCATCCTGGGAGACGACGCCACCACCGCTGTTGAACGGGTTGAGGCCACCCGGCATGCCGATGACCAGAAGCGAGGCCGCCATCAGCACGGCGAGGATCACGTAGATCACCTGGATCACCCGCTTGCGCCGGCCCCGCAGGTCGAAAAGCATTCTATGTTCCGGTTCTTGGCTCACCGCGTCAATGCTCCTGGATAGTCAGTTCTTCGGACGGATCCTCCTTGGGCTGCCCGATCCCCCGAGCGAGCAAGATACTCAACTCGTAGAGAATCAGGAGCGGCACCATCTCGATCAGCATCGAGATCGGGTCCACTCCGGGCAGTGCGGCGGCGATCACTGCGATCGCCAGCCAGGCGTATCTGCGGTTGTGCCGGAGCTGCTCGACCGAGACGATCCGCAGGCGGACCAGGGCGAGCAGGACGACCGGAAGCTGGAACACGATCCCGCCCGCAAGCACGGTCATCGAGAAGAAGGAGTAGTACTCACGGGCCCGGAGCTGCACCTCGAACTGGGCGCTGTTGAAGGAGAGCAGGAAGTTGATCGCGGCCGGCAGGACCACGAAGTAGGCGAAGACGACTCCGGCGACGAACAGCGCCGGGATCGTGATCAGGACCGGCAGGATGGCCCGCCGTTCCCGTTGGGAGAAGGCCGGCAGGATGTAGGCGAAAAGCTGGTAGGTGATGAACGGGGAGGCGACGATGATCGCCGCGTACACGCTGACCGTCAAGGTGGTCATGAAGGCCTCGGTCGGGGCCAGCACGATCAACGCCTGGTAGGCGGCCGGCAGCGGAGCGGCCGCGATGTCGAGGATCCGGCTGGACTGCCAGAAGCAGACCGCGAAGGCGATCACCAGGGCGCCGAGCGACCAGATCAGCCGGGTGCGGAGCTCGTCGAGGTGATCGACCAGGCTGAGCTGATCGTCGTGCTGGACCGGCTTCAGCTTGCCCAAGGCGGAACCCCTCAGGCTTTGCGGTCCGGTGCCGCCTCGCCGTCGGGGGTGGCCGCCGACTCGTCGTCGCCCCGGTCCCCGGTGGCGGTGACCTCGGTCACCTCGGGCTCATCCTGCGAAGGCGGAACGTCCGCGGGCTGGCCGGACTCGAGGGCCGGCGGCGGAGCGGTGTCCTCCTCGGTCTCATCCTCTTCCTCATCCTCCGGATTGCCGATGTTCTGCAGGCCTTCACGGAACTCGGTCAGGCCACGGCCCAGCGAGCGGCCGAGGCCGGGCAGCCGCTTGGGGCCGAATACCAGGAGCGCGATGATCAGGACGATCGCGATCTCGAGTGGGCCGATGTTGGGCATCACCGGGCAGATCCTACCGGGATCGGCCCCGGGGTCCCGCTACTTCTCGAAGTTGAGGTAGTAGCGGGAGGCGGTCGGCTCGGCCTGTCCCTGGTACTTGGAGTGCTTTTCGGTACTGCCGTAGGCGGATTCGACCGCCCGGTCCATCTGCATGAAGGAGAGCTGGCCGATCGGCATCGCGTGGTAGATCGTGATCGGCAGGTTGGCCACGTTGGAAAGTTCCAGGGTGAGGTTGCCGGAGAATCCGGCGTCGACGAATCCGGCGGTGGAGTGGATCAGGAGGCCGAGCCGTCCGAGCGAGCTCTTGCCTTCGAGCCGGGCAACCAGATCGGTCGGCAGGGTGACCCGTTCGAGGGTCTGCCCCAGCACGAACTCGCCCGGATGGAGGATGAAGGGTTCGTCGGGGCCGGTGTCCACCAGTTCGGTCAGGTCCTCCATCGGCTGGCGCACGTCGATGTACGGGTAGCGGCTGTTGTTGAAAACCCGGTAGCGCGAGTCGACCCGCAGGTCGATGCTGGAGGGCTGGATCATCCCCGGGTCAAAGGGGTCGATCTCGATCCTGCCTCCCTCGATCTGCTCCGCAATGGTGCGGTCACTCAGAACCATGGCGGAAGTATCCCAGAGCCCCCGGAGGAACCCTCTTCCCCCGCCCGGTGCGAAAAGCAAGAAACCCGGCCACCCGCCGACGCGGGTGGTTCGCAGGGACCTCCAGACGCCCGCTAGGAGTAGCGCTGGACTACCCCGTCGGCAATCAGTTCGAGCAGGTCACGCTGGGCGGGGTCGGAGGTGAGGCCTTCCAGCCCCTGCTTGGCCCGCTCGATCAGCTCGATCGCCTGTTGGCGGGTTGCTTCGAGGGCGCCGGTGGCGGCGATCCGGTCGCAGACCTTCTCCGCTCCCGGTTCGTCGAGATCCCTGAGGTCGAGTGAGGCCAGGCCGGGATCGCGGGCGATCGCCTCGATCAGGGGCAGGGTGACGGTGCCGTCCAGCAGGTCGGTGCCGCGAGCCTTGCCGGTTCGCTCCGCGGGTCCGGCGATGTCCAGCACGTCATCGAGGAGCTGGAAGGCAGTTCCGATCCGGTGTCCGAAGCGTCCGATCTGCCGGATCCGATCCGGTCGGTCGGGGCTTACCGACTGGAGGCCGAGCTCGCAGGCAACCTCGAACAGACGCCCGGTCTTGAGGCCGCAGCGGCGCAGATACTCGGACTCGGTCAGGGCCAGATTCCAGGCACCCTGCCGCTGGAGCAGCTCGCCACGGGCGAGATCGACCGCGGTGGCACTGAGCCGGGTCACGGCATCGCTGTCCCCGCCCCGGACCAGCAACCCGAAGGCGGTTGCGAAGAGCCGGTCCCCGAGCTTGGTCGCCCGCTCCCGGCCGGCCTTCGCATAGACGGTCGGGCGACCGCGACGCAGCGGTGCCCGGTCGAGCACGTCGTCGTGAACCAGGCTGGCCATGTGGATCAGTTCGACCGCAACCCCGAAGCGGACGGCGGCATCGCCGGCCTCCGGGCCGGCGCAGAGCAGCACCAGCATCGGCCGCATCCGCTTGCCCCCGGCTTCGAGGGTGGCTACCGCGTCGGAGGCGAGAGGGCCGCGAAGAGATGCCGCTTCGGAGAGACCGGTCTCGACTTCGGCCATCCGCTGCGGGAGCCAGCTCCCGGCGGTGTCGATCACCGCGGTAACCGGTTCCGGCCGGGGTGGACGGGAGCTCATCGGACGCCGGAGTGAATCGCGATGATGCCGCCGGCCATCAGGGTCCAGCGCAGGTGACGCAGCCCGGCGGCGTGCATCCGGTCGGCGAGAGCCGGGGCATCGGGAAAGCTGCGGACCGATTCCGGCAGGTAGGTGTAGGCGGAGGAGTCGCCGGCGAGCTTGCCGATCTGCGGCACGATCCGGTCGAACCAGAGCGCGAAGAAGCCGGCCAACGGTTGACGGCGGGGCTGGGTGATCTCGAGGATGACCAGACGGCCACCGGGAACCAGAACCCGTTTCATTTCCGCCAGACCACGGTCGAGATCAGCCAGGTTCCGGGCACCGAAGGCGATCGTGACCGCATCGAAGCTTTCGTCTTTGAACGGGAGATCGAGCGCATCGGCCCACTGAAAATCGATCTGGGCAAGGCCGGCTGCTGCGGCTTTCTGTTCGGCCAGTTCCAGCATCGGGCGGGAGAAGTCCGCTCCGGTGACGGCACCTTCGGCCCCGACTCTCTCGCCCAGGGCGAGACTGAGGTCCCCGGTCCCGCAGCAGAGATCGAGTGCCTTCATCCCCGGCTCGAGCCGGGCCCGTTCGGCTGCCCGCCGGCGCCACTTCTGGTCGAGTCCGGCGGTCATCACCCGGTTCATCCGGTCGTACACCCCGCTGATCCGATCGAACATCGTGTTCACCTCGTCGGCGAACTGCTCGTCTCCCCGTTCCGGAGGGGCGTCGGTCATCCTCGCCTCCCGCCGGTGATCCGGTGGGAGCCGACCGGCTCGATCTGCTGGAACCCCGAACGGTTCACGTTCCCGAGAATACGGGCAGCTAGTCGAGCGAGGCGAGGTAGTCGGCGACCTGGTTCAGGTTTTCCTCGCCCAGTCCGTCAAATGACGGCATGATCCCCGGGCCGACCGCGACCGAACGCTTGATCGCCTGACGGGGGAGCTTCGCTCCAATGTGGGTGAGGTCCGGTCCAAGACCGCCATGGGCCCCGTTCTCGCCGATCGAGTGGCAGGCCAGACAGCCGGACTCCGCGGTGATCAGCTTGCCCGCCTCGTACTGCGAGGCGGTCGGCTTCTCGATCTCGGTCGGGGAGCCGGCAACCGCGCCCATGTAGGTGAGGTAGGCCATCGCGATCATCACCAGGATGCCGGTGACCGAAGCGATCGGGCGCTTCCAGGGAATCCGCTCGGCACCGCGGTCGTAGAACGGCAGCAGCAGGAGCAGAACCATGCAGATGGTGGGGATGCCGATCGTGGCGATCGGGGTGAGCTCCGGCGGCTTGATCACCCGGAGCAGCTCGAACAGGTAGAAGAAGTACCACTCCGGCCGGGGCACGTAGGTGGTGGTCGTCGGATCCGCCTTCGGACCCTGCTCGGCCCCCATCACGATCGACATCACGATCATGACCGCGGCGACGATCAGCATCATCACCGAGTCCTTCATGATCGCGTAGGGGAAGAACGGCTTGCCCTTCTTCTTCAGGATCTCGTACTCGCGGAGGTACTCCTCCTTTTCGCGACTGTTCACGAGGACACCTCCTCTCCGTCGGTCCCGGCTTCAGCGGCATCATCGGCCACGGCGGCCGGTGAGTCCACCTCGGCCGGAGCCAAGGCTTCCTCCGCAGTTACCCCGGCACCGTCCGTGGCCGGAACTCCGGCTTCCACGGTTTCGCTCGGGCGGGAACCCTTGGGGCGCCCGGCCCGGACCCAGGGTGGCGCGGTGGTGCCGAGCTTGACCACGAGGAAGAGGTGGGCGCCGATCAGGGCGGCGATCAGCCCCGGCACCACCATCATGTGAAGCGAGTAGAAGCGGGAGAGCGTGGTCGCACCCACTTCCGGTCCGGCCCGGAGGAAGTCCGCCAGGTAGGGGCCGACGATCGGGCCGGTGCCGGTGATGTTGTTGGCAACCACGGTGGCCCAGAGGGACCGCTGGTCGAACGGCAGCAGATAGCCGGTGAGGCCCATCACGGTGGTCAGGATCAACAGCACCACGCCGATGATCCAGTTGAGTTCACGCGGGTACTTGTAGGCCCCGAAGAAGAAGGTGCGTCCCATGTGCAGGAAGATCAGGATGATCATCAGCGAGGCGCCCCACTTGTGGAGCCCGCGGACGAACTCGCCCATGAAGACCTCGTTGGTCAGATGGGTGATCGAACCGTAGGCCTGGGTGATCGAGGGTACGTAGTACATCGCCAGGAAGACCCCGGTGATCGCCTGCATGGCGAAGATGAACATGGTGGCCGAACCGAGGGTGTAGAACCAGTTGGTCCCCTTCGGCACGTGCCGGGAGAGCATCGCCGTGTAGATCCCGGTGGCGTTGGTCCGCGAGTCGACCCAGCCGGCGACATCCTGCGCCTTGTGGGTGCTGTGGTGGACCGCCAGCTCGCGGGCCGACATCCCGGAGTCTTCACCGTTGGCTTCGGGCTCGGCGTCGGACTGCTTCGACTTTCTGGTGGGAAGGAGCTTCATGGGCTACTCGGGCTCACTTGGGCGGGGGGAAGGTGGACGGACGCGGCGGGTAGAGGATCTCCCAGATGCCGCCGGTGAACTCCCCGGGGTCGCGGGCGCGGACCGGCTTGAGCTGGTTGGTCACGCTGTAGCGGGGGCCGAGTTCAACCTGACCGTTGCGCTGACGGACCTGGAAACGGTCCAGGGGGCGCACCGGCGGGCCACCGATCCGCTCGCCGAGGAAGTTGTACACACCGCCGTGGCAGGGGCAGATGAAGTTCTTGGCGGCCTGGACGAACCGGACCGGGCAACCGAGGTGGGCGCAGCGGGTCGAGATCGCGATGTACTCGTCCGGGTTCTCGTTGTGGTCGGCCGAGCCCTGTCGAACGTACGCCGTGGTCTTGCCGGATTCGCCGATCCCGGGGGTCTCGGTGAAGACGACCGGGGTGTAGGTCTCGGCGTCGAAGTTGTCGAGCGCACCGACCGCTTCCCAGCGTTCCTCGCCACGGGTGAAAAGCGGCGCGAGCGCGAAGCCGACCGCGGGGAGAACCACGGCGGCACCGGCGACGCCACCGATCGCCTGACTGGCGACGGTGAACACCTTGCGGCGGGTCATCGACTCACCCTCGAAGTAACCGCGAGGCTGAGGTTCGGGCAGGTTGATGCGGGGCTCGTCCCCCGCGGAGGCGTTCTTGTTCAACGGATCAGACACAGCTTCAGAGATTGGACGGCCGGAAGTGTATTCGCTCGGAGCCTTTCCGGAACTCCGACCCGGTACCGACCCGGTCGGCGGTTGATTTCGCCCACTCGAAAAGCGCTTCCAGCGCCGCCGGGTCACCCTCGGCGACGGCTTCCAGACGAGCCTCGTATCGATCCGGTTTTCCGCATGAGAGAGCGATAATCTGGACCGACCAGAGAGCCGCCGCCCGATCGGGCTCGCCGGCTGCCTGAAGATCTGCCGCGACCCGGATCAAATCCGACAAGATCCCTGTGGATTCGAGATCGTCGAGGCCGGAGAGCTCGCTCAGACCGATCGCGTAGAGCAGGTCGCCGGTCAGCAGGGCGAGATCCGGTTCGGGCATCTCAAGCAGCCTTGAGGTCCCGTAGTGGCAGAGATACCCCTCCCTGATCGCCTCCACCACGAAGGCGTACCGGTCGGGGTCGCCGGCGGTCCGGGGGCCGGCCGCGGCAAGCTCCCCGAAGCGCGGATCGCCATCCCGGTATCCGGGCCTTCCGCCGGTCGCCGAGCCGGTCGAACTCCACTCGTCGCGGAGCGCCAGCGGCTCACCCTCGGCCCTGATGCGGTCGGCCAGCCGGACGAGCGCTCTGCCCCCGGGGCTCAACCGAGTTCTCCAAGTGCGTCACCGGCGGCGAGCACGGTCCGGTCGATCGCGGCGGAATCGTGGTCGAGCGTCATCAGCCAGGGGGCCTCCGGGGTGAGAGGCAGCCAGATGTCGCGCTTGAGCATGGCCCCGCGAAAGGATTCGTAGGCACCCGGGAAGCCGGAGTTGAGGCTGACGAACACCAGCCCGGGTGAGGACCGGACCTCGAGGCCGAGGCCGCCGGGGGCATCGTTGGCCAGGTCACCCAGCCCGTTCGCCAGGCGCTCGGTGAGCGTGACCAGCCGCGAATGACTGTCCCGGTCGAGTTCACCCAGCCGCCCGACCGCAGCCGCAACCATTGCCTCGGTCACCTTCGGATCGGGATGCCCGAGCATGGCGGTGCCGTCGCCACCGGACCAGTCGAGAAAGGAGTGTCCGTCGGCGTCCCGGATCAGGGAGGCGGAGGCCGGACCGTCCAGCTCCCCTTTCGGCAGCAGGTCGTTGCCGAGGTCACCGAGCGGGGCACCGTCGCCCCGCAGCTTCAGTTTCACTTTGTCGGGAGCGTTACGTCGGAGTGCCATGCAGGCAGTCTAGAGGCGGGCACTGCCCCGGAACCACCAGAGCGGCGTCTGCGGCGTCACCGGAAGGAAACGACCAGCTCAGGTACGTGGGTACGATCGCGGGCCGTTTCCTCCCGGTTCCTTGCATCCATCCGCTCTGGACGGTCCCGGTGCAGCACCCGCGTATTGGACCGTCCGCTCGGAAAACCATCAAAGGAGCGGCGTCTGCGGCGTCACCCGGACGGGACAAACATCTCATCGGTGAAGCCGGGTCTGGTTCAGAAGCGTCGCAGGGCGAGACGGGCGACCGCTCCGTAGGCCAAGGTGAGGACCAGCAGGTGAGCCAGGTTGACCCAGATCCCGGGACCGGCCAGCTCGAGCCCGCCACTCAACGCATCCAGGGCCGGTCGAAAGGGGAAGAGCGCGGTGACCAGGCCGATCACGGTCTGGATCAGGGCTCCGACCGCGTCGTCCGGCACCAGCGAGAGCAGGGCCAGTGGCAGGCAGATCATGATCGCTCCGAGACTGGCCGCCCGCACCTCCCTGGTGACAGCACCGAGGGCGGCCCCGACCGCGGCGAAAGCCAGGGCCGCGAGAACCGTGGCGAGGATCCAGAGCGGGGCCCGGGACCACTCGATCGGCAGGAAGGCGGTCATCACCACCAGAAGGAGGAGAACCACCCCGAAGCCGACCACAGTGCCGAGTCCGAGCTTCGCCACCAGGATGCGGGAACGGGTGGTCAGACCCGCAGCCAGACGGGTGAAGGCGTTCTCCTCCCGTTCGAGCGCCAGCGAGCCGGCCACCAGCAGCACCGTCACGAACATCAGGGCGAGTGCCGCGGTGGCTGCGATCGCGAAGGTGTCGAGTGAAGCCGCGCTGCCGCCCACCTCGGTCTTGTCGGCCTCGATCGGCTGGGCGATCGCCCGCAGCATCGGTTCGGCCAGGTCGAGATTGGCGGCAGCCAGACGAGCGAACTCGATCGCCCGGTCGAGCTTGTCCCGGCCGGGCCCCGGCGGGAGTTCGGCCCGGATCTCCCTGAGGGTGGTCGCGGCCCTGGAGAGGCCGAGTACCTCGACCCGGTTGCCGAGCAGCTCGAGTTCCCCGCCGGACCCGAGCAGGTCGAGGTAGTTCACCGCCCCGGTGGCAAGACGCTTCGCGATCAGCAGGTTCGCTTCGGCCAGCATCGAGTCGATCCGATCGTCCACGACCTGGTTCTCGACCGTGTCGGAGCCGTTGACCACGATCTCGATCTTCGGTCGCTGGGGGGAGATCGAAGCCAGCGATCGAATCTGCGAGGCGAGCTCCTCCGGCAGGATCACCGCGGCGGTGGCGGTTCCGGACCGGACCAGGTCCAGCGCCTCCTGGCGGCTGGTGGCATCGACGCAGTCCACCCGCTCGCAGAGTTGATTCCGGATCTCGGCCCCACTCAACTTCGCCTTCTCGATTCCCAGAGTGGCTCCCGGCGGGGCGGCATTGTAGAGCGCCACCGTGGACTGCTCCGGCCCCCGGGTCAAGGCGAAACCGACCAGCAGGGCAATCAGGATCGGGTAGAGCACCAGCAGGAGAAACTGGGCGGGGGAGCGCCACAGGATCTGGAGGTCCTTGAGCAGCAGCCACCTCATCCCGGCCCTCCGGACTCCATCAGTGTCCCTCCGCGTGAAGGAAGGCGAGGAACGAAGATTCGAGATCCGGCATTCCGGCCCCGCTCGCCGCGACCGCCTGGCGGAGGTCGGCCGCCGAGCCGGAAAAGATCGCCTCGCCGTCGGCGATAACCACGATCCGGGCGGCGTAACGATCGGCCTCCTGGATGTCGTGGGTCGAGAAGGCAACCGAGGTTCCGGACTCGACCAGCCCGAGGATGAACTCCCAGAGCCGGGCCCGCTGGGCGGGATCAAGGCCAACCGCCGGCTCGTCCAGCAGCAGCACCCCCGGCTCCGCCATCAGGCCGATCGCGATGTTCACCCGCTGCTGGTTGCCTCCGGAGAGGGTCCCGACCCGGTCACCCCGGCGACCGGCGAGTCCGGTCAGCTCAAGCATCCGGGAAACCCTTTCCGCCGGGTCGATCCGTCCCTGGCCCGCCGCGAACTGCAGGCGGGCGAAAAGCATCAGATTCTCGGCCACCGTCAGGCGCCGGTAGAGCGCCGGCTGCTGAGGCACCCAGCCGACCCCGTTGCTCTGCACCTCGCCCCGGTCCGGGGGCTGGATCCCGGCGAGGATCGAGAGCAGGGTGGTCTTGCCGGCCCCGTTCGGTCCGATCAGCGCGACCACCTCCCCCGGGGCAACCGAGAAATCGACGTTCCGAAGGGCCACCCGATCCCCGAACTGCTTGCCGAGCCCCCGGGCGGCCAGCGCTGATTGTGGCTCGAACGCTTCCATCGCCCCGGAAACCTACGTCAACCGCGCGGCCGAACAGGTACTGATGCATCGTGGGGATGTGTCAGCACACATTCGGCGCCCGGTCGGGGCGGGGTAGGCTTCCGGTGTGAAACTCCTGTTTATCGGCGACGTGGTCGGGAGCCCGGGGCGACGGGGCCTGGCCCGGGCACTTCCCTCGCTGCGGGAGCGATTCGCCTGGGATCTGCTGGTCGTGAACGGGGAGAACTCGGCCGGGGGAATGGGAATAACCGAGAAGACCGGACTGGAACTATTCGATCTCGGGGCGGACGTGATCACCCTTGGCAATCACACCTACCGGCACCGCAGTGCCTACGAGTATCTCGACCGGACCGAGCGGGTGATTCGGCCGGCGAACTACCGGCGAGCGAACCCGGGCCGGGGGCACTGCATCCTGGACGCCGGCGGAATGAGGGTCGGGGTGGTCAACCTCAGCGGAACGGTCGGACTGGACGCCGCCCGTTCGCCATTCGACGAGGCCGACCTGCTGCTGGACCGGCTGGGCGAGGAGGGGGCCGAGGCGGTGATCGTCGACTTCCACGCCGAGGTGACCAGCGAAAAGGTGGCCCTGGGCTGGTATCTGGACGGCCGTGCCGCGGCCGTACTCGGTACCCACACCCACGTACCGACCGCCGACGGCCGGGTGCTTCCAGGCGGCACCGCTTTCATCAGCGATGTCGGGATGACCGGGGCGCGCGACTCGGTACTCGGTGTCCGGAAGGAGGGGGCGATCGAACGCCTTCGAACCGGGATGCCGGTCCGGTTCGAGACCGCTGAGAACGACGTCTGGGTGATGGGTGCTGCGGTGGAGATCAACCGGCGCGGCCGGGCCGACTCGATCGAACCGTTCATGGTGCCGGCGCCCTGATCTGCCCGGCCATGCCATCTGGATCAAGCTGAGAAGAACTCCCGGATCACACCGGCGACGTCACGCAGGGCCCAGGGCTCCGCGGCGGACCGGGTCGAATCCGGCAGATCCGGGCCACAGCCACAGAACAGCAGCGGTCCCTCCGAGTCCTCACGCCGCAGCGAACCGTGAGAACCGCCGGGAACGTGGGTCACTCCGCCCCAGTCGACGCACTCGAAGCCGGGCGCGACCGAGATCAGGATCTCGCCCGAATGAGGAGAACGAGCCGCCGCCCAGAGCCGGGCCAGTGCGTCGGGATAGACCGGGGTCCGGATCACTCCATCCTCGACCAGCGCCTCGAGTGCCTCCTGGTTGCCGGTGATCTCCCACTCGTTGCCGCGCCGGTCGGCGACCGTTTCATGGTCCGGCGTGGCCCGCTTCCGCCGTCGACCGGAGACCGGTGACGGCCGGAAGGCAAAGCGGCGACCGTAACGCGAAACCACCACCGAGGATCCGGCCGGGACCGGGGCGGTCCGGCCGGGACCGGAAACCACCGGACTGCCGTCCGCATCCTCGATCCAGACGGTCAGTTCGACCCCGTCGAGCGAAGCGGCGTGCTCCCGCACCTGTCGGTGGAGTGCCGCCAGGGAGGTGCGGTTCGTGCTCTCCTCAAGGAGATAGATCCCGGCCGCCCGGGAAGTCGGACTGACCGCGAGTTCGGCTCGTTCGGGGCGATCATCAGACGGTCCGAGCACCCGCCATCTCTCAGCCATCCAGCTGATCAGATCCAGTTCGCTGTCAACCGCGGTGTGGGCGTGGTCGGCCAGCAGGACCAGGGCATACTCGGCGAGGAACTTCTCGGTGCCGCCGGCCGCCCGGACCACCTCCGCCATACAGAGGTCCACCCGTTCGATCGAGTCGCCGGACGCTTCGGGGCCCTTGCGATGGGAGTAGTTGTCGTTGTCGGGGAAGGAGAGCAGCAGGAAGTCAAACCGGTCGCGGGCAATCAGTTCGGCCGCACAGCAGGCCGAGTACGGATCGCGCCGGCCCGGCACGTTGGTGCCCTTGCACGGGATCTCCATCGAGGAGTAGAGATCCCCGTAGAAAAGCTCCTTCGGGCCCCAGGTTCCGTAGTGGAACTTGAGCAGGCCCGCCTCGACCGCCTTGCCGGTCAACCCGGCGAGGGTGACGTCATGCCGATGGCGGCCCCGGTAGATCAGGAACGGGGTCGAGGCGGTGTCGAGGCCCCGGTCGTCAAGGCTCTCGAAGACCGTCTCGACGGCCGGCGAGAGATGGGCCAGGTTCATGTTGTAGACGAGGTCGTGGAGCGACCGGAAGAATCCGAAAGCCCGGGTCGCGGCAATCGAGGATCCGTACTCGACGTAGCGGCGCTCGGTCCGGTGGTACCAGTTCATCCCCGGAATCCAGTGCTGATCGGAAGCGACCCCGGTGACCATCTCGGCAGATGCCACCGGGGTGACCGAGGGGAAGGAGGAGACGCAGTCCCGGACCAGGGTGCCACGCTTGACCAGGCGGGAAAGGGTGGGGGCGCGACCGGCGGCGATGGTCGCCTCGAGCATGTCGGTTCGGAGTGAGTCGACGTAGGCCAGGACCAGCTTGCGGGCCATTGGCCTCTACCGCAGGATGCGCAGGCCGGCGTGCTTGCGCGCCGCCTTGCGGCGGCGGGTCAGCCCAAGCCAGATCAGTCCGGCGGCAGGCAGCAGCGCAAAGTAGGGGAAGATCAGAGTTATCGCCAGGATGACCAGGGCGACGAAGACCGCGATCAGGACCAGTGCCGCCGTGCCGCCTCGCCGGGTCGCTCCGGCGATCACGCTGCTGACCACGGCACAGGAAAGCAGCCCGGCCAGAGCCGAGACCAGCAGACCGACGACGACCGCCCCGTCGACCAGGGAGGTGACGATCCATCCGGCGACCAGGGCGATCACCGCGGCGAGCAGGGCCATCCGGCCACGGGCCGAACCTTCCAGGCCGGTGGTGCCGGCAACCATGCCGGTGACGATCCCCAGCCCGAGGCCAAGGCAGATTGTCTCGAAAGTGCCGATAAGAGGAGAATAGAAAAATGGCGGCGCAACCATCCTCCCGGCGACCCGGCACGAGATCGCGGGACCTCGAACGATACGCGGCCCTGTTTGCCCGGAGGACGAGAGTGATGCGCTCCTCGGCGATGCGGGACATGATGGAGATCACGGCCCGGCCGGAGGTGATCTCCCTCGCCGGTGGCCTGCCCGACACCTCGACCTTTCCGGCCGACACCTTCACCGCCGAGATGAACCGGATCGCCCGCAGCTCGCTGGCCGAGGCACTTCAGTACGGGCCGACCGAGGGCACCGGGCTGCTGCGGGAACAGATCGTGAAAGTGATGGCCGCCGAGAACATGACGGTGGATCCGCACGAGGTCACCGTCACCACCGGTGGTCAGCAGGCGATCGACCTGATCAGCAAGGTGTTGCTGGACCCGGGTGACGTGCTGATCTGCGATGCCCCCACCTACCCCGGGGCCCTGCCGACCTTTCTCACCTACGAGGCGGATGTTCGCCAGATCGAGTGCGATCACGACGGGATGCGGATCGATCTGCTGGAGGAGACCCTCGCGGCCCTGGCGGCCGAGGGCCGCCGACCGAAGTTCATCTACTCGGTGCCCACCTTTCAGAACCCGGCGGGAGTGACGCTCTCGCTCGAACGCCGGATTCGCCTGGTCGAACTGGCTGCCGAGTACGAGGTGATCGTGGTCGAGGACAATCCGTACGGCCTGCTTCGGTTCGACGGGGATCCACTGCCCACGCTGCACAACCTGGATGCCGGCGGCTACGTCGTCTACCTCGGAACCTTCTCGAAGATTCTCTCGGCCGGTTTGAGACTGGGCTGGATCGTGGCCCCGCGGCCGATCCGGGAGAAGGTTGTGCTGGGCAAGGGAGCCTCCGATCTCTGCACCTCGACCCTGACCCAGGACTTTGCCGGTCACTACTTCCGGGACGACAACTGGCAGGCCTACATCGACGAGCTGCGCCTGATCTACCGCGGCCGGAGGGACACGATGATCGCCGCGATCGAGGAACACTTCCCGGAGGGTCACACCCGAAGCCACCCCGACGGGGGGCTGTTTCTCTGGGCCACGATGCCGGAGGGAATCGACACCGAGAACCTGCTCGCCAAGTCGCTCCAACGGGGCGTCGCGTTCGTTCCCGGCACCTCGGCCTACGTTGACGGGCGGGGACATCGTTCGATGCGGCTCAACTTTTCGGGAGTCTCCGAGGACGAGATCACCGAGGGCATCCACCGGATCGGGGTTGTGGCCCGGGAGCATCGGGACCTGGTCGAGTCGATCGGGGGACTGGAAAGTGGAGCGAGGACAGAGGAGGAGAGCCGATGAAGGTAGCTGTGCTTCAGGGCGGGCGTTCGCTTGAACGAGGAGTTTCGCTCCGGTCTGGCGGGCGGGTCAGCGAGGCCCTGAGCGGTCTCGGACATCAGGTGATGGAGCTCGATCCGGGACCCGACCTGGTGAAACGGCTCGAAGCCGACCGACCCGACGTAGCCTTCATTGCGCTGCACGGAGTTGACGGCGAGGACGGCACGATCCAGTCCCTGCTCGAGATTCTCGGAATCCCCTATACGGGCCCGGGCGCGTCCTCCTGCCAGCGCTGCATGGACAAGATCCTGGCCAAACACCTGCTGCGGGAGGCCGGGCTGCCGACCCCGGACTGGCTCACCTACAGCGAGGCGGCGATCCGGGATTTCGGGGCGGCCGCGACCTTCCCCCGTGGAATCGAGCTGCTCGGTCTGCCCGCCGTGGCGAAGCCGGCCTCCCAGGGGTCGTCACTCGGGATCAAGGTGGTCCGCGATCCGGCCGAGCTTCCGGGTGCCCTGATCACTGCCCTGAGCTACGACAGCCGGGCGCTGTTCGAACGCTGGATTGACGGAAGGGAGCTGACCGTCTCGGTTGTCGGAGGCGAAGCGCTGCCGGTGCTCGAGGTGACGACTCACGGTCGGGAGGGTTTTGATTTCGAGGCCCGCTACGAGGTTGGCGGAGCCGGATTCACCTGCCCGGCCGAACTGGATCCGGCCCTCGCCGCCGAGGTTCAGCGAGTCGGGCTGGCCGCCTGGACCGCACTCGGTTGCGAGGGGTTCGCCCGGGTTGACCTGATCCTCGGGGCGGACGGGCCCTGGATCCTCGAGATCAACGCGGTACCCGGGCTCACCGAGACCTCGCTGCTTCCTCAGTCGGCCGAAACTGCGGGGATCACCTTCCCCGATCTGGTCGAACGCCTGCTCCAGCTCGCCCTGGAACGCCAGATCACCTGAGACTCCGGAGGACCCGGAGGACCCCCGGCTCGAACGAGCGCGCCCTCAACCGGCCCCCCTCCAACCATTCTGGAGCCGATAGTGGCGGCCATTTCGCCTAAATCGGCTCCAGAACCGAAAATCGCGTACCCGCTCCCGTTCTGGAGCCGATTGTGGCGGCTATACAGCCTAAATCGGCTCCAGAATGGTTTGTGGCGGGTGGATGCCGGAAGCCCGGTCGGGATGGCCGACGACAAACCCCGGGTGCTGCACCGGGATCGCCAGAGCGGATGGATACAAGGAACCCGGACGGGACGGGCCGCGATAGTACGTGGGTACATGAGCTGTTCGTCCCGTCCGGGGTGACGCCGCAGACGCCGCTCTGGTGGTTCCGGGGCGGTGCCCGCCAACACTCGGGACCTCCAGGGCGACGGATGCAAGAAGCCCGGTTGGGATGGCCGGCGACAGTACCCACGTACACGAGTCGGTCATCCCGACCGTGGTGACGCGGCAGGCGTCGTTCTGGTGGTTCCGAGTGGGCGATCCTGGATTCGAACCAGGGGCCTCATCCTTATCAGAGATGCGCTCTAACCGACTGAGCTAATCGCCCTCGCGAGGAAGCGGGATTGTACTGCCGGAGCTCTGTCGATGCCTTTCCGCGGAGCGAAGAGGTGTGGTCGGCCGGGGATCGGACGGCCCGCGATTTATAATCGGTCGGCGATGCGTGAGGTTCAGATCTACGGGGTCAGTTTCGACATGGTCGGCAAACAGCCGATCGTGTTGCTGAAGACGATCGACGACAACCGGTTCCTGCCGATCTGGATCGGACATCCGGAGGCTGCGGCGATCCTGATGAAGCTCCAGGGCGCCGAGACACCTCGGCCGATGACCCACGATCTGATGGTCGAACTGCTCGACCAGGTCGGCACCAGTTGTGAGCGGATCTCGATCAACGAACTTCGCGACAACACGTTCTACGCGTCGATCACGCTTTCGGTTTCCGGAAGCGAGATTGAACTGGACTCCCGGCCCTCGGATGCGTTGGCGCTGGCCGTCCGGGTCGAAGCACCGATCTTTGTCTCCGAGGACGTGATCGAGGAGTCCTCGATCGAGTTCGATCAGGCGGTTGAGGACAACGATCAGGTGGTCGAGCGATTCAAGGACTTCCTCGACGACGTCTCACCGGACGACTTCCTCAAGGATTCGTAGCGCGGCGAGACCTCGGGACCGGCGGACCTACCCGAGCCGGTCGGCCAGATCAACCGCCTGTTCCAGCTCGTCCAGGGAGATCTCGAGGACCAGACGGTCGCCGCGTGGCTTGAGGCGGACCGGGTGATCCAGCGCGGTCTCCAGTTTCTCGGTGATCGCAGCGATCGCCTCCCTTTCCTCCGCGCTGAGGCCGGGACCGGCCTTGCTCCGGGTGGCCGGTTCGGCAAGCTCCCTGGCGCCGGCCTCGGTCTGCCGGACCGACCATCCTTCCCGAACGGCCCGGCGGGCCAGGTCCCTTCTGCGGTCGTGGTCCGGCACCTGCAGGATCGCCCGGCCGTGCCCTTCGCTCAGTTCACCCTGTTCGAGCAGGTCGAGAACGTCGTCGGGGAGGTCGAGCAGCCGGATCAGGTTGGAGATCTGGGGTCGGGACCTGCCCACCCGTCGGCCAAGTTCCTCCTTGCTCAGGCCGAGATCCTCGACCAGGGCGGCGCAGGCCCGTGCCTCCTCGACCGGGTTCAGGTTTTCCCGGACCATGTTCTCGATCAGGGCGACTTCGAGTCGGTCCGCCTCGTCCGAGTCACGGACCACCACGGGTACCTTCTCGACCCCGGCGATCCGGGCCGCCCGCCAGCGCCGCTCTCCGGCGATGATCTCGTAGCCACCGCGGCCGGCCGGCCGGACGATCAACGGCTGGATCACTCCGGATGCAGCGATCGAGTCGGCCAGGGCCTGGAGTGCCTCTTTCGCGAACCGGGTTCGGGGCTGGCCTGGATTGGGCTTGATCGATTCAACCGGAAGTTCGCGCATGTCGGGCCCGTTCGCGCTCTGGGGCAGGATCGCCCCGAGCCCGCGGCCCATTCCCCGCTTTTCAGCCACGCTCGATCACCTCCTCTGCCAGCGCGATGTATGCGGTCGATCCACGTGACCCGGGAGCGTACTCGGTGACCGGGATCCCGTAGCTGGGGGCCTCGGCCACCCGGACCGCCCGGGGGATCACGGTGCGGAATACGGTCTCGGAAAAGTGGTCGCGGAGTTCGCGCTCCACATCCTGGGCCAGCCTGGTCCGTTCGTCATGCATGGTGACCAGGACCCCGGCCAGTTCGAGGCTCGGATTCATCTCGCGACGGACGGTGGAGAGGGTGTCGAGAAACTCGACCAGTCCCTCCAGGGCCAGATACTCGGCCTGGACCGGGACGATCACCCGATCGGAGGCGACCAGGGCGTTGACGGTTACCGGACCGAGCGCCGGAGGACAGTCGATCAGGATCATGTCGAATCTTTCGTCAACCTCGCCCATCTGGCGGCTGAGCTGGAAGTTTGGCTGATCCAGCCGGGGAAGCTCGACCACCGATCCGGCGAGGTCGCGGCTGGCCGGGACCACCCAGAGATTCTCCGGTCCGGCCGAGCGAGCCGCCTCGGCGACGGTCGACTCCCCGGCGAGGACCTCGTAGCTCGAGGGACGGTCGTCGCGGCCGAGACCGAGGCCGACCGTGGCATTGCACTGCTGGTCGAGGTCGACCACCAGGACCCTTCGACCGAGACGGGCGAAGGCGGATCCGAGGTTGACGGCGGTGGTGGTCTTGCCGACCCCGCCCTTCTGATTGGCGATCGCGTAGATCAGTCCCACGAGGCTCTGCCTTTCCGGCCGGTTCCGGTCAATCTTTCATTTCCTTGAGTTGTTGTCACGTGATCAGTTGCTTCTCCGTCCGGCCAGCGGGCGCTTGCGGGCAAGCCCGGGGCGGCGGGGCAGGTTGTCGGATGTGGGGGCGATCTTCTTCAGGATGTACAGTCGCCGCTCCCGGCTTGAAGAGTACGGCCGAACCGGCACCGACCGGTCCACCGTCATTCCGGTCCGGTCGGAGGTCCGCAGCACGGCCGCTTCTCCTTCCGGTTCGGGCTCGCCCTTCCAGGCGACAAGGCTGCCTCCCGTCTTCAGCAGGGGAGCTCCGAGTTCAGCCAGGGCATCCAGCGGGGCGACCGCCCGGGCGGTGACCAGATCGAA
This sequence comes from Solirubrobacterales bacterium, assembly GCA_023958085.1. Classification (GTDB taxonomy): domain Bacteria; phylum Actinomycetota; class Thermoleophilia; order Solirubrobacterales; family 70-9; genus 67-14. The sequence goes on along the minus strand of JAMLGI010000001.1, from coordinate 70 downwards.
GCTCTCACGAGCCTCACCCCGAGCCAGGTCCTCCGAGCGAGTGACCAGAGTCGTGACGTTCTCGAGCGAG